>CALYTB010000052.1 GCA_945486035.1 uncultured Clostridia bacterium
TGGCTCCCCTACAGTAAGGACGAAGTGCGTTTGAAAACTGTAAACAACAATTTATTGTCCTGCTAATTTTTGAATCTGATACAACGAGGTATGGTTATGAAAGAGATTTTCCTTCTGAAGCTGGGAGAGATCGTTCTGAAGGGGGCGAACAAGCGGCAGTTTGAGTCCAGGCTGCGGCAGAATGTCCGCAGGAGAATGAAGAAGTTCGGCGAGTTTGATGTGTATATCATGCAGTCCACGGTCTATGTGGAGCCAAAGGACGAACTGGCGGACGTGGACGGGGCCTGGGAGGCCTGCCGGAGCATCTTCGGCGTGGTGAGTCTGTGCCGCTGCCGTCCCTGCGAAAAGAATCTGGATGCCATTTTCGAGGCCATCGAGAACTATCTGGGCGACGATCTGGACTGCGCCAAGTCCTTCAAGGTGGAGTCCAAGCGCTCCGACAAGGCTTTCCCCATGACCTCCATCCAGATCTCCCAGGAGATCGGCGGGCGGTTGGCGGAGGCCCATCCGGGTGTGGCGGTGGATGTACACCATCCGGACTACACCGTCTATGTGGAGGTGCGGGATTTTGCCGCCTATGTCCACGGGCCCGCGGAGCCGGGAGCGGGGGGACTGCCCACCGGCGTGGGGGGACGGGCCATGTGCCTGCTCTCCGGCGGCATCGATTCCCCGGTGGCGGCCTATATGATTGCCAAGCGGGGCGTGGAGATTGAGGCGGTGCATTTCTTCTCCTACCCCTACACCTCCCAGCTTGCCAAGGACAAGGTGGTGGAGCTGGCAAGACTGGTGGCCAAATACTCCGGGAAGATGACCGTGAATGTGGTGCCCTTCACGGAGATTCAGGAGGCCATCCGGGATAACTGCCCCGAAGAATACTTCACCCTGGTCATGCGCCGATTCATGATGGAGATTTCCCAGCGGATTGCCAGGCACGACGGCTGTGGAGCGCTGATTACGGGAGAGAACCTGGGGCAGGTGGCTTCCCAGACCATGGAGGCCATGACCGTCACCGGCGCGGTGGTGGATATGCCGATTTTTATGCCGCTGGTTGGCATGGACAAGGAGGAAATCGTAACCATCGCCCGGAAAATCGGCACGCTGGAGACCTCCATTCTGCCCTACGAGGACTGCTGCACGGTGTTTACCCCCAAGCATCCCAAGACCAAGCCCACCCTGGGGCAGCTACAAAACGCGGAAAAGAATCTGGACCGGGAGGCGCTGATGGAGCGGGCCCTGGCCGGTGTGGAAAAGATCAAGGTGGCGGGCGATGATGACGCGCTGCTGTGAGGTGCTGGAGCGGCTCCGGGGGAAAACCCTGGTTACCGCCGAAAGCCTGACCGGGGGCGGCATCGGCGCGGCCCTCACCGCCGTGCCGGGAAGCTCTTCGGTTTATAAGGGCGGGGTCATCAGCTATACCAACTGGGTCAAGCACACGGTACTGCGGGTCCCGGAGGAGATTCTGGACAGATACGGCGCCGTATCGGCCCAAACCGCCGCCGCCATGGCCTCCGGCGCGCGAAGCCTGCTGCAGGCGGACGCGGCGGTTTCCGTCACCGGCCTGGCGGGCCCAGGAGGTGACGAGTTCGGAAATCCCGTAGGCACCGTGTTCATCGGATATGAGGACGGATGTAAGGCCAAAGTAATTGCCTGCTATTTTACCGGCAGCCGGGAGGAAATAAGGCAAAAGACCATCGAGGCAGCCCTGAAGCTGATTCTGGAGGAAAACCCGGAGCAGAGAAATCCGTGAAGAGTGTGTTTTATCAAAAATCATAACGCCGCGCCGTCGCTTCGAAAAGAAGCAAACGGCGCGACGTTTTTTGGAGGGAGAGTGGGACGATAAATTGGTGTTTGTCGAGACGTTTTGGAAATCCTGGAATTACTCTGTAGGGGAGCCATTCATGGCTCCCGGCGGTGAAATGTACCGATTATATGAGCATTTCGGCGAAAACGTACTGCGTCACGGGAGCCATGAATGGCTCCCCTACAGTAAAAACGCAATGCGTACAAAATCGCCAAACACCAATTTGTGCGCTTTGGGGGTGGTTATTCCTCAAGCAGGGACATATCCAGACACTGTCCATCATCGGTGAGCTGCTCCAGAATGCCGTTCTTCAGGCGGAAGCCCTTGCCAAAGAGGAGCAGACAGTCGTCATCCTGATAAAAATAGCTTCCGTCGGGCAGGATGAAGAAGCAGTGGCCCAGGCTGTCGGCGTAGGTGATGTCCTCAAACAGCCGCAGTCCGTCCAGAATATTGTCCTTCACCTTCTGATAGTGGGGCAGGATATTCACATCGGTAAGCCCCAGGCCGGGGAGAAACCGGGGGAAGTCCGGGGAGGATTCCCCCTCCTCCTCCGGCTGGGCATAGACTTCGTCCGCGCAGTTCATGCTGCCCGCGCTGATGCCCATGACCACGCCGGAAAAGCCCTCCAGAATTTCCCGCAGGTGAATGTCCCGGAAGAAAGCGTTCTGGGTGGGTACGTGGCCTCCGGCAAGCACCAGAAAATCGCTTTCGGATACCAGTTCTTCGGCGTACTCGGCGGTTTCCCCGTCGAGAATGCTGTAACTGCTGAAGCAGATCCCGGCTTCGGCAAAGGCGGAAAATACATCCGCGCCGAACCGGCAGGTCAGGTCATGGCGCTGAGGGTCCGAGCAGACGAACAGACACCGGGGAAACGGAGGCAGGGCCTCCCGAAGCCGGTCAAGAAAGCCGTTGTCGCTGCTTAAAATTGCCCGGTCAGCTCCATCCACAAAGGGACTGCTGGTGATGAATAAGGTCATGGGGATTTCCTCCAATTCAGTCCCGGGGGAAGGGCGTTCCCGGGAAGTATTCCTCCACGAAGTCCACCTTGTCCACCCGGAAGGTTCTGCCGTTCAGATGCTCCAGGGCTCCGGCCTCGGTGGTGAAGCGGAAGGTCAGCTTGTAGGAGTAAAGGGCCTGGTAATCTCGGTCAAAGCGCTTGTCCAGCTTGCCGTATTTGCCGTCCCCCAGTAAGGGGTGCCCCGCGTGGGCAAACTGGGCCCGGATCTGGTGGGTCCGGCCCGTGATCAGCTCGCATTCCACCAGGGAAAGGGCGTTTGCGGTGGCCAGGGTTTTATAATTGGTCTGACAGGTTTTGGCGCCGGGCTGGGGGGTGTCGGAGACGAAAACCCGATTTTTCCTGGCATCCTTGAAAAGATACCCCTTTAATGCCCCTTCCCGGGGCTTGGGGGTTCCTTCCACAATGGCAAGATACCGCTTGTCCAGCTCCCGGTCCTTGATTTTCTGATTCATGATCCGCAGAGCCTCGGCGGTTTTTGCCGCGATGACGATGCCTCCGGTATTCCGGTCAATCCGGTTGCACAGGGCGGGGGTGAAGGCGTTCTCCCCCCGGGGGTTCCACTCCCGCTTCTGATACAGGTAGGCCTGGATGTGGTCGATGAGGGTGCGGCCGTACTCCGCCCCGTCGTGGGGGTGCACCGCAAGCCCGGGTCGCTTGTCCACCAGGAGAATCTGGTCGTCCTCATAGACAACGGTGAGCTTCGGGGAGGCTACGGTGAGATAGGCGTTGTCCTCCCGGGGCTTGTCGAAGAATTCATCGTTGATATACAGCTGGAGCACATCGCCTGCCGTCAGCCGGGTGTCCCGCTCTACCCGGGCGCCGTTGCGCTTGATGCGTTTGATGCGGATATATTTCTGGGCCAGGGAGGCGGGCAGCAGGGGAACGGCCTTGGCCAGGAAGCGATCCAGGCGCTGGCCCGCATCGTTGGGTCCGATGCTCAGTTCCTTCATTGCCCGTTCCCCATGTTGGTGGCGAAGTGCCGGTCCATCTGCTCGGTAAATTCCAGAGCTGCGTTGTAGCCCATCTTCTTCTGGCGGTTATTCATGGCGGCAACCTCCAGAATCATGGCCAGGTTCCGTCCTGGGGTAATGGGGATGGTGTTCATGGGGACATTGACCCCCAGAATTTCCATATACTGCTCCTCCAGCCCCAGGCGGTCGTAGACCTCCAGGGTGTTCCAGGGGACGATTTTCACCACAAGATTGATTTCGTTCTCGCCGCGGACGGCACCGACACCGAAGAGCTTGGCCACGTTGATAACGCCGATGCCCCGAAGCTCAATATAGTTACGGATCAGCTCCGGGGCGGTGCCCACCAGGGAGCCCGAGGATACCTTCCTGATTTCCACCGCATCATCCGCAATCAGCCGGTGACCACGCTTGAGAAGCTCCACGGCGGCCTCGCTTTTGCCGATGCCGCTGTCGCCGATGAGAAGAATCCCCTCACCATAAACCTCCACCAGAACCCCGTGCCGGGTGATCCGGGGGGCCAGGGCAGCCTTCAGATAGGTGATGATGGTGGAAGCCAGGGCGCTGGTGGGTTCCGGGGAACGGAGGATGGTGATGTTGTGCTTTCTTGCCATTTCCATGCACTGCTCATCCGGGGGAATGTTCCGGGCAATGAGCAGGGCGGGGAATTTATAGGAGAACAGCCGGTCGAAGATCACGGAGCGCTCCGTGGGGGTCAGCTTATCCAGGTAGCTCATTTCCACATTGCCCATGACCTGCAAACGCATGGGTTCAAAATGGTCAAAGTATCCCGCCAGCTGAAGCCCGGGCCGGGCCACATCCTCCACCGTCAGCCGGATGGAAGCATAATCTGTGGAAGCGTAGGCTACCTCCAGATGAAACTCCTTAACAAGGGTGGTCAGCAATACGCTGTAGGTATCGATCATGGGAAACCACGCCTCCTGACTTTCTCTTTTTTGGGGATATTATAACGGGTTGGGGAGAAATTATCAACCCATATTTGATTTATTCCGGAAGAGGGAGGGGAAAGGGAAATTGTTGTTTACAGCACTTGTTTAAAGTTTCCTGTCATTGCGAACCAGTGCGCTTAAGTGGTGTGGCAATCCCCCGGTTAGAGGGAAAATGTATCGACTATTGCCCTACAGAGTGGAAAATACCGTGATTTTTGGTGGTAATTGTTACCTGGTTCCATGGGGCCGGGGGATTGCCACGCCAGTTTGCGAACTGGCTCGCAATGACAGCATAACTTTATAGACAACAATTAATCGCCGCAGTTCCGGGGACGGAGAAAAAATCGGTTTTTTTGTAAAATAAAGCTTGCATTTTTTCAAAATGTCTGATATGATATCAAAGCGCCTGTTGGGGGCGTAATTTATTGAGTGATCATTCGGATGGGAGGTGCAATGAGATGGCGAAGTGTGATTTTTGTGGCAAGGGCGTGACCTTCGGTATTAAGGTTTCCCACTCCCACAGACGTTCCAACCGTGCCTGGAAGCCCAATGTGAAGCGGGTCAAGGCTGTCGTTAACGGAACTCCCTGCCATGTGTACGCTTGTACCAGATGCCTCCGTTCCAACAAGGTGGAGCGAGCCGTCTGATTTCCTGGCTGATAATTACGCTGCCGTTTCCGGCAGCGTTTTTATTTTGCAAATCCGTACGCAGGAGGGACCAACAAATTGTTGTTTAGCGCCCCGAAAAAACGCTGTCATTGCGAGGAAGCCGTGCGACGTGGCAATCCCCCTGTTCTTCCTCCTGTCATCCCGAGCGAGCGCAGCGAGTCGAGGGATCTGGCGTGTTCGTTCACATTTCAGCTTCGTTCCGTGCGTAGATCCTTCGACTCGCTGCGCTCGCTCAGGATGACAGCTTGGGTGGAAGGATGGGGGCTGGGTGGAAAATCCGGGGGATTGCCACGACCACTTAAGCGGACTGGTCTCGCAATGACAGCGTTTTCTCAGTGTGCTAAACGCCAATTTATCTTTCTCCTGCGTTCCTTCTGACGGGGGGACGAAAAGGACCGATGAACCGTGGTTTTGGGTTCATCGGTCGTTTTTTATTTGGCGGAGAGGTCCACCGCGCGGCGCAGGAGGGTGTAGGAGGGGACGGGACGGGGGAGGCGGAGGGTGAAGCGCATTTGCGGCGTGCGGGGCTCGGACAGAGGCGCGCCGGTTTCGTCCCGGATGTCCTCCGCGGTGAAGGGGAAGGGACGAAGATCCGGCCCCACCGCCTCCAGTGCATCCCCCTGCCGGAACTTGTTGTTCAGGCTGCACAGGGCAAGCCCGGTTTCGTCGCAGCTTTCCACCCGGGCCACAATCTGCCAGGAGCGGATGTAACGGGAATTGGCGGTGTACTGCCCGGGCTCTCCATAGTAGAAGCCGGTGGAGTAGACCCGGTGGGACACATGCTCGGTTTCGTCCCGCCAGACGGGGTCCGGCTGCCGTCCCGCGAAAACATCGTCAATGCAGTGGCGGTAGGCTCCGGTGACCACGGCGGCGTAGTAGGCGGACTTGGCACGGCCCTCGATCTTGATGCAGTCCACCCCGGCATCCATCAGATCGTCCAGGTGGTCGATCATGCACATGTCCCGGGAATTGAGAATGTAGGTGCCCTGCTCGTCCTCGAACACCGGGAAGTATTCCCCCGGCCGCTTCTCCTCCATCAGGGCGTAGCGGTAGCGGCAGGGCTGGGCGCAGGCCCCACGGTTGGAGTCACGGCCCGTCATATAGTTGCTCAGCAGGCACCGGCCGGAGTAGCTGACACACATGGCCCCGTGACCGAAGGTTTCGATTTCCAGCTCCGGGGAGGTTTTCTGACGGATTACCCGGATTTCCTCCAGGCTCAGCTCCCGGGCCAGCACCACCCGCTGGGCGCCCAGGTCATACCAGGCCTGGGCGCTGGCGTAGTTGGCTACGGACTGCTGGGTGGAGATATGGCGCTGGCAATGGGGGGCGTATTTCCCTGCCAGGGTGAAGGCGCCCAGATCCGCCAGAATCAGGGCATCCACCCCCGCATCCTCCATCCGTTCCAGATATTCGGGGAGCTGCTCCACTTCACCGCTGCGGGGCATGGTGTTGACGGTCACATGGACCTTGACCCCGCGCGAATGGGCAAAGCGGACCGCCTGGGGCAGCTCCTCCGGGGTGAAATTCCCGGCGAAGGAGCGCATCCCAAAGCTGGTCAGCCCCAGATACACCGCATCCGCGCCGTAGAGCACGCTCATTTTGAGCCGCTCCATGTCTCCCGCGGGGCTCAGCAATTCCAGTTTCTTCATATCAGCCTCCCAAAGAGGCGATGAACGCCTGGTGTTCCTCGTAGGTCTTGGAGAAGTGGTGGGCTCCCGCGGCGGGATCCAGCACATAGTAATAGTAGGGGGTATCGCTGGGGGCCAGAGCCGCTTTCAGACTGGCAAGGCCGGGGTTGGCAATGGGGCCCGGGGTCAGTCCCGTGTGGGTGCGGGTGTTGTAGGGGCTGTCCACCTGCAGGTCCTCCGCGGTCAGCTCGGTTTTGCCGCCCAGGGCGTAGACGATGGAGGCATCGATGCCCAGGTAGGCGGGGTTATCGCCCCAGCGGAACAGACGGTTGTAGATAACCGAGGCGATGGAATAGCCTTCCTCGGCGCTGGAGGTCTCCTTCTCAATCAGGGAGGCCACGATGACCACATCCCGAAGGCTCAGCTGGTGGGAATCGATATACTCCTGGCTGCGGCCATCGGCACGCATCATGTTGGAAACGGTTTCGTTCAGGGTGGAAAGCTGGTCGCGCATCTCCTGAGTGAACCGGTTTTCAAAGTTGTTCAGCATTTTCTGCAGGACGTTGCGGGGACTGTCGTTGGTGTAGAACTGGTAGGTGTCCGGGAACAGGAAGCCCTCCAGGCTGTTCTCCTGGCCCCGCTCCACACCCTCCAGGAACCAGTAGTCGTCCAGCTCCCCGGAGGCCGCGTAGGCGGACAGGTCCTGAACGGTACAGACCTTGTTCTCCTGCAGCAGGGCGAAAATCTGGCGGCAGCTGTAGCCCTCGGGAATCATGATCTCGATGACCTTCCGGGTGGAGCTGGGGGACATCATCTTCACCAGGGCGTGGTAATCGTAGCGGGTATTGAGGTCCCAGATACCGGGACGGATTTCCCCTTCGTCCACGGCCAGACTGGCGTAGAGCTTGAAAAGGCCGGGATAGCGAATCAGATCCGCCTGGTGGAGTTTGGCAGCAATATCGTCAATGGTGTCGTTTTCATAGACGGTGATGGTGACACTGCGGTCCTCCCGGCCGAAGGCCAGCACATCCGCCGCGCAGACCCAGAGCATCCGGCCCAGGGTCACGCCGATGACCACGGTGATGGCCAGCCACACCGCGGTGGCCAGGATGTTGGGGATGCCCAGCAGGCCCTCCCCTTTCTTCCGGCGGGGGCGGCCCTTCCGGATGGGGCGCTCCGGGGCGCTCTTTTCCTGGGAGGGGGCGGGAATCCGGGGCTGCTCCGGCTGGGTGTCGGGCTCCTCCGGCTGGGGCTCGGATTCCTCGGGCGGGACATCGGATTCGTCCAGAAGCTGGGCTACCTCCATAAGCTCCCGGTCCAGGGAATTCTCCTCCTGCCCGGTATAATCCGGTGCTTCGACGGGGGCAGAATCGAACATCGGGGGCATATCCTCCCCACAGGCATCCTCCGTAGGCTCAGGGGGCGCTTCCGGGGAAAGAGGGGCCTGCTCCGAAGGAAGGCGCTCCTCCTCAATGGGTTCCTGGGGCAGGAAATCCTCCGGCTCCGGGAATTGCTTAAAGTCCATGACGGCTCCTCCTCAGCGGATGACGATCTGCTTTGCCACGGTGTCCGCGGTCTTCCGGCCCTTCAGAGCGGCCACCAGCTCCAGACCGAAGGGGATGGCACAGCCGGCGGAGGTGCCGGTAATCAGCTTTCCGCTGCGGACAACCGCCGCACCCTCCACGCATTTCGCACTGCCCATCTGGGCCTCGCAGCCGGGGAAGCAGGTGGTTTCCAGACCGTCGGTGATGTGCAGATCCGCCAGCACCGTGGGGCCGGCGCAGATGGCGGCAACGAACTTGCCGTTGTCCCAGGCAAACCGAAGGGCCTGAAGCGCCTCGGGGCAGGCCCGGGCGGAGGTGACACCTCCCAGCCCGCCGGGAAGAATGATCATGTCCAGATTGGTCAGATCCATTTCGCCGATGGTCAGGTCAGCCTCCACGGGAATCCCGTGGCTGCCCCGGATGATTTTTCCGTTCAGGCCCACGGTGAGGGCCTCCACACCCGCACGGCGCAGAAGATCCAGGGGGGCAACGGCCTCGGTTTCCTCAAAGCCGGTTCCAAGCAGCATGTATACCATAATTCAGTCCTCCAAACAGTTCCGCACATGGCGGTAGATTTCTTCGTGAATGTCTTCCATGGAACGCATTTTCCCGTCCCGGACGCAGGAAATGACCGTCCAGCCGTAGTAGTCTGCCGCGAAGGCACCCATCCGGCGGCAGGTGGCGAGGTACTGCGTGTCCTTCTCGTGGATATCCGCCTTGGTATGGGTATCCTGCTCCCGGGCCCGGAGCAGCTTTTCCGTAAAGTCCGTGGGCACATCCAGATACAGTGTCAGATCTGGACGGGGGAGCCCTAAGTGGTCATACTCAAATTCATAGAGCCATTTGAGAAAGCGCTGCCGGGTTTCCGGGGGTTCCTTGCTGGCCTGATGCACGGCGTTGGAGGTGGTATAGCGGTCGGAAATCACCAGCCCGCCGCCATTGTAATAGTTTCCCCAGACCTTCTTGAAGGAGGCGTAGCGGTCCACGGCATAAAAGGCGGAGGCGGCATAGGCGTTTACGTCACCGGGGCGCTGGCCAAATTCCCCGCCCAGGTACATCCGGATCAGCGCGGAGCTGGGTTCGGAATACTGGGGGAAGACAATCTGCCGGAAGTCCCGGCCCTCCCGGGTCAGCCGCTGGGTCAGAAGTCCAAACTGCGTGGATTTCCCGGAGCCGTCGGTGCCCTCGATTACAATCAGTTTACCCATGGTATGGTTCCTCCGTAGAATCAGGATATGCGTTCATCACGGCATACTTTTCGGTAATATACCACATTTGCGCGAACTTGTCCACTGCTTACCGGATTTTTTCAGAAGGCCCGGGAGAAAGATAAATTGGTGTTTGTCGCACGGCTACAGTGGACAGTTGACAGTGGAAAGTGGACAGTTATGGTATCCCCTTCGGGGATTATTTGAAATAATTGCAATCATAATGATCCCCAATTATTCCGAAAATCGTAATATTTGCGAACTCTATATTTATAATTGTCCCGAAGGGACTCCATAACTGTCCACTGTCAACTGTCCACTGTCAACTCGGGCGACAGCCCGACAAACACCAATTTCCGCAGAACGAATGGGGCTTTTTTCGGGAAATATGGGTTGGTGGTTGCAAAGCGGCGAAAAGGATGGTAAAATAGCGGAAAGATCAGAAAAGGACGTAACAGATTATGGATGAGACGATTACTTTTGAAAGTCTGGGGCTGTCCCAGCAGATGCTGAAGGCCCTGGAGAAAAAGGGCTACGGTTACCCCACCACCATACAGGCCCTGGCGATCCCCCACTTTATGCAGTGGAAGGATGTGATCGCCAAGGCCCCCACCGGCACCGGCAAGACCTTTGCCTTCGGAATTCCCATGATTGAGCATGTGGATGCCTCCTCGGAGGAGGTGCAGGGGCTGATTCTGGCGCCCACCCGGGAGCTGGCCATCCAGATCGGGGACGAGCTGCGGGGCCTGCTGACCTACTACCAGGGAATCCGGGTGGCCGTGCTCTACGGAGGCGCGGGCATCGGCGGCCAGATCAAGCAGCTGGAGCGCAAGCCCCAGATTGTGGTGGCTACCCCTGGGCGGCTGATGGACCACTATAACCGAAAAACCATCCGCCTGGATAGGATTCAGACCGTGGTCTTGGACGAGGCCGACCGGATGCTGGACATGGGCTTTTTCAAGGATGTGACCCGGATCATCGAGAAGGTGAAGAACCGGAAGAATCTGGGCCTGTTTTCCGCCACCATCTCCCAGGAGGTCATGACCGTATCCTGGATGTACCAGCGCGACGAGGTGGAGATCACCGTGGAGCCCAAGCAGGAGGACCGGCCGGATATCGACCAGTTTAGCCTCACCTGTACTCCGCTGCAGAAGGCGGAAACCACATTGCGCCTGATTCGCAGCCAGGGCTTCGAGCGGGTGATGATTTTCTGCAACACCAAGCACATGTGCCAGCGGCTCTGCGATGAGTACCAGCGGGCGGGGCTGGACTGCGACTGCATCCACGGCGACATCCGCCAGAGCCAGCGGGAAAAGACCATGCAGCGGTATCGGGAAGGAAAGCTGGCCATCCTGATTGCCACGGATGTGGCCTCCCGGGGCATTGATGTGGACGATGTGGACTGTGTCATCAACTACGACATCCCCGAGGAGAACGAATACTATGTTCACCGCATCGGGCGCACCGGCCGGGCCAAGAAAAAGGGCGTGGCCTGGAGCATTGTGAGCAATTTCCCGGAGAAGGCCAAGCTGGACGAAATCTGCAAATTCTGCAATTTCTCCGTTGCTCCCATGGTATTGGGGGAGGACAATACCCTCACCCCTGAGGTCGTCAAGGCTCCTCCCGCACCCAAAAGGAGATTCCGTTGAATCCCCGGGAGCGGGGCTTCCTGCTGCTGGTGAGCCACCTGGGAAACCCGGAGCGGAAGGTGCTGACAATGGCTCAGCTTCGGAACCTGGCCGGGAGAATCCAGGGAATGGAGCCTCCGGAGGAGGAGCGGGCCCTGACCGCCGCCGATCTGGAGGCGCTGGGATATGGGCCGGAAATGGCCGGGAGGATTTCGTCGCTGCTGGAGGAGGAAGAACTGCTGGAGCGGTATCTGCTCCGGGGCAGGCGTATGGACTGCATCCCCGTCACCAGGGTCAGCGGGGCCTATCCCGGGATTGTGCGCCGGAGGCTGGGATTGGACAGCCCCGGGTGTCTGTGGGTCAAGGGAGATCCGGCGATGCTGGCATCCCCCAGCATCGCCCTGGTGGGCAGCCGGGAGCTGAGGCCAGAGAACGGGGCCTTTGCCCGGGAGGTGGGCCGTCAGGCGGCGGTTCAGGGCCTTGTGCTGGTTTCCGGCAATGCCCGGGGGGCTGACCGGATTGCCCAGGAGGCCTGCCTGGAGGCGGGGGGAAGGGTGGTCAGCATCGTGGCCGATGCGCTGGAGCGATGCCCGGCCCACCAACGGATTGCCTATGTCAGTGAGGATGGGTTTGACCTGGGGTTCTCCGCCCAGCGGGCTCTGAGCCGCAACCGGGTGATTCATGCCCTGGGGCGGATGGTGTTTGTGGCCCAGGCGAGGCTGGGCAGAGGCGGCACCTGGGATGGCGTGACCCGGAACCTTCGTTTGGGGCTGAGCAGCGTGGCCTGCTTCCGGGACGGAAGCGAAGCCATGGCCGAGCTGGAGCAGATGGGGGCGTTCCTGGTGGGGGTGGAGGACCTGCAGGACCTGGGCGCTCTGGTGCAGAGCATGCAAAATATTACCCTCCCAGGCTGGGAGGAAAACAAGGTGAATATGGAAACCCACCTGCTGTGAAGCGGGTGGGTTTTCTGCGGACAGTTCCTATGTATCGTTGGGACGATAAATTGTTGTTTAGCGGCTTCGCCGAATTGACAATTGACAATTGACAGTT
>CALYTB010000053.1 GCA_945486035.1 uncultured Clostridia bacterium
CCGGCCACGTCGCCCACGTTGTCGCCCACGTTATCGGCGATGGCGGCGGGGTTGCGGGCATCGTCCTCGGGAATGCCGGCCTCCACCTTGCCCACCAGGTCCGCGCCTACGTCAGCGGCCTTGGTGAAGATACCACCGCCCACCCGGGCGAAGAGGGCCATGGAGCTGGCGCCCATGCCGAAGGTCAGCATGGCGGCGGTGATGTCCTCCAGGGGGAGCTTGAACACATACTTCAGCAGGATGTACCAGGCGGACACATCCAGCAGACCCAGGCCAACCACGGTGAAGCCCATGACGGTACCGGCGGAGAAGGCGATCCGCAGACCGGCGTTCAGACCGGTGCGGCAGGCGTTGGCGGTCCGGGCGTTGGAGGCGGTGGCGATTTTCATGCCCACGAAGCCGCTGAGGCCCGAGAAGAAGCCGCCGGTGACGAAGGCGAAGGGAACGAACCAGGTCAGGTAGCCGAGCCCGGCCATGACACAGAGAATCACAAACATGACGCCAAAGAAGGCGATGACCACGCTGTACTGACGGCGCAGATAGGCGTTGGCACCGTCCCGGATAAAGGACGCGATCTTGCGCATCTGATCGGTACCCTCGTCGGCGGAGAGGGCGCGCTTGCCCATCAGAACCGCGAATACCAGCGCCAGCACAGAGCCGAGGGCGGAAAATACGATAAAGCTGTTCATCCTGTTTCCTCCTGTTATAGTGTTTTGATAGGTGATTGTCAAGAGCGATGAAGGGATTTTACGTAAAAAACGATGAAAAAGGGCTGTTTTGGCTGATTTTTGGTAGCAAAATACCCCGGACGCAATCCGTCCATGGTTATGGAATGCGTCCGGGGCAGTTTCCCGGAATTAAACGCGGCTGCGGTGGGACTGGACAATGGTGGTATTGTCGTCCTCGCTGAGGGCTGCCATGAAATCCTGAAGGTGGGCTTCCGCGTGTCTGCCGGAGAAACCCGCCGTGAACTGGATTTCAAATTTCTCGGGGCTGTCCTCCTCGATCTGAATCCCGGCGATCCGGACGTTCAGCCGGAGGGACAGCTCATTGATTCGGTTCAGGGTTTCGCCCACATGGGAGCAGGTAACGCTGAACAGGTGGGAATCGTACCGGTCCGTCATCAGCTTGCGCTGGAGCCACTCGAAGATGACCAGTGTCACCAGGATACAAACAGTGCCGATGAGGGCGATGGCATAGTAGCCGCCTCCCGCGGCCACGCCCAGGCAGGCTACGGCCCACACGCTGGCGGCGGTGGTCAGGCCCTTGATGGAGGGCCCCTCCTTCATGATGGTGCCCGCGCCCAGAAAGCCCACGCCGGTAATCACCTGAGCGCTGAGTCGGGCGGGGTCCGGGGTGGCGCCGTAGACGCGGTACTGATAGAACAAAGCCTGGCTGGTAACCATCACGACACAGGCGCCCAGAGACACCAGCATATGGGTGCGCATTCCGGCGGGGCGGTGGGTATATTCCCGCTCCGTGCCGATGACCACGCCAATGAGCATGGCGCACAGCATCCGCAGGGCGATTTCCCAGGGTGTCAGGGCCAGCGCGGACAAATCCATGGTGGTTTCCATAGGAAAGAAACCTCCTTTCGGTGAATTTGCTTGAGATAAAGAATTGAGATTTCCGGAATTGACAATTGACAATTCGGCGGAGCCTCAGCGGTAGGTGGTGCCTTTGCCGAGGGTGAGGCACTCGTAGGCCTTCTGAATCTTCTGGTAGTTGCCGTCCCGGTCCAGGGCGATGCCCCGGCCTACACCGTCCACAATGCGGCCCCGGCCGATTTGCGCGAGCCTTTCCTCCAGGGAGCGAAGCAGGGCGGGGGCGCTGCCGGGCTCGGTGCTGCGGCCGTCGAAGATGATGTGGAAGCAAACATCCTCCACACCCTCGGCCATTTCGGTGAGCATCACGGGATAGTCGATGCAGCCGTGGCTGGATTTCTCGGTGAGGTAGGCCAGCAGGTGGAGCCGTCCGGCCTTCTGGGCCTTCTCGATGGTCTCCAGGAACACGGGATTCGTGCGGAAGGAGCCGTCCCGGATGGCGCTGTCCATGCGGACATCATCCTGAGCAACTACCCGGCCCGCGCCCAGATTGGAGTGGCCTGCCTCGGAGTTGCCGGCCTTGCCGGACTGCAGTCCCACATCGTCGCCGCTGGCGCACAGACGGCTGTTGGGGTAAGCAGCGCGCATGGCATCCCAGGCTGCCGTATCCGCCAGGAAGAGGGCATCATTGTCATCCCCGGAGCCGTAGCCCCAGCCGTCCAGGACGATGAGCATACACTTGGGATTTGTGATGCCCGGGGTTTCGATGAGGGAACTGCCCGTCATCTCGGCGGGCTGTTCGATGCCCAGAACGGACAGCACCGTGGGAGCCACATCCCCCAGGCGGCCGTCCCGGAGGGTGAATGCCCGGTGCTGGGGGTCCATCACCAGGAAGGGAACCTTGTTGGTGGTGTGGGCCACATGGGGCTTGTCCTTGGCATCCCGGAGGGTTTCGATGTTGCCGTGGTCGGCGGTAACGGCCACCAGATACCCTTTCTCCAGGGCGTAGCGGGAAACCTGATCCACATAGCGGCTCACCGCGGCGGCAGCGGACAGCTTGGCCTCGGAATTGGAGGTGTGGCCGATGACATCGCCGTTGGCGAAGTTCGTCAGGATGAAGTCATACCCCTCGTCCACACCGGCCATGACCTTCTCGGCCACCTGGGGCAGGCTCAGCTCCGGCTTCTGGTCGAAGGGGATGCCCTTGGGGGAGGGAACGCAGATGTCGGTCTCCCCGGGGAAGGGCTGATTGTTGCCACCGTTGAAGAAGAAGGTCACATGGGCGTACTTCTCGGACTCGGCGCAGTGGAGCTGCCGCAGCCCCGCCTCGCTGATGACCTGGGCCAGGGGCTTCACCACCCGCTCCGGGGCGAAGGCGATGGGCAGGTCCTTGAACTTCTCGTGATACATGGTCATAATCACGAAGCGAAGATCCTGTAACTGCTCCCGGGGGAATTTGTCAAAATTGGGATCGGTAAAGGCATCGGTGAGCTCAATTTCCCGCTCGCCCCGGCGGCAGCAGAAGATCACCGGCTCCCCGGATTGGATCTTCCCGGTGGGCTTGCCGTCCTCGCCCAGCCGCGCCAACGGCTCCAGATAGTAGTCGGTCTGACCTTGGCGGTAGGCCTCCTCCACGGCGCGGGCCAGAGCCTCGCCGCCGATTTCATTACGATTCATGCGCGTACCTCCTTAGCCCAGCGGGGGGAACAGGTCCAGCAGCTGGGAGAAATGTTCGATAAAGCAATCGGGCCGGTTGGCCTCGGTAACGGTTTGGGGCTTCTTGCCGGGATATCGTACCCCTACGGTCATTCCAAGGCCCGCGGCCTTGGCACCGACGATATCCCGGTCAAGATTGTCACCCACATAGCAGGTTTTCAGGGGATCGGCCCCTGTTTCCTGGAGTGCGTAGTAGTAGATGGCGGGGTGGGGCTTGCGGATGAGGCACTGGGAGGACTGCTGTACGGAGCGGAAATAGGGCCGCAGGCCGTCATGATCCAGCCACTCGTCCACTTCCCTGGTGCCCACCAGATCGCTGACAATGGCGAGGCAGTAGCCCCGGCGGTACAGCTCCCGGATGGTTTCCGCGCCGCCGTCGGTGACCACCCGTTCGCCCTTGGTGCGGCGGTAGGCGTAGGTCATTTCCGCGGCGTACCTCTCCACCCGCTCCCGGGGGAAGTCGTAGGCCAGCCACCGGGTCCAGAGCACCTTCTCCGGGGCCTCGCAGTAGTAGCTTAGGGCCCATTTGCGGTATTCGTCATACCGCGGCTCAATGACCGTGTGGTAGAATTCCCGGGGCTCCGTGTCCGTTCCCAGGCAGTCGGCGATGGTCTTCATGGCCGCCAGCTGGTATTCTTCGTCCTTGCGGATGACCCGCAGGGTGTCCCCCAAGTCTACGAAAATGGTGTTGATGTTACGCTCCATGGGATTCGCCTCCTTGCAGGATGGGAAGCTCCAGAATGTCCAGGAACTTGTGAACGATGTAGTCCGGCTGATTTTCCGGGGTAATGGTTTTCTTCGCCAGCTTCGCGGGGCTGATGAAGAGGATGTTGGCCCCGATTCCCGCGGCCTTGGCTCCGGTGATGTCCCGGTTCAGGTTGTCCGCCACGGAGGCGCATTCCTCCGGCTCCAGCCCCAGCTCCCGGCAGCCCATGCGGTACATTTCGGGATCGGGCTTGCGGATGTGACAGACAGAGGAGAGTACCACGCTGTCAAAATATTTGTCCAGGCCGTCGGCTTTCAGCCAGTCGTAGATTTCGTACTCGCCAATCAGGTTGGAGATGATGCCCAGCTTATAGCCTCTGGCGCGGAGGGTTTGGATGACCTCAACGCCTCCCTCCACCACATGGCGAAGGCCCTTCACCTGCCGGTACTGGTAGGTCAGCTCGTGGCAGATTTCCCGGAGCTTTTCCTCGGGATAATCGGGCAGGAGCCATTTGTTCCACAGGTCAAAGTCTCCGGCCTCCTTGTTTTCGGTGAGGGCCCAGTCCCGGTAGGGGGCGTAACGCGCTTCCACCAATTCCAGGAAGGCACCGGCATCTTCCCACCCGGCCAGCTCCGCCATCCGGGCGGCGGCCCGGTTCTGGTGCTCGGGAACCTCCTCGGCAATGCGGAGGGTTCCGCCCAGATCAAAGAATACGCCTTTTATCTGTGCCATAGCCCACCTCAGATCCGGGAGGGGAACAGCTCCAGCAGCTCCGGGATGGACTTGATGCGGTAATCCGGCTGTACCGTGGGGGCCTTGCCCTCCCGGTCGGCGGTGCCCGCGTCCTCAAACAGAACCATGGCGCCGTAGCCCGCGTTCACCGCGCCCTCCACGTCCCGGACGGGGTTGTCGCCCACATAGGCGCAGCTTTCGGGAGCGGAGCCGATGCATCGGGCGGCCAGATGGTAGATGGCGGGATCGGGCTTGCGCAGCCGGACCTTGGAGGAGAGAATCACGGTGGTGAAGCAGTCGGCCACCTGGTCGTGGCACATCCAGTCGGGGATCTCGGTCTCGGTGATGGTGTTGGCGATGATGCCCAGCTTGTAGCCCCGGCGCTTTAGCTCCTTCAGGGTTTCCTTCACGCCCTCGTGGGGAACCCGGCGGCCGTCATGATCCCGCCACAGCCGGGTGAGCCGGGCGGCGTTGGGGGCAATGCGCTCAGCGGGATAGTCGGGCAGCAGATACTGCAGCCACAGCTCCATCTCGGACACATCCAGCAGGACGGTTTTTGCCATCTTGCGGTAGGCCTTCCAGTTGGCGTTCAGCTTGGCGAAGAATTCGTCGTGGGACTCCGTGGCGCCCACCAGGGCCATCAGCTCCCGGTCCGCCGCGGCGGCGAATTCGGGGTCCTCCACTACATAGCGCAGCGTGGCTCCCACGTCAAAGAAAATCGTATCAATTTTGCTGCTCATAAGCTCCTCCTTGTATCAATCACGGTTGGTGTTGTGTGTAAATGGGAAAACAAGTGTTTGACGATTTCAAACACACTGCGTTCTTGCTGTAGGGGAGCCATTCATGGCTCCCGTGACGCGGTGCGTTTTCGCCGGAACGCGCCTATAATCGCCGCATTTTACCGCCGGGAGCCATGAATGGCTCCCCTACAGTGTTATTCCACCATTTCCAAAACAAAGCTGCAAACACCGTTTGTCAGACTGCCGTATCCGGGGTTAGCGGGCGTTTTCATGGGCGATGATGGCGGGGATTTCGGAAAGATCCTGAATCAGGTAGTCGGGGCGGTGGGCCTGCGGGTCCAGGCCGGTATCCCGGTGGGCGATGGCGGGGTTGGCGATCTGGATCATGCATTTCCAGCCGGCAGCCCGGGTGCCGAGAACATCCCGGGAGATGGTGTCGCCCACATAGGCCAGCTCCTCAGGCCGCAGGTTCATTTCCCTCTCGGCCACCCGGAAAATATCCGGCGAGGGCTTGCGGATGCCGGTTTCCGAGGAGGTGACCACCGTCTCCATATAGCCCGCGATGCCGTACTCCCGCAGAAAGTGGGGCACCACGGAGGTGGAGATGATGTTGCTGATGACCCCCAACCGGATGCCCATGCGGTGGAGGGCTTCCATGGTTTCCTTCAAATGGGGCCGGCGCATCACACGAACCCGTTCGTAGTCGTACAGGAAGCTCAGCTCCTCGGCGAAGGGGGCAAGGTGCTCGGCGGGAATGCCGTAGTCGCGCAGGTAATACCGGCTCCAGATTTCCGGCGCGGGCAGCTCCCGGAGGGTGAGCTGGGTTTCCTGCTTGTAGATTTCCGCGTTGCGGGAAAGGCTTTCCGCCAGTGCTTCCGGGGAGGCTTCCAGGGAAATTCCGTAGTCTGCCAGCCGCTCCAGCAGCCGCCGGGCGAACCAAAGCTCCCGGCCGGGAGGGGAAGAGGATGTATGCAGCGTTCCGCCCAGGTCAAACAAAACCGCCTGAATCATAACCCGACGCTCCTTTCCAGTTCCACACAAACGTTTTCGCTTTCGATGGAGTTATTTTATAGCAAAAATTCCGGCGTGTCAACCAAAATTATGGATATAGATTGACGGATATATGGTTAAAATGCAAAGGAATTGAATGAAGTTGACCAAAAACATGAAAGTTTCGGAATATTTATCGGAAATTTGAGGAACTTCCGGGAAAAATTTACGGAGAACGGCTGGATGTGCGGAATCTCTGGGAGAATGGTTGTGAAAATCAACAGTTTTGTGGGGGTTTGTTGTGGCAAATGCTGAATTTTCACAAAAGCTCTTGATTTGAAAGCGGAAACAATTTACAATATAGCTACGCAAATTTTTCGGATTTTTCCGCTTGGGGGAGAAGCGAATGAAGAATGTAACCATCAAAGATGTGGCGAAAGCCGCCGGAGTATCCTACTCTACCGTTTCCCGGGCGCTGTCGGGAAGCCCTGAGATCAGCGCGGACACCCGGGACCGGATTCTTCAGGTGTGCAAGCAGATGAACTACACCGCCAACACCGTGGCCCGTGCCATGGTGATGAAGAGCACCAAGCTGTTGGGGCTGATTCTGCCCGGGGTGAACAATCCCTTCATGTCGGAGCTGGCCTATCACATTGACCGCCAGGCCCGGGCCAGGGGCTACAACATCATCCTGTGCAACTCCTCCCGGAAGGCGGAGCAGGAGGCAGAGCTGTTCGAACTGATGATCGGCCGCCAGGTGGACGGCATCATCCTGTGCCCCTCCGCGCCGGAAAGCTACGAAACCCTGAAGCCCCACCTCAACCGGGTGCCCACGGTGTTCGTGGGAGAAAATCTGCGGGAAACCCCGGAAAGCTATGTGTCCGTGGACAACAGAAAGGGCGCGTTCTTGGGGGTGGAGTATCTGTACGGCCTGGGCCACCGGGAGATTCTGTACTTCGGCCGCCGCCGGGGCAGCAACACCCATCAGCTCCGGGCTGAGGGATATGAGGAGGCCTGCCGGGAGTTCGGACTGACCCCCCGGTTCTGCTACAATACCTTCTCGTCCTCCTCGATCAAGTACGGCTATCAGTTGGCCAAGCAGCTGTTTGCCCAGGAACGCGATTACACGGCCATTTTTGCCTCCACCGATACCAACGCCCTGGGCATTCTGCAGGCAGCGGAGGAAATCGGGCTGAAGATTCCCGAGGAGCTGTCCCTGCTGGGCTTTGACAACATTCATGACAGCGGTCTGCCCCGAATCAATCTGACCACCGTGGAGCAGCCTATGAAGATGCTGGCCTCCGTGGCGGTGGATGTGCTGCTGGACAAGGTGCAAAACGAGCTGGAGGGCTATACCCACCGCATCCTCATGCCCACCCTGGTGGAGCGGTCCTCGTGCCTGCCCAGGTAAATTTGGGCTTTTCCTGAGTTGACAGTGGACGGTTGCGGTATCCCCGACCGGGATGATTCAAAATGATCGTCAGCAGCGTGCGGGAGTCCGGCAAATTGGTGTTTGAACATTTCAAAAGCACTTCGTCCTTACTGTAGGGGAGCCATTCATGGCTCCCGTGGGGCAGTACGTTTTCGCCGAAACGCCCGGAATATCGGGACGTTTCACCGCCGGGAGGCATGAATGCCTCCCCTACAGTGGTTTTTCCAACGTTCTCAAAACAGACCTGCAAACACCAATTTTACGCTCTGTTTTCTGTTCGTCCTGAAGGGACTCCTTAATTGTCAATTCGTTTCCTATACGTTGTTTATATGACTGCATTTCAGAATATTTGCGCGCCGCTTTGTGTTTGGGCAAAGCGGCGCGTAGGTTTATTGTTCGGTATTTATCTGGCGGATGACGGCGAGAACATCGTAGATGTCGTCCACCATATAGTCCGGGCGGAAGGCGGGGTCTACACCGGCATCCTTCATTTTGGTGAGCTTCGAGCAGATCTGAATGGAAACGCCGAAGCCCGCCTTTTTGGAGCCGATGATGTCCCGGGACACGGTATCGCCTACATAGGCCGATTCACAGGCCCGGGACTGGGTCTGCCGCAGGGCCACCTGGAAGATGTCCGGGCAGGGCTTGCGCAGTCCCGTCACCGAGGACAGGGTCACGTCCCGGAAGTAGTCCCGGATGCCGTACTCCTCCAGGATGTCAAATACCTGGTAGAGTGCGGCGGTGTTGCTGACGATGCCCAGCTTCAGGCCCATTTCCTTCAGGCCCTCCAGCATAGGCTTTACCCCGGGCCGCAGCTGACGGTGGTAATAGGTGATTTCCCACATGTGGGCAATTTCCTCACAGTGGGGGGCGAGAAGCTCCCGGGGGAAGCCGAAGTCCGTGAGAATGTAATCGCACCAGATTTCCACCGGCTTCAGCTCCACATTGTGGGCATCCCGGTAGACTCCGTATCGGGCCCAGCCGGCATCCACCCGCTGCTTCAGCTCCGGAAGATCCACCTGGGTGTGCATCCCCCAGGAGCGGAGCATGGCATCCAGCTTCAGCATGGCGGCCCGCTCACTGGCGGCATCCACATAGATGTCCTCCAGAGTTCCGCCCATATCAAACAGTACGGTTTTGACCATAAAACACCTCCAGAATCAGGATATCCCTGGAACCGCAACCTCCCGGACGGAGGAGCCCGGGGGCGTTTTCAGGGGTTCAGGGAGCGGGGGGATGGATTACGCCATCGTCCCCAATCAGAAAGTCCACGGAGGGAAGGCGATTCACCCGGCCTCCGGGAGCGGGGCAGCAGTCGGTAAAGTAGATCCGGCAGCCATGCTCCAGCAGCAGCCTCACCGCATCGGGGGAAGGACGGTCCTTCCGGGGGTCGTAAGCGGCAGCGCAGGAGATGACGGCGTATTGGGGGTTCAGAGCCTGGATCAGGGGCTCGGTCAGGGATTTGGCATCCCCGTGGTGGGGAACCTTCAGAAGGTCGCACTTTGGCGGCGGCGGACTCTGCCAGCAGGAGCCGTAGCAGTCGCCGGCCAGGATGACACGCCGGGAGGCGCAGACCAGCTCCAGCCGCAGAGAACCGGGGTTTCGCTGCTTGGAGCTCCAGACCAGACGGTCCATGTCCGGCTCCTTTCCGGTAAGCAGCGCCTCCCAGATCTGGTTTCGGCGCTGGGCAAGCCGGATATCGGGAACAAGAATCCGGGCAGAAAGCCCCGGGGGACAAAGAATCCCGGTGTCCCGGCAGACAGGACGGAATCGGGTTCCGCTGTCACGCAGGAGGTTCAGAACGTGCAGCCACTGCTCCAGGCACACCCCCAGCCCCCGGACGGTTTTCGGGGAATGCCCGGGCAGCCTGACGGTGGGGTGGGCTGCCGTGGGGAAGAAGCCCGCGTACAGCTCGTGGATGGGGATGGCTCCCGCCAGCTCCTCCAGGCCTTCAAAATGGTCCTGGTGCAGGTGGGTAATCACCACCGCGTCCAGCCGGTCAACGCCCAGCGCTTCCAGATGGGCGCGGATGGTGGCTCGGGCGGAACCGGGGCAGGGCTCCAGGTTTTTTCGCCCCGCATCCACCAGCATCCGGTAGGTCCCGTACTCCACCAGGGCCGCATCGCCGTCGGCTACGTTGAAGAATCGAAGTTTCAGCATACCACTACCGCCGGTTTGTGTACTTCTTCCAGGGCTGGTCCTCCTGGGCCTGTACGGGGGTGTAGTCCCGGCGGTACATTAGGTAGCTGCCCGCCAGCCCCATGGCCAGGGGGAGCGCTACAAACCAGGCGAAGAACACCAGCATTCCGCCGGAGGCTCCGGTGCCCCGGAGGATAATCAGCAGGGTGATTACCGCGGCCAGGGCAAAAAGGGTCAGCCAAACATAGCTTCCAAAGATCAGCCGTTTGTCCGGCAGCAGCCGGTGGGCAAGCCAGGCACAGCCCAGGCCCACGGCGCCTGCCGCCAGGGATTGGAGCAGATTTCCCCAAAAGGCCGGGATGGCCTCCAGAGGCTTGCCGAGCCATTCCAGCACCAGGGAAAAGATCAGCAGGTACAGCAGCAGAAACACAAAGCTCAGGCAGAAGGTATAGAGGATCAGACCGCTTTTGGGCTTGCCGTCCTCTGTGAACAGGAAGGCCTTCCAGAAGCTTTTCTCCCGCTTTTCCCATTTTTCCTTCCGCTGGGCGCGGCTGCGCTGCTTATCAATGTCTCGAACCTGCTGGTAAAAATCGTCCTGATGATCCATAGGGGCCTCCTGGTAGTGAAATGGGTGGCATATACGCGGCCGCTGCGGCAGTGCGGTAAATTGGTGTTTGAACATTTCAAAAGCACTTCGTCCTTACTGTAGGGGAGCCATTCATGGCTCCCGTGGGGCAGTACGTTTTCGCCGAAACGCCCGGAATATCGGGACGTTTCACCGCCGGGAGGCATGAATGCCTCCCCTACAGTGTTTTTTCAACGTTCTCAAAACAGACCTGCAAACACCAATTTGGCTGCCGGGCGGGGTTGGGGGAATAGGAATACCCCGCGGGGCGGGGGCGCCGTCCCGCGGGGTGTAGGGTATGTGTACAGTCGGTTACTTGGTATAGGGGCTGATGCTCAGCCAGTAGATCCACAGGTCCTGGGTATCCAGGAACACATCGTTGATGGCTGCGATATCGGCAGAGACAGCGCCGCTCTCGGCCAGACCCACGGGGTTCCAGTCGCACTCTACGTCGCTGCGGACAGGCCAGTTGCCTTCCTTGCTGAAGGGCTTCAGACCGCCGGACTTGCCGTCGGCGCCGCCGGTGATGAAGCGGATGAACAGACGGGCGGCTGCCGGATGCTTACAGCCGGTAACCACATACAGGTACTCGCAGTTCTCAAGGCCGGTGTAGGGAGTCAGGTTGGTGACCCAGCCGATGTTGTAGCCGGACTCGTCACGGTTGCCGATCTTGCCGCCGGAGGCCAGGCACAGGGCGGGATCGTCCGCGGTGGAGTTGTGGACGGCCAGAACCAACTCGTCGCCGTCACCGATGAAGGTCATCTTCATCTGGCTGAAGCGCCACATAAACTCAATACCGGCGTTGTTCTCGGGAACCTCGAAGTCAAAGCCGGAGGCATCGTAGGTGTACTCCAGGGGCTTGCCGTAGGTGTCCACATAGGACTGCTCCATCTGGTCGGCATTGACGATGAAGCTGGCGAACAGGGACAGGTAGGCGGTTTCGGTGCCGATCTCCTTGGTGAACAGGCGGTACTTCTGGTTGCCGTCCTCGTCCTTCTCAATGATCTCCCACCAGCTGTGGACGGGCTGACCGTCGGGGAAGGCCTCGGTGTTGTAGTACCAGAAGGACTGGGAGGCGTACAGAGGATAGCCGTAGCGCAGCAGATCCTCGTCGATCAGGGAGCAGATGTCCTTGGGGTAGAACGCGGAGCAGTAGCCCTCTTCATAGTAGTTGAAGAACACGTCGCCGTTGACGTCCTTGGCCTGGAGCACGTCGCCGAAGATGTTGCCGGCATTGGCTTCCAGAACGCACTTCTCCAGAACCTCGTCCTGATCCATGTCCATAACGGTCAGGTTCAGGCCGGGGAAGGCTTCCTCGAACTTGTCCTCAGCCTTGAGCATCTTGGAGGAGGTGGCGTAGACGGTGATCTCACTGCCGTCCTTCACTTCTTCCAGAGCCAGCTGGTACAGCTCGTCGTCGGTCATATCGCTCCACTCGTCATAGATGGGGCCGTAGAAAGCGGAGTCCTCAACGGCCGCGGGCTCGTCAGGAGCCGCGTCGGGGGTGTTGTCTGCAGGGGTATTGGCTGCGGGGGCGGGGGTCTCCGTCTTGCTCTGGGAACAGGCGGCCAGGGAAAGAAGCATGGCCAGAGCCAGCAGAGCAGCAAGAATGCGTTTTGCCTTCATTTTTCCAGTTCTCCTTTCAATATTGGGGGTTCAATATGAGCGGTTGGTTGGGAACGCGGGAGCTATTTCATCGCCGGGTCATGCCGCGGCGGTAAAAACAGGGAGGGGGAGGATGGTAAATTGTTGTTTAGCGGCTTCGCCGAATTGACAATTGACAATTGACAGTTGACA
>CALYTB010000054.1 GCA_945486035.1 uncultured Clostridia bacterium
GGGATGATCAGGAATATCCGTCTGTGGAAGCTCCGCTCTCTGCATTCTTCGGATGTGCCTATGATGAAAATTTCGTGGACCGGGATGGCAAATATCCGGTGTTGAATTCTGCCATGATGCTGGTAGCTCCTGGTCGCGGCTATAACAGCTATTTTGAGATGCCGTTCCATAAGAGAGCTCGGATCACGATGGAAAACCGTGGTGACAAGGATGAAAATCTCTATTATATTATCACCGGAGCTTATCAGGAGATTCCGGCGGAGGCTGGTTATTTCCATGCCACCTATCGCCAGGAGCACCCGGTTCAGAAGGGTCGTACCTACACAATCGTTGACGGAATCGAAGGCAGGGGACAATTTGTCGGTGTGACTCTGGCAACTGGTATGAATGGCAACAATACCTGTTGGGTAGAAGGCGAAGCCCGCATGTATCTGGACGATGATCCGTATCCGTCTATCCACTATACCGGAACTGAAGACTACTTCGGCGGTTCCTATGGATTTGGAAATGACATCATCATCAAGAGCTATCAGACCTTCAGCGGCTTATATACCGGCATGTATGCAATCTATGGAGACAACCGGGAATTCTATAACGGACAGCAGAGATTCCTGCTGTATCATTTCCATATTGCAGACCCGATCCGTTTTGAGAATAAGTTTCGTATGACACTCGACAACATGGGCTGGACCGGACCGCGTTACGATGATTACACCAGTGTTGCTTATTGGTATCAGACCCTGCCGTCCGCACCGCTGATGCCACTGCCGACAGATGCAGAGATGTGTATGAGATAATAGAACCAGATTGGAGATGTCAGATAGATTGGTTTTAACCTTGCGACACGTCGCATCGGTTATATCGGACTGACATCAGAGATTTGCCGGAAAGGATAGAGGTATTATGTTACTGGAAGAGAAGTTTTTGGAATTTCATCGTTATGCCAGCAGCCACAATCTGCCGCTGGAAGCGATCAGTGTCGGAGATGAGAACAAGGTACTCTGTGAGATGCACTACGCAGCAAATGTACCGAGAAATATTTATTCACATACCAAGAGTTTTACGGTAACAGCAGTTGGACTCGCAATGGAAGAGGGAAAACTAAGCCTGGAAGATCATGTGGCGGAAGTGTTTAAAGATAAACTTCCTTCAAATCCGGATCCAAATCTGGAGAAGATTCAGTTGAAACATCTGCTCTGCATGTCCAGTGGCTTTGGTAAGGCACTTCTGATGAATGCGGACAGACGTCCGGGCGTCGGCGCACCGGATTATGAGAAATATATGATGGCACAGCCGGTTCCTGTGGAGCCAGGCAGTGCATTCTGCTATTCCTCTGCCGACAGTATTCTGGCTGCTCATATGGTAGAACGGGCCGTTGGCAAGCGGATGGGAGAGTATCTGTATGAGAAGGTATTCCAGCCCCTTGATATGGGATGGCCGCTCTGGGAGCATGATCCACAGGGACATCCGAATGGCGGCGGAGGTATGTATCTGACTTGTACCGAGATGATGAAACTGGGACAGCTCTATCTGGCTGAGGGTAAGTGGAAGGGCAAGCAGATTGTCAGCAGGGACTGGGTGCAGGAGGTGTCCACCCCGAAATTTACCTTCGAGCCATCTGCAGATCTCTGGCATGTAGGATATGGCTATCAGTTCTGGATCAGTCCATATCCAGGATCCTATCGTGCTGATGGCGCATTCGGACAGATTACAACGATTCTCCCAGAGAAGGGATTGGTTGTTTCCATCCAATGTCCGGAGCGAGGTAATTTCGATCAGGTGAAACGTGCGCTGCATGAACATTTTCTGATGGAATTGTAAGAATAGACTTGCAACAATATGCCATAATTTGCCCATGCTAAAGAAGAAGTCGCAAAGGCCGCCGGTGAACAGAGGCCGGTAACCCAGAGAAGCTTCAGAGCAGTTTAATATGGAAGATGTAGAACGAGTGCCCTGCTGATCGTGATGGTCAGCAGGGTTTTTCTGTAGCGAGATATTGACGGATGTGGTAGAATAAAAAGAAACCGCGGCCCAAAACCGCAGTAGTCTGTTTTCGCAATTTCGACTACGTTTTGACTACGTTTGCTTCCACTGATTTGCCTCATTTTGCGCCGAAAACTGAGTTTTGACAGAATTCTGTGCATCTCGCAAATCGCGGCATAAGTCGCAAAACAGCGCAAAATACGGCAGCTTAGGGCATTGCAGGAAGGAAAAATCATATGATTAAAATACTATTTGTTTGCCACGGCAGCGCTCACAAACCGGTTGTTTTCCCATGCAAAGTGGCGCATTTTCGCCCATTTTGAAGAAAAAATACATCTACAAACTACGGTAAAACTACGTTTGACGGAAGTTAAAACGTGGTGTGTAATCAATGCAAACTGGCGAAAACTACAGCTTTTTCGATACAATAATCAAAAACTACTAATGATTATGGAGGTGCACCTTGATAGCCCAGAGTATTTAAGTCATCAAGCGCATTTTTTGTTGCATTTAGATTTGATTAACAACACAATCACATTACTCTTATGCTATATATTCTGGAAGAAAGAACTATTCATAGGAAAAAAAGGAGTTTAAGCTAAAATGAAGAATTTGTTGATTATTATCATTATTTTATTGGTGTTCATCATTATACTTTTCATCGTTGAAAAACGAATTTTTTCTCCATTCAAGGGTACGGTTAAAAGTTGGTTGCATCACTCGGATTATAATGGGAGACATATCACTTTCAAAAGTAAGCACAATAAATTAAGCGGTTGGTTTTATGGGGAAAATAATGCTTGTCCCAAGGGACTGATTATTTTTTCTCACGGAATGGGTGTAACTTCAGAATATTATATTCCTGAAATACTCTATTATGTTGAGAAAGGCTATAAAGTTTTTGTCTTCGATAACACTGGCTACGGCGCAAATAAGGGACAGTTTCTGGGGTTCTCACAGGCAGTTGTTGATTTAAAATCTGCCATAGACTATGCCGACAATGGAACATTACCAGTCACACTTATTGGTCACAGCATGGGAGGATATGCTGTCTGTTGTGTTCTCAACCGTTTGGATTTGTCCAAACACAACATAAAAAACATAGTAACTTATGCTGCTCCCGACAATCTTTCGGAAATGGCTTTAGCCTTTCTAAATGCGCATGGAAGTCTCATTCGGACTCTCGTTGCAAAGATAATCTGCTTTGGACAGTTCCTTTTATATGGAACTAGTGCTTATTTAAAGGCATCGGATATGGTTGATAAAAATCAGCAAATTCAGTTCGTCATGATTCACGGAGATAAAGACGATGAAGTTGATATAGACACAGTAAGTCTCATTTCAAAGGTTTATACAAGTCCTAATGTTACAAAAATGATTATTTCTGAGCCTGAACTAAATACTCACATGGGCGTAGTCAGAAAAAACGGTATGGCAATAAACGGAATAAACAAAGAAATAGTTGAACGCATCATGGAAAAACTATAGATTGTCAGAGTGACATATCCCAATTTGTAGGGAACAGAAAATTTCAGTTTGTCGAGCTGATGTGTTAGTTAAGGAAATTGTAATTTTTTGAATTTAGAGGGTTCAAAATGAGGGTTCAAATGAACCTTGCAAAACGAAAATGTGAACCCTTTTCAAAATAGCGCGGTAGTCTGTTGACCCGAAAAAACTACGTTTTGACTACGTTTGAGGGCGGCAGTTTGCTACACTTTGCGTCATATTGCCATTCTGGCACATTTTTTGTATGTTTTAGAAACGTTATAAAGTATGGCAAATTAGCGCGAATTAGCGCATTTTACAGTAATTTAGGAGGGAATATGAAACCAACGAGAGTGCTTTTCGTATGCCACGGCAATATCTGCCGCAGTCCCATGGGGGAATTTATACTGAAGGACCTGGTCCGTCAGGCGGGGCGGGAGGGGGCGTTTGAGATTGCTTCCCGGGCGGTGAGCCGGGAGGAGATCGGAAACGGCCTGTACCCACCGGCCCGGCGGGAGCTGCAGCGCCACGGCGTTCCCTGTGAGGGGCACCGGGCCCGGCAGATCACCCTGGAGGACTACCGGCATTTTGACCGGATTTATTACATGGACAGCAGCAACCTGCGGTATCTGCAGCGGATGCTCCCCCGGGACCCGGAGAAGATCCGGCCGCTGCTGTGCCGGGACGTTGCCGACCCCTGGTATACCGGGGACTTTGAAGCCGCCTGGAAGGACATTCTGGAGGGCTGCCAAAACATCATGGAGGAATTCAAATGAATCGGGAACTGTTTGCGCGGAAGCTCTCGGAACTGCCTGTGTACATCTACGACTTTTTTGACCCCAGGGAACTGGAATTCTCGGAACGGATCCGCTGGATCTGTCAAACCGAATGTCCCAAATACGGCACCACCTGGGCCTGTCCCCCGGGGGTGGGCACAGTGCCGGAATGCCGGGAAAAATGTCTTTCCTATTCGCAATGCCTCCTGATCTCCTCCATCGCGGAGGTGGAGGACATTTCGGACATAGACGAAACCCTCGCCACCCGTCCGTCCCATGAGGAGCTGACGGAGCAGGTTGCCGCGCTGCTCCGGGATCAGGGGGAGCAGCCCTACATCCTTTCCACCCAGGCCTGCGCCATCTGCGGCCGCTGTGCCATCCTGGATGGTCAACCCTGCCGCCACCCGGAGAAGATGCACCCCTGCGTGGAGAGCCACGGCATCAATGTGGTGCCCATTCTGGAGCGGCTGGGCCTGGAATTCCAGTTCGGCTGCAACGTAGTCACCTGGATTTCCCTTCTGTTTTTCTGACTTTTTCCTTGATTTTCCTGACGGATATATATATAATGATAAAATAGTTAACCCAACCCAGGAAAGCAGGCGGATAAATCCGTGTTTCGATAATCGGCTTTCGTAAGCCGCACGACAAATTGGTGTTTGTAAAGATATGCTGTCATTGCGAGCCAGTGCGTACACTGGCGTGGCAATCCCCTTACTTAGAGGGGAAATGTACCGAAAAGTACCCGGAAAATGGGAACTGCCGCTATCTTTGGTGGTAATCGTTTCCTGGTTCCTTTCAACCGGGGGATTGCCACGCCACTTAAGCGGACTGGTCTCGCAATGACAGGTAATCGGGGCACAGCCCGCCAAACACCAATTCCCCATCCGTTGACCTTGTTCCCGATTGTGCCTTTGCAAAAACGTCCTGTCCGCCACCCGCGCTCAGGGCGAAAAAGAAAGATAGAATGAGAGGCGAACATCCATGAAGCATCGAATTTCCACCAGAGTGTTTTCCGTTCTGCTGGTAATTGCCTTGCTGGTGAGCAGCTGTCCCTTTGCCTACGCGGCGGAAGAGGACGAAGCCGGCGAACCCGAGGCGGTTGTCATCGAACAGGAAACCCCCACCGAGCCCTCCTCCCCGTCGGAACCGGAACCCACGGACCCGGAACCGTCTGAGGAAACCGAACCCACTGAGGTCACCGAACCCTCCGAGGTCACCGACCCCTCCGAGGTCACCGACCCCACCGAGGAAACCGAACCCACTGAGGTCACCGAGCCCTCCGAGGTCACTGACCCCACTGAGGTCACCGACCCCACCGAGGAAACCGAGCCCACAGAAGAGACCGAGGAAACCGAGCCCGTGGAGCTTCCCTACGGCTTTGCCGGTCTGCCCGAGGGCTATGTTCTCAGCAGTGAGGACCTGGCCTACAAGCTGGACATGGCCGACCATGATGTAGCCCAGACCACCGCTTCCCTGAATCCCGGTAAGGATTACGAGGACGGCGTTCTGATGCTCAGCGCCGACTCCGAAGAGGAAGCCCAGCTTTTCGCGGAGGCCTTCAGTGCGGAGCTGGTGGCCTACACCCGCGGCATGGCGAAAATCCGCCTGCAAACCGCCACGGTTTCCGAAGCGGTGTCTGCCGCGCAGGATATGGACCTTCCCCTGCCCGCGGCCTATCCCAACCACATCATTCATCTGGACCCCGTCGCCCCGAGCCAGGGCGGTGCCTCTGCCTTCAACGCCGCTCCCCCCGCGCAGCAGACCTGGAGCACCTGGGTACAGGAGAATATGGACGATCCCGATCCCTTCCTGCTGGACCCCGGCGCTGACAACTACGACAGCCACTATCAGTATGCCCACGACATTGTGGACACCTACGCCGCCTGGGGCGTATCCACCGGCCGGAATGACATCACCGTTGCCGTTCTGGACACCGGTGTAAAGGCAGATCACGACGATCTTGCCGGAAAGGTCCGGGAGGTTGACATCGGTATGGGAACCGGTGACCAGCACGGTCACGGCACCCACGTTGCCGGCATCATCGCCGCCACTATGGACAACGGCACCGGCGGCGCGGGCATCGCTCCCAATGTCAGCATCCTGAGTGTCCGGGTTCTGGATGCCAACGGCTCCAGCGACGAGTGGTCCGTTGCCAACGGCATCATCGCCGCCGTAGATGCCGGTGCCGATGTGATCAATATGAGCCTGGGCGGCTACTTCTACAATGCCGTGGAGCAGGACGCCGTGGAGTACGCCACGAGCAACGGTGTCACCGTGGTGGCGGCCATGGGCAACGACGGCAGCAATACCCTGTGCTACCCCGCCGCCTATAAGGGTGTCATTGCCGTTATGGCCACGGATGCCAGCAACCGCCGTGCCTTCTTCTCCAACTACGGCGCCTGGGCCGACATTGCGGCTCCCGGCGTGGACATTCTGTCCACCTACAATGACGGCTCCTTCGAGTACATGAGCGGCACCTCCCAGGCAACCCCTGTGGTGTCCGGCATCGTCGCTCTGTACAAGAGTGTCTATCCCTGGAAGACTCCCGCCGAGGTGGAAGCCCGTCTGAAAGCCACCGCGGTCAAGGGCTCCGGCTATCCCAGTGTGGGCATCGCCAATGTTGCCGGAATGCTGTCGGAGCAGCCCGCTGCCCCCGGCTTCTTCGTCTACGCGCCTGACCCGGAGAATCCTCAGCGGCCTGATCGCAACAATCGGCTGGTGGATTCCGATGACTATGCCGGCGAGAGCGTTCCCTATGAAAGCTACCTGAGCTTCTATACCCGAAACGGGGATGACAGCTGGTATGTTCTCTACACCCTGAACGGCAAAACTCCCAGCGTGAAGAACGGCGCCGTTGTCAACGGAACCCCGGTTACATCCCCCATTGACCTGACCCCCTATGCCGGCCAGACCATCACCGTGAAGGCCGTCCAGATCAACGGTCTGGGCATGGCCGGTAAGGTTATGACCAAGAAGCTGACCGTCGCCCCCAGCATTCAGATTACCGGCGTTACCATCAACGGACCGAAGAAGCTCATCGCCGGAAAGACCGGTGAATTCAGCGCCGTCGTGCTTCCCGTGGAGAAGGCTGACCAGAGCGTCACCTGGAGCGTTTCCGGGCTTCCCGGCGCGAAGATTGACAGCAAGGGCAAGCTGACCACCGCCGCGCGCACCACCGGCACGGCTGTGGTAAAGGCCGTTTCCAACGCGGATCAGAGCGTTTTCGCCCAGGTGGAAGTCCAGGTTGCCCCCCTGGCTCCCGTGGCAAAGCTGACCCTGGAATACACGAGCATGCCCTGCTTCGTGGGTGAGACCGCCGTCATTCGGATCACCACCATGCAGGATGCCCAGGGCAATGTGATTGCGCCCGAGGATGTGGGCGTGAAGTGGAGCAGCAGCAACACCAAGGTGGCCTCCGTGGACGAAAACGGCATGGTCACCGCCAAGGCCAAGGGAACCGCCACCATCACCTGCAAGGCCCTGGACGGCAGCGGCAAGAGCGCGAAATGCACCGTCACCGTCAAGCAGCCCGTGCAGACCATCGCAATCTCCGGCCAGCATTCCGTTGCTCCCGGCGCTTCCGCCACCTTCAAAGCGGCAGTGACCCCCGCCTCCGCCAACAATAAGTCTGTCGTCTGGACACTGGACAACGCCCCCGTGGGTGTCACCGTCACCTCCGGCGGTGTGGTGAAGGTTGCTTCCTCCGTCGCGCCGGGCGAGACCTTCTGTGTCCGCGCCACCGCCAAGGACGGCAGCGGTGTGTATGAAATCCTCCGTGTAACCGTCGCCCCCAAGTGCACCGGCGTTTCCATGGCTGCCGGAACCGAACCGGGTCTGGCCCCCGGCGTGACCAAGCTTGACCGTAAGGGCAATGTGACCGGTGTAGGCCTGTTCAATGTGGATCTTCCCAACGAGGAAGGCGCGGAGAACACCATCACGCTGACCGCCTCCGGTGTAGGCGGCAGCCCGGACTTCTCCTGGCGCAGCACCAAGCCCAGCGTGGCCTCCGTGGATGAAAACGGCGTGGTCACCGCCCACAAGGCCGGTACCGCTGTAATCTCCGCCACCGCCCTGGACGGTTCCGGCAAGAAGGCCAGTGTCACCGTCAAGGTGACCGTCCCCGCCTCCTCCATCTCCATCATCAGCAGTCTGCCCAGAATGCAGAGCTGGAACCACTACCTGGCCATCGGCAAGTCCGCCAAGAACAGCGTTTCCTTCGCGGACACCTACGGCAAGCCCACCAACAAGAAGGTCACCTGGGACTTCGTCGTGCAGCTGCTGGTCCTCACCGAAGAAGGCTTCGAGCGCTATAATGTTACCGATGAAATCAAGAATGCGAAGTGGGTCAGCATCAGCAGCAACGGCACGCTGACCACCAAGGCCGGCATCCAGAATTTCTGGGGACTGAATTACGGCGAACTTTTGGTCAGTGTCATCGCCACAACCACGGACGGCACCAATGTCTCCGCCTCGGAGGGCTATGTACTGAGCAAGCCCACCAAGAAAATCGAAATGCTGGACAAGCGCTTCGTGATGCCCACCGCGGACCTCGACGGCGCCCTGTTCTACTGCGACCAGCGCTTCCCCTTCGGCGATCCTTCCTACTGTGACTTCATCGTCACCAGCAGCAACTCCAAGGTCGCCAGCAGTGTCCATGTGGAGCCCGCCACCGATGATTACGACAACGTGATTCCCGGCTACTACTATGTGGTGTTCGTCACCGGTGAGGTCAAGGGCACTGCCACCATCACCGTCAAGACCGCCGACGGCACCAACAAGTCCTGCTCCTTCAAGGTCACCGTCAAGTAAACCCATCCGTATTTTCCCTACCTGGGATCAGGCCGCCGCCTGATCCCAGGTTTTTTCGGTTCAATGAAAAAACTTGTGTGATTTGGTTTTTCTGGAAATCTGAAGGAAATAGCGCGCCATCTGTAGGGTGCGGTCATGACCGCACCGCAACGGTTATGGGATAGAGTTGTAACGTTTTCCAGTATGTGCTTATCGGCTTAAGTCAGCAACCCGACAAATTGGTGTTTGTAAAGATAAGCTGTCATTGCGAGCCAGCGCGCACGCTGGCGTGGCAATCCCCCGGTTGAAAGGAACCAGGTAACGATTACCACCAGAAATCGCAACGTTTCCCCGCTCTGTAGGGCAATTGTCGATACATTTCTCCTCTAACCGGGGGATTGCCACGACCAGTCTGCGGACTGGTCTCGCAATGACAGAAAACTTTGAGGCGAAGCCGCTAAACAACAATTTATCGGGAAGCTGAGTTAACCTGATAAGCATATTCCAGTAAATCCTGCATTTTTTAGTCGAAACCCGGGCGGTGCGGTTATGACCGCACCCTACAGAAGGCTCCGTCAAGCAACTTAGGTGTTTGTGCATCCTGCATCCCGGGAGAATGCAGGCAAGGCTATGGCGCGCCCAAACGCACAGACTTTTTCATTGAGGCATTTTTTCTTAAACAGGAAACATTTTCTTGATTGCACCCGGATAATATGATAGGATGTACGTGTGTATACTTATCACCTGATTTGGCAGCTCCGGTGGTTTTTCCTCCGGTGCCGCGGACTGGAGGCCGTGTCATGAACAGATTTCTCATCATTTTCCTGCTTCTGCTGCTTCCTCTGGGCCTGTGGGGCTGTGAGCGCTCCGGGGATATCTCCCGCCCGGAGAATATCGCCCCCTGGAAGGATTCCGATTCGAAGGGAATCGGCTCCGTCAGCGAGGAAGGCCAGCTCATGGGGTTTGCGGAAAGCCAGGAGGATGCCGAAGCGCTGGCGGAGCTCTACGGGATCACCCTGGTGGAGTATCAGAACGGTCTGGCGCTTTTTCACACCGACGAGGACCCAAAGGAAGTGATTCGCCGGGGCCAGGAAAACGGCTGGCAGGAGCTTTCCCTGAACCGCGTCCAAAAGCTCCCCGAGGCCCCCTGATCCCCTTTGCGTTGGTCTTTGAAAAATTGTTGTTTGTCAAATAAACGCTGTCATTGCGAACCAGCACGCACGCTGGTTCGCAATGACAGGATACTATGGAGCGAAGCCGCATAACACCAATTTATCGAACTGCCGAGGCAGCCCGATAAGAATTTCCATATAAGCAGCGGAAGATCAAGGAAAGCAACCAGGTTACCAGCGTGGTCGTTACCGGCCCCAAGGTTCTGGTGGCGGGCAAAACCGGCACCTTCACCGCCGCGGTCTATCCCATGGAGAAGGCGGACCAGGGGCTCCGCGAAAATCACCATCAAAGCCACCGACGGCTCGGGCAAATCCTGCTCCTTTACCATCAAGGTCAGCTAGGGCCCCGTCGGCTCAGCCTGAATAAGCCAAAAGCTCCCGGGCGAAAACCGTCCGGGAGCTTTCGGATTGTCAAAAGACTTTCCTTGTATGCCCACTTAAGTCCTGTGGCAATGACCCATGTTTTTCACTCAAAAGCTCCCGGGCGGTTTTGCCCGGGAGCTTTGTGCTCATTCCATATCGTCCAGCAAACCGTAGCCGCCGTTTTCTCTGCGGTAAACCACGGCGAAGCAGCCTCCGTTGTCCTCATCCCGGAAGGCAAAGAAATTGTGGCCCAGCAGATTCATCTGCAGCACCGCTTCCTCCCGGGTCATGGGGCGGAAGTAGAACTGCTTCGCACGGACGATGCTCAGGTCATCCTCGTCCTGCTCCGGCGTGAAGGAGGTCTCCTCCTGCACCGCCCGGACGAAGGCATCCTTGCGCAGCCGCTTGGCCAGGCGGGTTTTGTTCTTGCGGATCTGTCCTTCGATGGTGCCCACCGCCGCGTCGATGGAAGCGAACATATCCGATGTGGCCTCACAGGCCCGGAACCAGGTGCCCGCTCCCCGAACGGTGAGCTCCACCACGTTCCGGTTCTTCTCCACGGAGAAGACCACAAGTGCCTCCGCATCCCCCTCGAAATAACGGCCCAGCTTCATAACCTTCTTCTCGGCATAGGCGTGAACATTCTCCGGGAGTTTGACTTTCTTCTCGCTGTACTGAAATTTCATATGCGGCAGCTCCTTTCGTGTCACCGGTCATCCGGTGTACTTATACTATACCACGAAAAGCGCTTTGCGGCAAGGGGTCAGACATCCGACTCCTCTTCATCGTCCAGGATTTCCGCCATGGCCAGGTTGTAGATCTCCTCGGCCTTTTTCTCCATCAGCCTTTGCAGACGGATGGCCTGCCGTTGGTTGGGCGCCATCAGCTCCATGGTCATAAGGCTGCCCATCTCGTCGCTGAGGTCCAGCACCACGCCGAAATCCCCGGAGGGCCTGGGCTCCACCCGGGTTTTCACAAAGCTGCTGCGGTGAATCTGCCGGTTGAACCGGAGCACCGCGTCCTCGGCCCGCTGGCGGACGGTGTAGGGCACGGTATTTTCCACCAGCGCCCCGTCGCTGCGGCCCTTTTCGGTGATGGTGTACTGATCCCCATCCTGGGCCAGATGGCCGGTTTCCACCAGCATCGGAATGGCAGCGCGCACATCAAAATAGCTCAGAAACTCGTTCTGAAAGCAAAGCTCATAGATCTGCTGCTCGTCGGCAGGGTAATTCGCCCTGGCCATTACGAACAGAATCAGTGCCTTCACGTCCATCATATCATGGATAAATCCCACACCCTGCACAGACACGACCCCCTTTTCTCATCTCAAAACACGTTTTTCCTCGCAGAAGCATAAATTGTTGTTTAGCGGCTTCGCCGAATTGACAATTGACAATTGACAGTTGAC
>CALYTB010000055.1 GCA_945486035.1 uncultured Clostridia bacterium
GCCGTCGGGGCAGCGGATGGCGATGCCCACCCGGTCGGCATCGGGGTCGGTGGCCAGCATCAGGTCCGCGCCCTCCTTCTCGGCCAGCTCCAGGCCCAGCCGCAGGGCCTCGAAAATCTCGGGGTTGGGGTAGGGACAGGTGGGGAAGTTGCCGTCGGGCTCCCGCTGCTCGGGAACGATGGTCACATCCGTAATGCCGATGTCCTTCAGCACCCGCATGACGGGCACCAGGCCGGAGCCGTTCAGGGGGGAGTAGACCAGCTTCAGCCCGGCGGTGGCGCACAGGCCCGGACGGATGGACCGCTCCTCGATGGCGGCGTAGAGGGCTTCCTTGCAGTCATCCCCCACAAACTGGATGAGCCCCTGCTTCACGCCCTCGTCAAAGTCCATCATTTTGGCACCGGTGAGGATGTCGGTTTTCTGAATCTCGGCGTAGACCACGGCGGCGGCATCGTCGGTCATCTGGCAGCCGTCGGGGCCGTAGGCCTTGTAGCCGTTGTACTTGGCGGGGTTGTGGGAGGCGGTGATCATGATGCCCGCGTTGGCACCATAGTAGCGGGTGGCGAAGGAGAGGGCGGGGACGGGCATCAGCGCGTCATAGATCCGGACACGGATGCCGTTGGCGGCCAGCACGCAGGCGGCGGTCCGGGCAAACACATCGGAATTGATCCGGCTGTCATAGGAAATGGCCACCAGCTGATTGCCGCCCTGGGTCTTGACCCAGTTGGCCAGGCCCTGGGTGGCCTGACGGACCACATAGATGTTCATCCGGTTGGAGCCGGCGCCCAGCACGCCCCGCAGGCCCGCGGTGCCGAATTTCAGGGCCACGGCAAAGCGGTCCTTAATCTGCTCGTCCTGGCCGGAAATGCTCTGCAGCTCCGCCGTCAGGGCGGGGTCCTCCAGCTTTGCTTCCAGCCAGCGGTTATAATCGTTCATGTACATATTGCTCACCAATCCTTATTCAAATTTTGGAGCTTTTTGGGAATCTTACGAAATATAATATAATCCATTTCCTATCCTTTGTCAATCTTGGATACTTTCTGAACAGAAGAAGCCTCTTTTTTGCGATTGCTTTTTCCTGAGGGGTAGGGTAGAATAAAATAGAAAAACAGGAAACATGCTGTTTGGCCGATGGAAGGGAACAGATAAATTGTTGTTTGCACGTTCTTGCTGTCATTGCGAGCCAGTTCGCAAACTGGCGTGGCAATCCCCCAGTTAGACGTACAATGTTGCGACAAGCACCTACAAGTGCGGGAGAATTCACTTTTTTGGAGGTAATCGTTACCTAATTCCTTCCAACCGGGGGATTGCCACACCAGTCTGCGGACTGGTTCGCAATGACAGGTAATCGGGGCACAGCCCGCCAAACACCAATTTTTCACGGGAAGCTCTTTCGGAAGAATCAGAGGCAAGGAGAAGCAAGGATGACGAGTATCAAACAACTGTTTTCGGCCAGGGATATGACCCTGGGGGCGCCCTGGAAGCGGATTCTGGAATTTTCGGTGCCCATGCTGCTGGGGAATCTGGCTCAGCAGCTTTACAACACGGCCGATTCCATCATCGTCGGCCGGTATGTAGGAGACAACGCCCTGGCCGCGGTGGGCAGCGCCGGACCCATCCTCAATCTGCTGCTGGCCCTCTTTGTCGGTATCGCCACCGGCGCGGGCATTGTGGTGTCTCAAAGCTACGGCGCCAAGGACCGGGAGGGAATGACCCGCAGCATCGGAAACTGCATCGCCCTGTCCGCCATTGCCAGTGTGGTGATTATGATTCTGGGTCCCCTGATTTCCATGCCCATGCTGAAGCTGCTGGGAACGCCGGAGTCCATCATTGTCTGGTGCCGGGATTATCTGAATATCTTTTTTGTGGGGATTGTGGGCTTCTTCTTTTACAACATGCTCTCCGGCGTGCTCCGGGGACTGGGGGATTCGGTGTCCGCCCTGGGCTTCCTGCTGGTGGCGGCGGCGCTGAATGTGGTGCTGGATCTGCTGTTCGTGGCGCGGTTCCACATGGGCGTTCCCGGCGTGGCCCTGGCGACGGTGCTTGCCCAGGCCATTTCCGCGGTGCTCTGCTACATCAAGCTAGCCCGTATGGGGGATATTTTTGACCTGAATCTGAAAACCATGAGGCTGATTCCTGCCGTGGCCCTGCGGATTCTGCGCATCGGCATCCCCTCCGGGGTGACCCAGGCCATCATGGCCACCGCGGGCATGGTGGTGCTGAACCTGACCAATGCCATGGGCGAAACGGTGATCGCCTGCAACGTGATCATCATGCGGGTGGACGGCTTTGCCATGATGCCCAACTTCACCTTCGGCCAGGCCATGAGCGTTTACGCCGGGCAGAATGTGGGCGCGGGGAAATTCGACCGGGTGGACAAGGGCGTGAAGCAGGGCGGCCTCATTGCCCTGGCCTTCTCCACGGTGATTACCCTGGTGCTGCTGTTTTTGGGCAAATACCTGTTTGCCATGTTTACGGAAACCGAATCCCTGATTGAACTGGCCTCCCGGATGATCCGGCTGATGGCGGTGGGGTATATCTGCATCTCCGTCACCCAGGTACTGGGCGGCGTTATGCGGGGAGCGGGGGACACGGTGAGTCCCATGTGGATCTCCATTATCTCCACCATATTGATCCGGGTACCTGTAGCCTACGGCCTGGCTTACCTCACCCGGTCGGAGGAGTTCCCCCACGGAAAGCCGGACGCGCTGTTTCTGTCGCTGATGGTTTCCTGGACACTGGGCATGGTGATGACCTTGGTGGTGTATCGGATGGGGAAATGGAAAAAGAAAATGTATGCCTCTGTGGCGGAGGCGCAATAAAAGGAGGCCCCGTATGGACACCGGTCCATACGGGGTTTTTGAGTGAGCGATGAATTGTTGTTTAGAATTGACAATTGACAATTAACAATTGACAATTTCGGCATCCTTTCAGAATGATCAAAACGCCCAAATCCGACTGTAGGGGAGCCATTCATGGCTCCCGGCGGTGAAATGTTCCGATATCCCCAGCATTTCGGCGAAAACGTACTGCATCACGGGAGCCATGAATGGCTCCCCTACAGCAAGGACGAAGTGCGTTTAAAAACTGTAAACAACAATTTATCAGCCAACACGTCCTTTTCTGAGCGGGGGCGAGTTTTGCGAAAACGTGAACATATTTTGAACACAACCCGAATAATTACGGACAAATCCTGGCGCATCCAGTGTTTTTCCGGGAGAACGGATTGACATATGGATCGAATTGTGTTACAATTCGGTTACACTGCGGAGGAGCGGGCAAAGCCCCAGAGCCCCCCTTCCGGGACAGGAGATTGTTGTGAATGATCGAATTTACCAATGTAGAAAAGACATATGAACAGGGAAACAAAGCCCTGAACGGCATTTCCATGACCATTGAGGATGGGGAGTTCTGCTTCCTGGTGGGCCCCTCCGGCTCCGGAAAATCCACCATCATCAGGCTGATTACCGGGGAGCTGAAGCCCACCGCGGGCAGTGTCCATGTGAACGGCTACTCCCTGGAGCGGATTCGCAAAAGAGAAATCCCCTATCTGCGCCGCACTGTGGGCGTGGTGTTCCAGGACTTCCGGCTGATTTCCAACATGACCGTGTACGAAAACGTGGCCTTCGCCATGCGGGTCATCGGCGCCAGAGAAAAGGAAATCCGGGACCGGGTTCCCTATGTGCTGGAGCTGGTAGGCCTGGAAAACAAGAAAAACCGCCTGCCCGGCGAGATGTCCGGCGGCGAGCAGCAGCGTCTGGCCATCGCCCGGGCGCTGGTGAACAACCCCTCCACCATCATCGCCGACGAGCCCACCGGCAACCTGGACCCCGCCCGGTCTTTTGAGATTATGGCTCTGCTGGAGGAAATCAACAACCTGGGCACCACCGTGCTGGTGGTTACCCACGCCAGAGACCTGGTGGAGCGCTTCGGCAAGCGGGTCATCGCCATCAACGACGGCCTGGTGGTCAGCGACGGAATGGAGGGGTATTACAGCCATGAAGATCAATAATATCGGCTATCTGATGAAGGAAGGCCTGCGCCACATCTTCACCCACGGCTTCATGTCCTTTGCCGCCGTGTGCGTTACCGTGGCCTGCCTTCTGATTGTGGGAAGCTTTGCCATCCTGGCCTACAACCTGGACATCATGGTGGAGGACCTGAACAAGACCAGTGAAATCCTGGTGTATGTGGACAGCAGCCTGTCCGACGCGGAGGCCAAGAGCATCGGCACCAAAATCAATATGCTGGACAACGTGCTCCAGGCCACCTTCGTCTCCCGGGAGGAGGCCCTGCAGAAATTCGTGGCGGACCACCAGAACGACAGCGCCTTCAGCGGGGTCCAGGCCCAGGACCTGCGCCACCGGTTTGTGGTGACTCTGGAGGACAATTCCCGCATGGAGGAAACCGACGGCCAGCTCAAGCAGATTCCCGGCGTTGCCAATACCAGCGCCGCCTATGAGCTGGCTGAGGGCTTCTCCACGGTGCAGGATGTACTGCACATCGTATCCTACGCGGTGATTGCCGTGCTGCTGGTGGTGTCGCTGCTGATTATTTCCAACACCGTCAAGCTGGCCATGTATGACCGCCGGGATGAAATCGCCATCATGAAGATGGTGGGCGCCACCAACGGCTTCATCCGGCTGCCCTTCGTGGTGGAGGGCTTCACCCTGGGTATGCTGGGCGCGACCCTGGCCTTTGGCCTGGAGTGGGTGATGTATGACGCGCTGGTGGCCCGGATTGCCGAGGCGGACTCTTTGAAGCTGTTCAATTTCGTCCCCTTCCAGGAGCTGCTGATTCCCATGGTGGTGACCTTCGCCGCCGCCGGTATGTTCGTGGGCATCGTGGGCAGCTGGAGCTCTATCCGCCGCTTCATGGATGTGTAACCGTCTCCCGCCGGAGGGAAAAGAGAAATGCCTGACCCTTGGAAAGGGCAGAAAAACGACAAATTGGTGTTTGTCGGTCTACGTCCCAAATTACCTGTCATTGCGAGACCAGTGCGCACACTGGTCGTGGCAATCCCCCGGTTAGAGGAGAAATGTATCGACAATTGCCCTACAGGACGGGGAAACACTGTTTTTTTGGTAGAAATCGTTACCTGGCTCCATTCATCGGGGGGATTGCCACGCCAGTGTGAGCACTGGCTCGCAATGACAGCGTTTCTTAGATAAACAACAATTTACCGGCCTGCCTTGGGTTGGGCGGCATGAGAGATACAACATTTGGAGACCGTTATGAAACATCGCAAATCCATTCGCGCGTTGATTGCGCTGGTGCTTTCCGCTGTGCTGGTGACGGGGATGCTTCCGTCCTCCGTCCGGGCAGCAAGCTCCACGGAAATCAAGGCCGCGATTCAGGACCTGAAAAAAGAGAATTCCGAGATCCAGGCTCAGATCAACGCCATCCGAAGTCGGTATGATGCCAACGCCAGCGAGATTCAGCAGCTGGTGGACCAGAAGGATGCCATCGACCAGGAGATTGTACTGCTGAACGAGCAGATCATCAACATCAATGAGCAGGTGGCGGCCTACGCCCAGCTGATTGCTGACATCCAGGAGCAGCTGGAGGTTTCCCAGATGCTGCTGGATAATCTGAGCGAGAAGAACCGGCAGCGCATCCAGGCCATGGAGGAGGAAGGCACCGTTTCCTACTGGGAGGTGCTTTTTGAGGCCAGCAGCTTCACGGATCTGCTGGACCGGCTGAACATGGTGAAGGAGATCGCCGCTTCCGATCAGCGCCGCCTGAAGGAAATGGAGCTGGCGGCCTCCATCGTGGAGAAAACCCGGCAGGAGATGGAAGACAATCTCCAGGAACTGGAGCAGAGCCGGACAGATCTGGCCCTGACCCAGCAGACCCTGGAGGAGCGCCGGGACGATTCGGACGACCTGCTGCGGGAGCTGATTGCCAAGCAGGAGGAGTTCCAGGCGCTGCTGGACGAGTCTGAGGCGGCTCAGGACGAGCTGATGCAGCAGATTGCCAAGAAGGAGAAGGAGCTGAAGGAGGCCCAGTACGATGAGTATCTGGCCAAGCTGGCCGCCGCCGGAAACGCGCCGCCCTCCAACGCCACCTGGGTGACCCCGGTGTCGGGATATACCCTGACCAGTCCCTTCGGCAACCGGCTCCATCCGGTGCTGGGCGTTTACCGGATGCACAACGGCATCGATATGGCCTGCCCCAAGGGAACCCCCATCTACGCCACCCGGGCGGGAAAGGTGACCACCGCTTCCTATCAGGCCGGAGGCGCGGGCTATTATGTGAGCATCAACCATCTGGACGGATTCTCTTCCATCTACATGCACATGACAAACTATGTGGTCTCCGCGGGACAGACCGTGTCCCAGGGACAGCTGATTGGCTATGTGGGCAGCACAGGCATTTCCACGGGCCCCCATCTGCACTTCGGCATTTCCTACGCAGGTACTTATGTTAACCCCTTGGCGTACATCTATCGGTGACGCCTTCCCACACAAGAAGGAGATTCTTATGAACAATCGCAAACGTCTTGTCTCCATCCTCGCCGGCATCATGGCAGCGGTGATGCTGCTGACCCTGATTATCGGTCTGCTGCCCACCAGGGCCAGCGCGGCCTCCTCCAGCGAGATCCGCAAGCAGATCAATGAGCTGAAGGCCCAGAAGAAGGAAATTGAGGAGCAAATCAAGCAGGTTCAGGACGATTACGAGAAAAACAAAGACGATATCGCCGATATTGTGGCAAGGAAAAACGTAATTGACCAGGAAATCGGCCTGCTCAGCGCCCAGATTCTCAACATCAACGAACAGATTTCCGCCTTCAATACGCTGATCGCGGACAAGCAGGAGGAGCTGGACGGCGCCCAGGACCGGTTTGACCTGCTGAGCCAGGAGAATAAGGTCCGCATCCGTACCATGGAGGAGGAAGGAAGCCTCAGCTATTGGGAGGTGCTGTTCAAGGCCAACGATTTTTCCGATCTGCTGGACCGGCTGAACATGGTGGAGGAGATCGCCGCTTCCGACCAGCGCCGTCTGGAAGAGCTGAATCAGGCTGCCCTGGCAGTGGAGGAGGCCCAGAGTCAGCTGGAGGTGGAGAAAGCGGAGCTCCAGCTGACCAAGAACGAATTGGACGAAACCCAGGCCCAGCTGGACGAGAAGAAGAAGGAAGCGGACGCGCTGCTGCTGGAGCTGCTGGCGAGAGCAGACGAGCTGAAGGCACTGGAAGCGGAGTATTCCGAGAAGGAGGCCGAATTTCTGAAGGAAATCGCCGCCAAGGAGCAGGAATACAACGAGGCGAAGCTGGCCGAGTGGCTGGCATACATGGCAACCTACACCACCGTTCCCCCGGAAACCGCGGCACCCTCGGAGGGCGGCAATACCAACGGCAGCTCCGGGACCAATTCCGGGAATAATTCCGGCTCAGGCGCAAGCTCCGGCTGGTTGGTGCCCTGCAGCTATGTCAAGCTCACCAGCCCCTTCGGAAACCGGACATCCCCCACGGCGGGCGCTTCCTCCTACCATCAGGGTGTGGACCTGGCGGCTCCTCAGGGTACGCCGGTGTACGCTTCCCGGGCAGGACGGGTGACCGTGGCCGGTTACGGCAGCGCGGCGGGCTACTATGTGACCATTAATCATCTGGACGGATTCTCCAGCATCTACATGCACCTTAACAACTATGTGGTTTCCTCCGGCCAGACCGTATCCGCCGGTCAGCTCATCGGCTATGTGGGAAGATCCGGTGTCGCCACCGGCTATCACCTCCACTTCGGCATTTCCTACAACGGTGCTTATGTGAATCCGGCAAGCTACGTAAACCTGTATTGATGGGCATTGTTTCTGTTGCGGCGGTTTGACAAATTGGTGTTTGGCGGGCCCTGCCCGCCAAACACCAATTGACATGTATCCCGTGTGACGGGGATGATTTGATAACATCGGATTTGCCTCCCACAGCCGGTTTGGCTGTGGGATGGTTTGCATGAGGTGGTATTCCATGAAGAAGAAAATTTTGCTGACACTTTCCTATATTCTGGTAGCTGCCGCGGCGGCAATGGTGACCCTGACTCTGACCATGACCATGCCCATACGGGTTTCGGGGAAATCCACCACCTCCAAGCTGGACGAGCTGGAGGCGCTGATTCTGGAGCGGTTTATCGGGGAAGCGGATCGGACGGCCATGGAGGATGCCGCCGCGGAAGCCATGGTGGACTCCCTCGGGGACCGGTGGAGCTACTATATTGCCGCCGAGGATTATGAGGCCTACCAGGAACAGATGGAGAACGCCTTCGTGGGCGTGGGAATTACCATCCAGGTGACGGAAGAGAATGCCGGAATGCTGGTGGTGGACGTGACCAAGGGCGGCCCTGCCGAGGAGGCGGGAATCCTGGTGGGGGATGTTCTGACAGCGGTGGAGGGCACCCGGATAGAGGGAATGGAAACCGCCGATGTCCGCAATCTGGTCCGGGGCCAGGAGGGAACCCGGGTGGAGCTCACCGTTTCCCGGGAGGGGAAAGAGATGACCTTCCCGGTGGAGCGCCGCAGGATTGAGATTCCCGTAGCCACCTACTCCATGCTGGAGAACCAGGTGGGTCTGGTGCGGATTGAGAATTTTGACCAGCGCTGCGCCCAGGAAACCATCGCGGCTATCGAGGCCCTGCTGGAGCAGGGGGCTCAGAGCCTGATTTTTGACCTCCGGGGCAATCCCGGCGGCTATGCCGACGAGCTGGTGAAGATCCTGGACTATCTGCTGCCGGAGGGAGATCTGTTCCGCACGGTGGATTATGCGGGGCGGGAGCATGTGGACACCTCCGACAAAAAATGCCTGAAAATACCCATGGCGGTGCTGGTGAATGAGGATTCCTACTCCGCAGCGGAATTCTTTGCCGCGGCGCTGCGGGAATATGACTGGGCGGTCATCGTGGGGCAGAAGACCTGCGGAAAGGGATATTTCCAGAACACCCTGCCCCTGTCCGACGGCTCCGCGGTGGGGCTGTCCGTAGGCAAGTATTTTACGCCCAAGGGCGAGAGCCTGGCCGGTGTGGGGATCACCCCGGATCTGACCGTGGAGGTGGACGAGGAAACCCGGATGCAGATCTACTATGGGAGACTGCCCATCGAGGAGGACGTTCAGCTGGAAGCGGCGCTGGAGCTGCTGGAAACCGAATAAATAATGCCCCGACCGAAAGGTTGGGGCATTTTCGATGCGGAAAGGGGAAACCATAGTGAGGGAGTTCCGTTGTGCGGTAAATTGTTGTTTACCGGCGGGGCCGGCGGCCAATGCGTTACAAACCCTGGGTAGCCAACGTACATCCTTTGGGCCCCTCGACCGGTACTGCTCAGGTAAATTGTTGTTTAGCGCACAACCTCAAACAACAGTAAACCTTGTCATCCTGAGCGAAGCGCAGCGTAGTCGAAGGATCTTGGCACTGAATTTACCCGAAAGCGTAACGAAATGCGTAGATCCCTCGACTCGCTGCGCTCGCTCGGGATGACAGCCTTCTTTGTGTAAACAACAATTTATCGAACGGATGTGTTGGCCTGATACACGCTGAAAAAGAACAATGTAGTCGGCAAGAGTGACTATCGGATTGGGATGCTTCTGTCCCAGGAGGACGGAAAAGCCCGGGAGGCGCTCTCCTGTTTGCCTTAGGCGTTGGTGGCCTGCTACGGTCAGCCATACAACATTTGCATTGGGTATGTCAATGCCTATGGCGCGCTGAGGGAGCCGGACATAATCACGGAATTGGTTTGGTGGATGCTGGCGCAGTGGGAAGGCGGCGCGCGGCTGCGGCCCCTGTGGGAAAAGGTCCGGGAAGAGGAACTCAAGGAGAAGTTGAGCTCCTCCAGGCACACTTCAACGGATGGTTGCTTGCCCACAGGGAACGCAACCGGTAGAATGAGGGATGAAAACCAACTTCGGGAGGATGAAAACAATGAAAAGGAATAAGCTGATCGCGCCCTACATGCGCCAGTTTTACCGGGGAAACGGGCTCCTGTTTGTGCTGGCCATGGTGCAGACGGTGCTAATGACCGGGGCGAATCTGATGATCTCCTGGCTGATTCAGCAGATCATCGATCTGAGCACGGGGGTGGACATTGGGTTCACCTTCCCCCAGATTGTGGGACTGACTCTGATTTCCCTGCTGCTGATGGTGGGGGCCTTCGCCTTTGCCTACGCATCCAAGCCCCGGCTGATTGCCCGGGGAATCGGTCAGTACAAGGAATACGTGTTCGCCCGGATGTGCAAAAAGGGAATCTCCGCCTTCTCCGGGGAGAACAGCGCGGTGTACATCTCGGCATTGTCCAACGATGCCAATTCCATCGAAACCGGGTATCTGGCCAACATCTTTGTGATCATCGATAATACCCTGATGTGCGCGGGGGCGCTGGTGTTGATGTTCTGGTACAGTCCCCTGCTCACGGTGATTTCCGTGGCGCTGTCCGTGCTGCCGCTGCTGGCCTCCCTGGCAACGGGGAATCTGGTGGCCAAGGCAGAAAAGCAGGTTTCCGACAGGAATGAAACCTATATGACCACCCTGAAGGACAGTCTGACGGGCTTCTCGGTGATCAAATCCTTCCGGGCGGAGGTCCAGATGTGCCGGATTTTCGCCGGGAAGGTAGGGGAGGTTTCCGATGCCAAATGCCTGCGCCGGAGGATGAGCGTGCTGGTGCAGATGCTCGCCGCGCTGTCCGGGGCCATTGTGCAATTCGGTGTGTTCCTCATCGGCGCGTATATGGCGCTCCGTGGGGCGGGGCTGTCCGCCGGTACGGTGCTGGTGTTTGTCCAGCTGTTGAATTTTGTCATCAGCCCTGTGGGCACCATTCCCCAGGCTGTCGCGGAATGCAAGGCCTCCCGGGCACTGGTGGAGAAGGTGGCCAAGGCCCTCTCGGAGAATGTCCGGGAGGAGGGCTCCGTTCGCAAGACCGCGTTGGAGCAGGGGATCACCCTGGAGAATGTCCGATACGGCTACAGCCCGGAAAAGCAGGTGCTGAAGGGGATGAACGTGAAATTCGAGGCCGGGAAGAGCTATGCGCTGGTGGGCGGTTCCGGCTGCGGAAAGTCTACGCTGCTGAATCTGTTGATGGCTTCCGACCCCAATTACACCGGCTCCATCCGCTATGACGATACGGAGCTTCGGGAGCTGAACACCGAGGCTTTGTACGAGCTGGTATCGGTGATCCAGCAGAATGTGTTTATCTTCAATGCCTCCATCCGGGACAATATCACCATGTTTTCCGATTTCCCCAGGGAAGCGGTGGACAGAGCCATGGAGCAGTCCGGCCTCAGCGCGCTGGTTGCTGCCCGGGGAGAGGATTTCCAGTGCGGGGAAAACGGTAACAATCTCTCCGGAGGAGAGAAGCAGCGGATTTCCATTGCCAGAAGTTTGCTGAAAAAATCCCGGGTGCTGCTGGTGGATGAAGCCACCGCCGCCCTGGATGCCCGGACTGCCAGTCAGGTTTCCGGGGCCATTCTGGACCTGACCGGCATCACCCGGATTGTGGTGACCCATTCTCTGGAGGAATCCCAGCTGAGGCGCTATGACCGGATCCTCACCCTGAAAAACGGCACCGTCACCGAGGCGGGCACCTTCGAAGAGCTGATGGAGTTAAAGGGGTATTTCTACTCCCTCTTCACCGTGGCGCAGTAGAACGGTCCTTTGTGGCTGAATGACAAATTGGTGTTCAGGCTATCGGTTTTAGTAAGCTAAACAAATTGGTGTTTAGGTTATCGGCTTTAGTAAGCAAGACACAAGATATTGGAAAAC
>CALYTB010000056.1 GCA_945486035.1 uncultured Clostridia bacterium
GCGGATGATTACATCACCAAGCCCTTTGTCCCCGTGGAGGTGCTGGCACGGGTTCGCAGCCAGCTGCGCCGCTACGCCAAGCTGGGCAGCCGCCCGGAGGAAGCCGGTGAGAACATCACCGTCGGAGGAATCTCTCTGGACGACCGGACCAAGTCCGTGGTGGTGGAGGGGGAAAATGTTGCCCTGACCCCCACGGAGTACGCCATTCTCCGGCTGCTGATGAAAAACCCCGGCAAGGTCTACTCCACCAAAAACCTCTATGAGGCTGTGTGGCAGGAGGCGGCTCTGGGCAGCGAGGGCGCAGTGGCTGTCCACATCCGGCACCTGCGGGAGAAAATCGAAATCAATCCCTCCGAACCCCGGTATCTCAAGGTGGTCTGGGGCCAGGGATACAAGATCGAGGGGGCGGCCAAATGAAGTACCACATTGTTTTGAAATTCCTGGCGGTGGCATTGTGCGCGGCATTCCTGCTGGTGAGCCTGGCCAGCGCCGCGGGAATTCTGCTGCTGGCCAGCCAGGGGCTCTACGGCACCTCCCTGGATTCGCTGCTGGAGCGGGCGGAGGAGAGCGCGCTTGAGCGCTATGCCCAATATGTCGGCTCCCGCTATGCCAGCGTGAACCTGGGCGGCTGTCCCGAGGAGATGATCGAAAGCCTGGACGGCTGGATGGAGGAGGATTACGCCCAAAACCAATTCCAGCCCGGAGCGGTGGGCTATCGCATCCAGGACCCCGAGGGAAACGTGGTGGAGGACCGGGGGCTGGAAAGCTACAGCAGGGTGGTGAATTTCCCCTTTACCGATAGCTACCGGGAGCTCCTTTCGCTGAAGACCCAGGAGGCCTACGACAATCAGACGGCCCCCACCATCGATCAGAACGCGCTGCTGTATAACGCCATTCCGTCCCAGGGCGCTATGGTGTCCGTAGCCCATTTCTATGACGAAAACGGCAGCGAACTGGTTTCCACGACGGAAACAGGCGTGCCGGCTCTCGCCTACTACAGCCAGGAGGGGAATGTGCTGCTGCGCACCATTGGCCCCATGGAGCTGATGCTGTCGGATACGGTGGTGGCCGGTGCCAGCTTCTATGACGGAAACGGCGGGATGCTGTATCAGACCTTTTCCCGGGAGGGCGTGGGCACCATCTGGGTGGATGGCGAGGGCTTCCTGTGCTTTGCCGCCTACGCAGCCGGGGATGCCGCGCCGACGGATATCCCGGCAGAGGGCGTGGAGGTTTACAGCATCAGCCTGACCTTTGACGGGGAACGCTCCGAGAGTGTGGGCAGTGTGGAGCCTCTGGGAATCCTGACCCCCATGGAGGACGGCCGCCTTCGCTTCCGCTCTGCCGCCGGGGAGGTGATCCCGGTGACGGAGGAGGACAAGGTGACGGCCATCTCCTTCCGGGATAAAAAGGGCAATGTGCTGCTGGAGGCCGAAGGGGGAACCGTGACCCTGGCGGACGGCGAATTTACCTGGGAGGAGACGGCGGCTCCTGTTGGAGATGCTGTCCGCCCGGAGCCGGCTGAAAGCGCTATGGATGAAACCGCCGCCCCGGAACCGGAGGAAACAGCGGCTTCGGAAGAATGGCCTTCCACGGCGGCGGTTCCCAGCTATAAAACCAACTCCTATTCCTATTACGACAGCGGGTATAAGGATGTCATGGTGGCGGAGTTCTTTTATCAGGAGCTGACCGGCTACACCGTGAGCCTGACCCTTCAGGAGCCGGTGATGCGCCACTCGGAGCTTACCGATGCCCTGCGGCTGCTGTGGAGCTACCGCAATGTCCTGTTCGGAATTCTGGCGGTGAGTGTGCTGCTGTTCGCGGTGTGTGCGGTGTACCTGTGCTGCGCAGCCGGACGGAAGCCCGGCAGGGACACCGTGAAGGCCGGAGGACTGAATCTGATTCCGCTGGATGCCTATGCCGTGGGCGTAGGTTTGGCGGACGTGGCAATTGTCTGGCTGCTGGCGAAGGGCATGGAATACCTGCTCAATCAGGGCCTTCTCTTCGCCGCCGGGACGACTGCGGCGGCAGGCTATGGAGCTTGTGTGCTGTTTGTAGGCTTCTGCTTCGCCTTTGCCGCCCAGGTTAAGACCCCTGGCGGACTGTGGTGGAGAAACAGCGCCTGCGGCTGGTTCCTGCGGCTGTGCGTATGGGCCTGGAAGCTTGCAATCCGGTTCCTGGCCTGGTGCTGGGGGCAGCTGGAGAAGCTCTGGAACTGGGCGCTGCCCTTGGGGAAACGGCTGCTGCGGGCCGTGTGGAAGCTGGCAAAGTTCTTCTGGCTGGAGCTGAAAAAGCTGTGCGGCAGGCTCCTTTCGGTGACGGAAAAATGTGTGCTCTGGCTGGGAAGAACCCTGGCACGGTTTGCGGATCTGCTGCCGCTGACCTGGCAGTGGCTGGTGACGGCCTTCGTGCTGATCCTGGTGCTGGGTGTGACCCTGAACTCCAATGGGGCCGGGTGGATTCTGCTGGGGGTGTGTCTGGTGCTGGCGGTGGTGCTCTACGGCTCCGGTGCCTTCGGAACCCTGCTGGAAAGCGCCAGGCGGATGCGTCGCGGGGACCTGGACACCAAGGTGGACGATGGGCTCCTGGTGGGCTGCTTCCGGGACTTTGCTCAGGAGCTGAACGGCCTGGCGGATGTGGCGGTGGTGGCTGCACAGAAGCAATTAAAATCCGAACGGATGAAAACCGAGCTGATCACCAACGTGTCCCACGACATCAAGACCCCCCTGACCTCTATCATCAACTATGTGGATCTGATGAGCAAGCCCCACAGTGAGGAGGAGCAGGAGCTTTATCTGGAGGTGCTGTCCCGGCAGTCCCAGCGCTTAAAGAAGCTGATTGACGACCTGATGGAAATGAGCAAGGCCAGCACGGGAAATATCAGTGTGGACATCGTCCGGATGGACGCGGCGGAGACCGTGAACCAGGCCCTGGGAGAATTCGGGGATAAGCTGGCAAAGGCCAATCTGACCCCGGTGTTCCGGCACCCGGAGGAACCGGTGCAGATGCTGGCGGACGGACGGCTGGTGTGGCGGGTGCTGAGCAATGTGCTGAGTAACGCGGTGAAGTACGCTCTGCCGGGGACCCGGCTGTATGTGGACCTGACCACCCTGGAGGACAAGGTGCTGCTCTCCCTGAAGAACATCTCCCGGGAGGAGCTGAATGTGGAAGCCGACGAGCTGATGGAGCGGTTCGTCCGGGGGGATGCCTCCCGGAACACCGAGGGCAGCGGCCTGGGGCTGAACATTGCCAAGAGCCTGATGGAGCTGCAGAAGGGCCAGCTTCAGCTGCTTGTGGACGGGGATCTGTTCAAAGTCACCCTGGTTTTCCCCCAGGCCTGATGGCGCAGCGGCAAATTGGTGTTTAGCGGCTTCGCCGAATTGACAATTGACAGTTGACAATTTTGGTATCCTTTCAGAATGATCAAAATGCCCAAATCCTACTGTAGGGGAGCCATTCATGGCTCCCGGCGGTACATTGTTCCGATTTCCTCCACATTTCGGCGAAAACGTACTGCCCCACGGGAGCCATGAATGGCTCCCCTACAGTAAGGACGAAAGGCGTTTGAAAACTGTAAACAACAATTTATCGGGACATCGGTTCTACTGCATTTTATTCACAAATTGGTCGAATTTTGTTTTCAAATCCGTTATTGGCTGTTCAAAACCGGAAAGTATTTTGTAAACAGAAAGGTTGCGGAAGCCGTGAGCCGCTTCCTTTCTCCTCAAGTAGATCCTCTTTTCTACCTCTCTTCTTTCCAATCCCTTTTGCAGGAAACCCCCGCTGCTTTTGTAGCAGCGGGGGTTTTCTCGCTTAACGCAGACGTTCTGCCAGGGTGGAGATGAAAAGCTTGTTGGAGGGCACCCGTTCCGCCCGGGGGAAGTAGATCCGCCACATGACCGGGTCCCGGTGCTGCCAGGCATCAAGAATGGCGCTGCGGATGGAATGCTCCACCGCCCGGCAGTCCATGCTGCCGAAGCGTTCCGCGACCTTGGGGTATACCTCCTTGGACAGGCTCTGGGAGGGGCTTTGGGAAAAATAGGGAATGGCTTCACTCAGGTGCCTGTAGCCAATCCGATGGACAGGGCAGTTCAGATCGTGGAGCATTTGAATGGTCTGCTCCTGCTTTGTCAGATTGAAATTCTGATAATTTCCTTGCATAATCGGTTCTCCTTTCTGTTTCCCAGGAAAAATAGTATCACAAAATTCCGAAAAAACGCAACATAGGGAAATCGAGGATTTCACAGGAAAACCGAAGAATTTGACACAATTCTTCAAAATCTGACCCGACTTTTCCCTGACGGAGGGAGGACAGCCGCATCGGACGAAGAGGACAAGCTGTTTGCCGAAATTCTGCTGTAGGGCGACTGATAGCCGCCAGCAACCTAACGACTGCGGAAATGTCCGTTTTATTCGGAAATGGTCAAAAATCGAAACGTTTCGGGAAGCTGATAGCCGCCCCTACGGCAGCAACGTAGGGTGTTTGAAAACCACAAACAACAATTTTTGTCACCATACCGTTCTTTTTTTCCAATGGAAAGCGGGAAGAAAATGTGTTTTGCAGGATAAATCTTGCATTTTTTACGGTAAAATGCTATACTGACCAATACATAATCCTGGCTGCTTACCGGAAGAGATGTATGATAAATTGTTGTTTAGCGGCTTCGCCGAATTGACAATTGACAGTTGACAATTTCGGCATCCTTTCAGAATGATCAAAAACGCCTAAATCCTACTGTAGGGGAGCCATTCATGGCTCCCGGCGGTACATTGTTCCGATTTGCTCCACATTTCGGCGAAAACGTACTGCCCCACGGGAGCCATGAATGGCTCCCCTACAGCAAGGACGAAGTGCGTTTGAAAAGTGTAAACAACAATTTATCCGTCCGCCGGGAAGGCTTGTTTCGAAATCGCGGTGAGTGTATAATTCGGAGGTAGTTATGAACATCATTATTGCCGGAAACGGAAAGGTGGGCTCCACCCTGACCCGCTTGCTTTCCGCCGAGGGTCACGATGTGACCCTGATGGATACCAACCCCAACGTGCTGGAGGAATCCCTGGAGCAGTATGACGTGATGGCAATCTCGGGCAACTGCGCCTCCATGAACAGCCTGATTCAGGCGGGAGTCCGGGAGGCGGATCTGCTGATCGCGGCCACCGACGCGGACGAGATTAACCTTTTGTGCTGCACCACCGCCCACTACCTGAATCCGAAGCTGCATACCATTGCCCGGATCCGGGACCCGGAGTACACCGAGCAGATTTTTACCATGAAGGATGTATTCGGCCTGTCCATGACCATCAATCCGGAGAAGCAGGCTGCCCTGGAAATTGCCCATCTGCTCCAATACCCGGGCTTTTTGAAGCGGGACACCTTTGCCAAGGGCCGCACGGAAATTGTGGAGCTGCGCATCGATGCTGCCAGCAAGCTGTGCAACGTGGCGCTGAGCGATCTGAACACCGTGGCCAAATGCCGGGTGCTGGTCTGCGCGGTGCTGCGCAGCGGCACCGCTGTAGCCCCCAACGGCAACTTTGTCCTCCGGGAGGGGGACCGGATTTTCGTCACCGCTCCCGCCCAGAACCTGACCACCCTGCTGCGCAGCCTGGGAATTCTGACACGCCGGGTGCGCCGGGTGATGCTCTGCGGCGGCGGACGGGTCAGCTACTACCTGGCATCGATTCTTGACAGGCACGGAATTTCTGTGCAGATTGTGGAGAAGGATCTGGCCCGGTGTCAGGAGCTGTCCGCCCTGCTTCCCAATGCGGCGGTAATCCACGGCGACAGCACGGACCGGCTGCTGCTGGAAAGCGAGGGGCTTTCCGATACCGATGCTCTGGTGAGTCTGACGGGGATTGACGAGCTGAATATGATTACCTCCCTCTACGGCCAGAGCCAGGGGGTGCCCCAGGTGATTACCAAGCTGGGGCGGATGGAAAACCACGCCATGATCGATGCCCTGGCCCTGGGCAGCGTGGTCTGCCCCAAGGAGCTGTGCTGCAACAACATCGCCCGGTATGTCCGGGCCATGCAGAACCAGACGGGGGCCGCGGTGTCCGTACATAGGATTGCCCACGGACAGGCGGAGGCGGTGGAGTTTCTGGTGGACGAAACAACCCTCCACTGCGATACGCCGCTGAAGGATATCCGGCTGAAAGACGATGTGCTGCTGGTGAGCATCACCCACGGCTCCCGGACGGAGATTCCCGGAGGCGATTCCGCCTTCACCCAGGGGGATACCATCGTGGTGGTCACCAGCGGCCAGGGAACCCTCCGGCAGCTGAACGATATCTTCGCGTAAAACATGGATGGATAAATTGTTATTTACGCTTGTGCGATTAGAAATGCTGTCATTGCGAGCCAGTGCGCAGGACTTCCGTGGCAATCCCCCGGATTTTCCGCCCAGCCCCATCCTTCCACCCAAGCTGTCATCCTGAGCGAGCGCAGCGAGTCGAAGGATCTACGCACTGAACGAAGCTGAAATGTGAACGAACACGCCAGATCCCTCGACTCGCTGCGCTCGCTCGGGATGACAGGAGGAAAACATAAGGGATTGCCACGTCGCACGGCTTCCTCGCAATGACAGCGTTTTTTCGGGGCGCTAAACAACAATTTCCCTTCCGCAGATTATTGTATGCCAGGCACATAAGAGGATGCTATGAACTACAAAATGATGGGGCGGTTTGTCGCCCAGATATTGACCATTGGGGCTGTGTTTATGGTCCCGGCCCTGGGAATCAGTCTGTACTACGGGGAGCGGCAGGCCACGTTTGCCTTTCTGGTGACCCTGGGAATTTTCGCGGTGGTCATCGGACTGCTGCGTCTGACCTGCCGGAGCGCTCCCAGTGCCTTCTATGCCCGGGAGGGCCTGGTCTGCGCGGGTGTCAGCTGGATTGTGCTGAGCCTTATAAGCTGTCTGCCCTTCTACATCTCCCGGGAGATCCCCAGGTTCATCGACGCGTTTTTTGAGATTGTTTCCGGCTTTACCACCACCGGCGCTTCGATTCTGCCGGAGGTGGAATCCCTGTCCTGGGGCATTCTGTACTGGCGCAGCTTCAGCCACTGGCTGGGGGGCATGGGGGTACTGGTGTTCCTGCTGGCCTTTGCCCCCGGAGGCAGCAAGGGCCAGGGCTTTACCATGCATCTGCTCCGGGCGGAGAGTCCCGGGCCCAATGTGGGCAAGCTGGTTCCCAAAATGCGGAAAACCGCCGGGATCCTGTATGTGCTCTACATCACCCTTACCGCCGTGGACATTCTGCTGCTGGTACTGGGGAAAATGCCTCTGCTGGAGGCGGTGTGCACAGCCTTCGGCACCGCGGGAACAGGAGGCTTCGGCGTGAAGAATGATTCCCTGGCAGGCTACTCGCCCTACATTCAGAACGTGACCACCGTGTTCATGATTTTGTTCGGCATCAATTTCAGCTGCTACTACCTGATTCTGATGCGGCAGGTGCGGGCTGTATTCCGCGACGAGGAGTTGCGGCTGTACCTGGGTGTTCTGCTGGGAAGCATCCTGCTGATTACCCTGAATCTGCGGGGGTTCTATTCCACCCTGGGGGAAACTCTGCGGCATGTAGCCTTCCAGGTGGCTTCCATCATGTCCACCACCGGCTTTGCCACCACGGATTTCGGCCAGTGGCCAGCCTTTTCCCAGAGTATTCTGCTGCTGCTTATGGTCATAGGCGCCTGCGCGGGCTCCACGGCTGGCGGCTTAAAGTGCGCCCGGGTGATGCTGTTGTTCAAAATTCTGCGGCGGAACATCCACCAGGTGCTCAACCACCGCCGGGTTCAGGTGATCCGCACCAACGGCCAGGTCACCGACGAGAAGATTCTCGACGGCGCCAACGCCTATCTGGCGGCCTATGTGATTATTCTGTTTTTCAGCTTTGTGGTGATCTCGCTGGACGGGTTTTCCGTCGGAACCAATTTCAGCGCGGTGCTGGCCTGCTTCAACAACATCGGCCCCGGCCTGGAGGCGGTGGGCCCCGCCTGCAACTACGCCGGGTACAGCGTGCTGTCCAAGCTGGTGCTGATTGTGGATATGCTGGCCGGTCGGTTGGAAATTTTCCCGATTCTGGTGCTCTTCTCCCACAGCACCTGGAAACGGCAGTAAAGGCGAACGGCTGCCGCCGCTGCGGGACACGTTCTCTGAAGGAACGGACCTCCCCGCGCAGAAAAATTGCCATTAGACGATCGGCCTGGAACAGCATCCATGGAAATACCTCACTACCGTAGGGGCGGCTATCACTTGCTGGATGGTTTGCTGTTTTAACCCGATAACCTGGAATTACCAAATACGCCATTTATGTTCATAGTCAAACGAAATATTGCCCCCATTCACCGCCGCGGTCTGCCGGATACAGGACGCGGCGGTGTTTTTTGCGCATCGGATTCGCCCGGTTGCCCCCGGGGAAACCGACGGCGATCACCGACGGCAGTGGGGAAGCGATTTGACAGACATTTTACATATCCTGCCTTTCGGATTTTACATTCGATGCGTATGATGGGAAATGTGAAGGATACAAGTCCGAAACACATATCAGAAAATGAAGGAGATTATGAAAATGAAACATGTCATTTGCACACTGCTGTGTCTTGTTATGGTGCTGACCCTGGCCGCCTGCGGCCAGAAGTCTGCCGAAGCCCCTGCCGCAACCAACGATCCCGCGGCCCCCGCTGCAACGGATGCTCCGGCCCCGACGGAAACGCCTGCGGCTCCCGCGAAGCTGAGCGGCACCGTGTCCACCGACGGCTCCACCTCCATGGAGAAGGTCATCGGCGCTCTGGGTGAGGCCTTTATGGAGGCGAACCCCGGCGTGACCTTCACCTATAACCCCACCGGCTCCGGCACCGGCATTCAGGCGGCTTCGGAGGGCCGCTGTGACATCGGCCTAAGCTCCCGGGCGCTTAAGGAGGAGGAGAAGGCCTCCGGTCTTACCGAAACCGTCCTGGCTTACGACGGAATCGCGGTTATTGTGAATCCCGAAAACGGCGTGAAGGATCTGACCTTGGCCCAGATTGCGGACATCTACACCGGTAAGATCACCAACTGGTCCGAGGTGGGCGGCAGCGATGCCGAGATCGTCCTCGTCGGACGGGAGGCCGGCTCCGGCACCCGCAGCGGCTTTGAGGAGATTGTGGGGGTCAAGGATGCCTGCCTGTACCGCCAGGAGCTGAGCTCCACCGGCGATGTGATTGCCACTGTGGCCCAGAACCCCAATGCCATTGGCTATGCCTCCCTGGCCTCGGTGAAGGACACGGTGAAGGCCGTGAAGGTGGGCGGTGTTGTCCCCAGTGAAGCCACCGTCAAGGACGGCACCTACGCCATCCAGCGCCCCTTCGTGCTGGTCACCAAGGAGGGTGTGGCCCTGAGTGAGGCAGCCCAGGCCTTCTTCGACTACGTAACCTCCCCCGACGCTGCCGCCGTCATCACCGCCGCCGGTGTGGTTCCCGCCTGACCGGCGGGAACAAACGGACAAATTGGTGTTTGTCGGGCTGGGTCCCGGTTACCTGTCATTGCGAACCAGTGTGCGCACTGGTTCGCAATGACAGCAAGTATTCGACAAACACCAATTTACCCGTTGGCCAATGAGGTAAAACACAATGAAACACAATCTGACAGAAACCCTGGTACATGGGGTTTTCCTGCTTTTGGGCCTGGTGACGGTGGGCTGTGTGCTGCTCATCACTGTGTATCTGGTTGTTTCCGGCATCCCCGCCATCCGGGAAATCGGGCTGATGGATTTCCTGTTCGGCCCCACCTGGGCTTCCACGGCGGCGGAGCCGAAGTTCGGCATTCTCCCCTTTATCCTCACCAGCATCTACGGCACCGCGGGGGCCATTGCTCTGGGGCTGCCCATTGGCTTTCTCACCGCCGTGTACCTGGCGAAAATGGCCCCCAAGGCCGTGAAGGAGCTGATCGGCCAGGCGGTGTCCATGCTGGCGGGGATTCCCTCGGTGGTCTATGGGCTTGTGGGTATGATGGTACTGGTGCCCGGCATCCGGAAGCTCTTCCATGTCCCCGACGGGGCCAGCCTTCTTGCCGCCATTGTGGTGCTGGCCATTATGATTCTGCCCTCCATCATCAAAATGTCCGTCACCGCCCTGGAGGCGGTACCCAGGGAGTATGAGGATGCCTCCCTGGCGTTGGGGGCAACCCCGGAGGAGACCTGGTTCCGTGTCAGTGTCCCCGCGGCCAAAAGCGGCATTGCCGCCGCGGTGGTGCTGGGCGTTGGCCGGGCCATCGGCGAGGCCATGGCGGTCATGATGGTGGCGGGCAACGTGGCCAATATGCCCGGCCTTTTCCGATCCGTGAAATTCCTGACCACCGCGGTGGCTTCGGAGATGTCCTATTCCAGCGGTCTGCAGCGGCAGGCGCTGTTTTCCATCGCGTTGGTGCTGTTTTTGTTCATCATGCTCATCAACGCGGCACTCAATTTCTTCCTGAAAGGAGAGAAGCGTTCATGAAGAATCCCGGAAAGCTTTCCAACAGCCGCCGCCGTTTTTTGTGGACCGTCCGGGGCGGAATGTATCTTGCCGCGGCGCTCACCGGGTGCCTCGCTCTTTTTCTTGTGGCTTATGTGCTGATTCAGGGTATTCCCAACCTGAGCTGGGAGTTTATCAGCACGAAGCCCAGTTACTTAAGCGGGAATATCGGAATCCTGCCGGATATTCTCAACACGGTGTACATCGTGGTGATTACGCTGCTGATCGTGATTCCCCTGGGGGTGGGCGCTGCGGTGTACCTGACGGAATACGCCTCCAATAAGCGGGTCGTGGCCGTCATTGAGTACGCGGCGGAGGCTCTCAGCGGCATCCCCTCCATCATCTACGGCTTGGTGGGCATGCTGATGTTCGCGGGCACCATCGGCACCAGCCTGATGGCCGGCGGCCTGACATTGGTGGTTATGAACCTGCCCACCATTCTGCGCAACACCCAGGAGAGCCTGAAAACCGTTCCTCAGTCCTACCGGGAGGGGGCCTTCGGCCTGGGCGCGGGGAAATGGCGGGTGGTGCGGACCGTGGTGCTTCCCGGCTGTGTGGACGGGGTCATTACCGGGTGTATTCTCAGCGTGGGCAGAATCCTGGGGGAGTCCGCCGCGCTGCTGTTCACCGCCGGGTTTGCCCACGCCCTGAACGGCTTTTTCTCAGGTCTGACCACCGCCGGGTTTGCCCACGCCCTGAAAGGCTTTTTCTCAGGTCTGACCAGCGCGGGGGCGACCCTGACCGTTGCGCTGTACGTCTACGCCAAGGAGCAGGGCGAATTCGGGGTGGCCTTCGGCATCGCGGCCATTCTGATGGCACTGTCGCTGACCGTCAACCTGTCCGCCTCCGCCGTCACCCGCCACTTCCGTAAAAAAGCGGCCTGAACCCAATATCAAGGTAACGGTAAATTGTTGTTTACAACAATTGTTTCAAATTAGCTGTCATTGCGAACCAGTCCG
>CALYTB010000057.1 GCA_945486035.1 uncultured Clostridia bacterium
TAGCGGATGATCTTGGCGATATATTCCAGGGTCAGGGGCTCCATGTAGACCTTGTCGGCGATGGTGGTGTCGGTCATGATGGTGGCGGGGTTGGAGTTGCACAGAACAACCTCGTAGCCCTCCTCCTTCAGCGCCAGACACGCCTGGGTGCCGGCGTAGTCAAACTCCGCCGCCTGGCCGATGACGATGGGGCCGGAGCCGATGATGAGAATTTTGTTGATGTCTGTTCTCTTTGCCATATGAAAAATCCTCCTTGAAATATCGTGAGAATGGGAAAGCGAGTTGTGCGGTAAATTGTTGTTTACGCTTGTGCGCTTAGAAATGCTGTCATTGCGAGCCAGTGCGCACACTGGCGTGGCAATCCCCCGGTTAGAGGGGAAATGTATCGACAATTGCCCTACAGAACGGGGAAACACTGCGATTTTTGGTGGTAATCGTTACCTGGTACGATTCAACCGGGGGATTGCCACACCAGTCTGCGGACTGGTTCGCAATGACAGGTAATCGGGGCACAGCCCACTAAATAACAATTTATCGTTTCCTGGTCAAGCCTCGTAGACGATTTTGCCGCCGCAGACGGTGGCGACGCATTTACCGAATACCTTCCAGCCTGCAAAGGGGGTGGCTTTGCCGAGGGAGAGGAAGTCCTCAGGGTCGATGGTGTATTCCTGATTTAGATCCCAGACGGTGTAGTCCTCGCCCAGGGGGATGCCGAACCGGCGGCGGGGGGTTTCGCAGAGCAGATCCACCAGCCGCTCCATGGAGAGAATCCCGGGCTTAACCAGGTAAGTGTAGAGAATGGGGAAGGCGGTTTCAATGCCCACCACACCGAAGGCGCTTTTTTCCAGGCCACGGCTCTTTTCCCCGGCGGAGTGGGGGGCGTGATCGGTGGCGATCATGTCGATGGTGCCGTCCAGGATTCCCTCCACCAGGGCTTCCCGGTCGGATTTGTCCCGCAGGGGGGGATTCATCTTGAAACGGCCATCCTCCTGAAGGAAGCTGTCATCCATTGTGAGGTAGTGGGGGCCGGTTTCGCAGGTGACGTCCAGCCCCTCCGCCTTGGCCTGCCGGATCAGGGCTACGCTTTCTTTCGTGGAGATGTGGCAGACATGGTAGGCGCAGTGGGTTTTCCGCACCAGCTCCAGATCCCGGGCAATCTGGCCCCATTCGCTCTCGGAGCAGATACCCCGGTGGCCGTGGGTGGCGGCGTAGACACCGCTGTGAATGTAGCCGCCCCGAAGGAGGGAATTGTCCTCGCAGTGGGCAGTGATGATTTTGCCCAGGGCTTTGGCCCGGAGCATGGCCTGGCGCATCATCTCGTCGCTCTGGACGCCCCGTCCGTCGTCGGAGAAGGCGATTGCCTTGGGGGCCATTCCCTCCAGGTCGGCGATTGTCTCGCCCTTTTCCCCCTGGGTAATGGCGCCGTAGGGGTAGACATGGATGCAGGCGGTATCCTCGATGATGGAAAGCTGCTGCTGCAGGTGCTCCACGGAGTCGGGAACGGGATTCAGGTTGGGCATGGTGCAAACGGCGGTGTAGCCCCCCCGGGCGGCAGCCCGGCTTCCCGTGGCGATGGTCTCCTTATAAGAAAATCCCGGCTCTCTGAAATGCACATGCACATCACAAAAGCCGGGAAAAACAACATATTCAGGAGAATCGAAACGGGAATCGGCAATACCACCAAGGAACACTGACCCCAGGGAGGAGGAATAAACCTTAGCCTTGGTCGGTGCAGTCATGACGGTCTCCTTTCTCAAAAAAACGTCCTGCCGGAATGCGGCAAGACGATGCGGGATAAGCCGCTGTTCTTATCCCGGAGATTGTAGCATAAATGAAGGAAGATGTCAAGGGAAAACGACATTGAATTTCGTGTTTCTCGGAATGGGGCAGAAAGCCGATGAATTGTTGTTTGCAGATCCGTTTTGGAAATGTCGGAATAACACTGTAGGGAAGCCATTCATGGCTCCCGTAGGGCAGTACGTTTCCGCCGAAATGCAATGGATTACGGAACCTTTCACCGCCGGGAGCCGTGAATGGCTCTCCTACAGTAGGATTTGGGCGTTTTTGATCTTTCTGAAAGGATACCAAAATTGTCAACTGTCAATTGTCAATTCGGTGACACCACTAAACAACAGTTATTTGGACTGCCAAGTTGGATAAGGACCTTGGATTCTACCAAATTTGGGGCGGGACACAATGGTTTTCTTGGGGGAGGGAGCGTTTGCGTATGGATTATTTGACACGGATTTGATTATTTGATACAATGCGGAAGCCGGGATTTCCGGAGAAGCCACGGAAGGAGAAAGCCATATGGAAAAGTATATTCCCTACGGGAAGCTGTCCAAGAAGGAAAAACGGAAGCTGAATGCGAAGCGAAGAACCACCTGGGGCGTGCTGAACCCCGTCACCCGCAAGGCCCCCAACAGCAGGGCCTACCAAAGGAGCAAAGCCCGGAATTGGAAGCGTGATTGCCACGATCCAGCTCCGGGTTTTCCTGCTTTTTACACGCATGGCTTTTTTCTACTTGCAAAACGTGGGATTTCCATTTATAATTAAAATCGGTTTAGGTTATCGGCTTTAATAAGCTGCACAGCAAATTGTTGTTTGCAGATCTGTTTTGGAAATGTTTGAATAACACTAATTCCACGATCTGCTTATTAAAGCCGATAACCTAAACGAAAAATTGTGGAAGGACGGGGGGATTGCCACACCAGTGTGCGCACTGGTTCGCAATGACAGCGTTTTTCATGGCAATGCCAGGAAACTTGGAGGCGGAGCGTTAAACAATAATTTGCCTGCCTGCGGGGATGGGGCGATGCTCGGTTTTTGCAGGTGAAGCGGGATAGATGAAGCGGGATATTTAATTTGGAGAAGAAAAGAAGAAAGAGGGATATACAATGAGCAAACGGTTGATTTCCCTGATCCTGGTGATGGCGATGGTGCTGCCCATGGTTCCGGTGGCGGCCGGGGCGCAGACGGAAAGTCCGTCGGTCAGCAACGATCTGACACTGGAAGCGGAGAACTCCTTCGGCACGCTGCTGAGCAATACGGTGAGCGGCGCTGAGGGGGACGATGCGCAGGAGCAGTACGATGCCCGCATCTGCGATCTGGTGGTGGAGGGCACCATTGCCACGGTGGAGTATACCACGCCGGTGGAGGCCAATCTGGTAGTTGCCATCTACACGGAGGATGGCAGTAAGCTCTTGGGTTCCGGCACTGCGGCAGTATCTCCTGAGGAGACTGTTGCCACGGTGGAGATTGAGATTGCCTCCATGCCCTATTATTTCAAGGCGGGGGCGTACCTGCTGGATGCCCGGAACAACGACCCGGTGTCCGGGGAATTCAAAACCGACCGGTATACCAAGACCATGCAGGATATCCTGGCCGCTACGGTGGATGACTTCAAACCGGAGCTGGTGCTGAACCTGGACAACGACAGAACCACCAACTTTGCTGTTTTCAACGAGCACACCCTGCTGGCGGAGGCCGGGGGTGAGCAGAACCAGATCACCGACAACGGTAACGGCACCTATACCGTTGCCAACGCCGATGAGCGGTTCCTGTCCATGAAGCCCGGGGACTCCTTTGCCTATACATACCCCGACGGCACCGTGCTGATCGTCAACGCCGCCAGCGTGTCGGTCAGCGGGACCACGGTTACCGTCAGCGAAAACGCGGATGCCGATCTGTCTAATGTGTTCGATTTCGTGAAGATTGAGGAGGACAGCTGTGATAAGACGGTTACCTATGATGACAGCACTTTGTCAGAGGGACTGACCGTCATCAGCGATGAAGAATTCGCGGCAGATCAGGAAGAACCACAGGCGGCAACGTTTGGCTTGAGGGTGGAGGTTGATGAAAAGGGAAGCATTGGAACCAACTTTGGAATCTCCCACAGGATAAAAGGAGATGACAATGCTGACATTACAATTAGCGGAAAGATTGCCTTCGGTCTTACCCTAAATTTGAAAGTATACCTAAGCCTGAATTATCAATATGTTTCGTTCTCCTGCGATTATTCTCTTTCCGGTAGTGTCGCCTTAACCGGGAAGTTGAAGTTATGCGAGCTCCCGATGGGAAAATTTGATATCGCGCTGTGTGCAGGCGTATTTGCCCATGTCGATCCCAGTTTTGTGGTGGAAGCCTCCGGAAGCATATCCTACAAGATCGAGTGGAAGGGTTCCGTGGGGCAGGCTTACGACAGTGATTTGGGCAGATGGTCGGATATCAGCGCTCCTCCCTCGGTGAAAAGCAAAGTGGAGTTCTCCGGGAAACTGTTTATCGGGGTCAAAGCGAAGTTGGGCATTTCTGTGATTAGCCGGAAGACACTTGACTTGTCCGTCAGCGGAACGGTTGGTTTTGAAGTATCTGCTTCCGACAAATGGCAGGGTGTATCCTCCCCCTCCAGCAGTGAGGTACATACATGTGCGGTTTGCTTTGAGGGAGAGGTAGATAAGGTTGCGTCCCTGGCATTGGAGATAAAAATATTCGGTGATTTCTGGAAAGATAAGTGGACGCTGGCTGAACTGAAGAGTAAAATGTCAGATATCTACTTCTCTGCAGATAATATGGATTGGGGTTTTACAAAGTGCCCGTACAAAGCGTATAAAACGACGGTTACAGTTCTTTCTCAGTCCCGGGAGCCGGTGCAGGATGTGGTGGTCAACCTGTTTGAGGATGGGAGCATGGTGGCCGATGTGCTGCTGTTGGACGAGAATGGGAAACCCGTTACAGGCAGTGTCCCCACCACCGACGAAAACGGAAAATCTGTGTTTTATCTGCCGAATGGGGCGTATAGTATCCTCGCCGTATCGAATGGAAAGCAAAACAAGAAGGATTTCACGGTACGCAGCGGAACAAAAACGATTGAGATTACGCTGGATAGTGAAACCCAGGAGGATATCCTGATTCTGTCTGAAACCTCTCTGACCATGACACCATCCGGCGTTACCCATGCTATCCAGGCGGTCTATAATGGAATTGACGTTACAAAGGCATGTCATTGGGAAACATCGAATAAAAATGTTGTCACGGTCTCCAATGGTGTATTGGTAGCCGTAAATGAGGGAGATGCGGTAATTACTGCTACCTATACCGCATCCGGGAAAAGCCATACCGCTCACTGCAATGTAACTGTGGGACAAGGCAGTCTGAATTCTGAAGCCTGCGGGGACAATTTGAGATGGGTTCTGGACGATGCGGGAACCCTTACCATTTCCGGGACGGGAGATATGTATGACTACAATCCGGAAAATAATTCCTTTGCACCTTGGTACAATGACAGGGAGAGAATAGTACAAGTTGTTATCTGCAGTGGGTGCCAGTCCGTTGGCGGCGGTGCATTCTATGGCTGCAGCAACCTGACCAGTGTGAGGATTCCGAACAGTGTAACGTACATTGGTTTTGTTGCCTTCAAAAACTGCAGCAGTCTGACCAGTGTAACAATTCCGGATGGTGTTACTGACATTAAGCAATCTACATTTCATGGCTGCAGCAGCCTGACCAGTGTAACGATTCCGGACAGTGTAACATACATTGGTTCTGGTGCCTTTTATGATTGCAGCAGCCTGACCAGTGTAACAATTCCGGATGGTGTTACTGACATTAATCAATATACATTTGATGGCTGCAGCAGCCTGACCAGTGTAACGATTCCGAACAGCGTAACGTACATTGGTATTTATGCCTTCTATGGCTGCAGCAACCTGACCAGTGTAACAATTCCGGATGGTGTTACTGTCATTAAGCGACTTACATTTGGTGGCTGCAGCAACCTGACCAGTGTAACGATTCCGGACAGTGTAACATGCATTGATTTTGGTGCCTTTTCTGATTGTAGCAGCCTGACCAGTGTAACGATTCCGAACAGCGTAACGCAAATTGGTGATCGTGCCTTCCATGGCTGCAGCAACCTGACCAGTGTAACAATTCCGGATGGTGTTACTGACATTAAGCAATTTACATTTGGTGGCTGCAGCAGCCTGACCAGTGTAACGATTCCGAACAGCGTAACGTACATTGGTGATCGTGCCTTCTATGGCTGCAGCAGCCTGACCAGTGTAACGATTCCGAACAGCGTAACGTACATTGGTGATCGTGCCTTCTATGGCTGCAGCAGCCTGACCAGTGTAACGATTCCGAACAGCGTAACGTACATTGGTGATCGTGCCTTCTATGGCTGCAGCAGCCTGACCAGTGTAACAATTCCGGATGGTGTTACTGACATTAAGCGATATACATTTGGTTACTGCGACAGCCTGACCAGTGTAACGATTCCGAACAGCGTAACGTACATTGGTGATGATGCCTTCTATGGCTGCAGCAGCCTGACCGATGTGTACTATTTGGGTACAGTCGAGGAATGGTACCAAATCGATATTCAGGAAGGGAATGGCGCGCTTTCCGATGCCGTGATTCACTGTTCCGACGGAACAATTTCCGCAGAGCTAACCGGCATTGCACCCGAGGACGTAGAGCCTTCGAAGAAGGTGACCGAACCTTCTGCGGAGCCGAATGTTGAGGAGCCTACGGAGCCGGAAACGGAACCCGCGGCGGAAGAACCCACCGAACCGGTTACGGAGCCTGTCACAGAACCCGTGACGGAGCCCGCTGCCGAACCTGTGACGGAAGTCCCCGAGGAGCCGGAAGCGGAACCCGCCGGAGAACCTTCCGCGGATGGGGTTTCGGATATTGTGTGGTTTGTGGTTCCTGAAGGGGCCGGGATGCGCAGCGGGCCTGCCATTCAGCGGTTGACGGCCTTCAGCGGAACTCAGGGGACAAAGAACGGTATGCGCACCGTAAAGTTCACCGGGCTGGAGCCGGGGGAGGAGTATGTGCTGATCGTCAGCATTGTTCCCGGGTCCCTGGATGCCGGGAACCTGCAGTACATCGACCAGAACAATGCCGCAGCTGACGGCACCCTCAGCTTTGCCTACATCCCCCGGGAGGATGTGGCTGCGGTGGTGCAGCTTTACGGTGTGCCCGCTGACCGGAGGATCACCCTGGACCGGGAGTACCTGACCCTGGAGGCCGGGTCCTCTGCCCAGAAGATTACCGCCTCCGTTACTCCCGAGGAATGGGCGGAGGAGCTGGTGTGGAGCGCGGAGAATCCCGAGGGAACCGAGGTCATCTCCGTCAATGAATACGGCGACGTGACCCCCATCGCCCCGGGCACCGGCTACGCCGTAGCGACGGTTTCCCACGGAAAGTACATCTTCACCGCCCGGTGCCGGGTGGATGTGACCGCCCAGCGGGCGAACCTGGAAGTGAACGGGGTGAAGCTGGGCACCACGGCGCTGACCACGGAGCTGTTCCGCACCGACTACGCCCAGTTTGATGTGATTCTCCTGCTGGACCAGAATCTGTCCGCCTTCTCCGCGCAGGGGCAGCGGCCGGAGGACAACGGTGTATCCGTGACTTCTGCCCGGTTTGAGAATGAGGCCGCGGCCGCACGGTTTGATCTGGCGGTGAAGGACGACCGGACGCTGCTGGTGGTACCCAGGCAGACCGCCATTGCCGATCCGGCCAGCGTTGCCGGAAGCTACACCAGCCGGGTGATTGTGAATGCCTGTGGCGCGGAATATGTGACGGAGGGCAGCCTGAAGCTCACCGTGAAGAAATCCACGCCGAAGCTGAAAGCCACGGCGCTGACCTTCAATTCTTTCTATACCGGGCAGAGCCAGCCCATTCTGGTCACCGGCGGGACCGTTACGGGCATTTCCCGGAACACCGCCAAGGATACCGGGAAAACCACTGCTTTGCCCGCCTGGCTGACCCTGTCGGAGGGGGTGCTCACCCTGGCGGAGGACACCCCGGCCACCGCTTCCGGCAAGGCGGAGGTACTGGTGGAAACCGCGGAATGGGCAGTTCCCGCGGCGGTAAGTGTCAGCGTGAAGCTGACCCGTAAGACCCCCAGCCTGAAGCTCTCCGCCGCAACCGTCACCATCCCCGCCTACAGCAATTCCGACGACAACGGCTTCCTCGGCGGGGAAGCGGCGGTGCGGCTCCTGTGCAAAAACAAGAAGGACACCCTCAAGAGCCTGAATGTCTCCTGGATCGAGGTCCCCCAGGGTTGGTTCCAGCTGAGCGGAGAGAATCTGCATCAGAATGACGGCTGGTTCCCGGTGCGGCCGGACAGGGGAGTCACCCCCGTGGACGGTAAAATCGTCCTGAAGGTCCACTTCCATGATACGGACAGTGTTGTGGAGCTGCCGCTGACCGTCAAAACCCAGCACACGCCCCTGACGATTCGTACTTACTTCTCCGGCACTGCTTACAAGCTGAATTCCACGGTTCAGGACGGCTTTTCCGTGCCATGGTATGTGGGGCCGCAGTACATCGACCTGTCGGGCTATGAACTGACCTGGCAAATCCTTGACAAGTCCGGCAACAATGTGCTGGAACGGGATATGTTCGATACCCGGGTTCTGGACGATGGGCGGCTTGGCGTATGGACCAGGCCGGGCGTTGTCAAACCCGGAACGTACAGGCTTTGCATGGACCTTCAGGACAAGCAGACCAAAGAACGCAAGACGGAGCAGTCCGCAGTCATCCCATTCACGGTGCTTCCGGAAAAAGAGAAGCCCGTTATCCCCATAAAGGTCAGCAACACAATCGATCTGGCTTTCCCGGATCCCGGCACCGGCATAACCTTCATGAAGAAGAACTATTTCCTCATGAACTTTGAAAACTTCGATAACCTGGTTCCCACCTTCACCAATGCCAAGGGGCAGGATGTGACGGATCAGTTCACCTTCGAACGGGATAACTCCAGTGGGACGTGGGTCATCCGGCCTCGGGGGGAGGTTGCCGTCGGCTCCTACAAGCTGGCATTCGATGTCATCGTAGACAGCTCCAGTCCCAACGGCACGGTTCACTGCTCTGCCAAGTTTACCGTCAAGCGCACGGCCATCAAGCTGAAGCTGTCCAAAACCCGCCTGAGCCTGAACAAGACCATTGGCGATTGGACCGTTGTGGATGTGACCTGCCTGACCAAGGGCTACGATTTGGCAAGGCCGGAGATTTCCCTGATGGACAGCACCGGAAAGGTCAGCGCCGAAGGACAGCTGTCGCTGGATTACAGTGGCGGAAAGCTGACTGTGGCCACCAACGATAAGACCCGCTACGGCGAGACCTACAAGGTAGTGGTGCGGGCAACGGCCAAGGACCCGGCGGTGACCCTGACGGTGAAAATCCCCTCGCTGTATCAGTCCACCGTCAGTGCCTCCCTGAAAGCCAAGGGAGCCATCGATGTGATCCGGGATTCCACCTCGGTCACCGTAACCCCCGCGTACAAAAACTATGCGGGCAAGGCGGAGATCGGCGCGGCGATTACCGTTTTGCGCAGTGAGGACGGGAAAACCTATACCACGGATGTGACCTCCGATTTCCGCATCACCGCCAACGAAAACGGCAGCTTCACCATTGCCAGAAAACCCGGAATTTCCCTGGATGCCACCCGGAAATACAGGGTTATGCTGTCGTTCCCCGAAGTCCCGGACAGCAAGAGTGCCTATACGGCCCTTAGCGTGAAGGCGGGGAAGGCCTCCGTCAAGGTCGGCAGCACCGCGATCCTCTACAGCACGGACCGCAACAGCCGCGGCGAATTCCTTCTGACGTCAAAGGACAAGACGCTCAACCCCATATCCAAGGTGGAATTCAAGAACGCCAGGGATGCTGCCATTTATGAGATTTTCAGCTATGGCGACGGCTCCTTTGCCATCGGCTTCAGGAATGCTGCCGTGGCCGCGAAGGTGAAGTCGGGAAGCATTCCCCTGAACGTCTTCTTTGAGGGCAGCGCCTCCGAAAAGCCCGGTACCAACGTTACGATTAAGCTGCAAATCCGCTGAGAACGCCGGGCAGAACCGACCAAAACAGGACATCCCCCTGACCCGGGAAATCGCGTCAGGGGGATGTCGTGTATGGCTTAAGAGGAAGGATAATTGGTGTTCAGAGGCTTCGCCGAATTGTCAATTGAAAACTTTTGTATCGATCAAAAACGCTCAAATCCTGCCCTACGGGAGCCATTCATGGCTCCCGTAGGGCAGTACGTTTCCGCCGAAATGCAATGGATTACGGAACCTTTCACCGCCGGGAGCCATGAATGGCTCCCATACAGCGCGTTTTAGGCATTTCCAATACAATTAACAATGGTTCAGTGAAAAACTTGTGTGATTTGAGTTTTTCTGAAAATCCGAAAGAAATAACGCACCCTACAGAAGGAACTGTCAAACAACCGATGGATTCGTGTATCCGGAGCCCCGGGGAATGTGGGCAAGGGGAGGGAATACGCAAACCCACAAACTTTTTCATTGAGGCATAACAATTAACAACAATTTCCCGTACAGGAATACGGGAAACGGAAACTCCCGGCTCCTAAGGAGCCGGGAGGGGGGATCAGACGTTGAACAGGAAATTGACGATGTCGCCGTCTTTCATAACGTATTCTTTGCCTTCGCTGCGAACCAGGCCCTTGGCTTTGGCGGCGGCCATGGTGCCGCAGGACTTCATATCCTCAAAGGCAATGACCTCTGCCCGGATGAAGCCCCGCTCGAAATCGGTGTGGATTTTGCCGGCGGCCTGGGGAGCCTTGGTGCCCTTCTTAATGGTCCAGGCCCGGCACTCGTCGCTTCCCGCGGTGAGGAAGGAGATCAGTCCCAGCAGGGTGTAGGAGCTGCGAATTAAGCGATCCAGGCCGCTTTCGGCCACACCAAGCTCCTCCATGAACATGGCCTTCTCCTCCGGATCGTCCAGCTCGGCAATGTCCGCCTCCAGCTTGGCGCAGATGGGGAGTACCTGGCTGCCTTCCTTCTCGGCAAGCGCTTTTACCGCCAGGTAGTGGTGGTTGGATTCGGGGTCATTGACCTCCGCTTCGGAAAGGTTTGCCACATAGATGGTCTTTTTCAAGGTCAGCAGATCGGACTGGGCAATCACGGCCAGCTCCTCAGCATCGTCGGTGTAGGTGCGGGCCAGCTTGCCCTCGTTCAGGTGGGCGAGCAGTCCGGTGAGGAGCTCGGCTTCCTTCAGGAACTTCTTGTCCCCGCCCTTCGCGGCCTTCTGGCATTTGTCGATCCGGCGCTCCACCATTTCGATGTCCGCCATGACCAGCTCCAG
>CALYTB010000058.1 GCA_945486035.1 uncultured Clostridia bacterium
CCTCTAACCGGGGGATTGCCACGACCAGTGTGCGCACTGGTCTCGCAATGACAGGGAACCTGGAGACAGAGCGACAAACAACATTTTATCGATCTGTTCTGCGCTGATTACACCACAATCAATTCTTTGGGGCTTTTGGTCAGCACCTCGCAGCCATCCTCCCGGATCACCACCACGTCCTCAATCCGGACACCAAATTTGCCGGGAAGATAGATGCCCGGCTCAGCGGAGCAGACATTGCACGATTCCATAGGCTTTTTGTTGGCCTGGTTGCAGTTGGGAGCCTCGTGAATCTCCAGGCCCAGGCTGTGGCCGTAGCCGTGGCCGAACTCCTTGCCATAGCCCGCATCCTCAATCACCTTCCGGGCCGCTCCGTCGATGTCGCTGCCGGGCACACCCGCCCGGGTGGCCGCGATACCGGCCAGCTGAGCCTTCAGCACCGTGTCATAGACCTTCTTCATCTCCTCGGTGGCGAAGCCTACCGCCACCGTCCGGGTCATGTCGGAGCAGTAGCCCTGATACAGCACGCCGAAGTCCATGGTCACAAAGTCGCCTGCCTGAATGACCCGCTCCCCCGCCACGCCGTGGGGCATGCTGGAATTGGGGCCGGACACCACAATGGGGTCAAAGGACAGCCCCTGGGCGCCGTTTTTGTACAGGCAGTAGATGAGCTCCGCCTGGAGCTCCAGCTCGGTCATGCCTGTCCGGATTCTGGACAGCACTTCGGTGAACGCTTTGTCCGTGATCTCCTGGGCTCTGCGCATCCGCGCCAGCTCCCAGTCCTCCTTCACACCCCGGAAGCCGTAAATCTCCTTATTGTAGGGAGTGAGCTTGGCGTTCAGGTTCTTTTCATAGTTCTGCAGCTCCCCTGCGGTGAGGTAGTTCTCCTCATAGCCCAGGTTGGTCAGGCCGAAATCGGCAATGGCCCGGTTCAGCAGATCGTTGTAGGGATGCTCCCGATCCACCATCACCACCTCAAAGCCCCGGATGCCGTTTTCCGCGGACTCGATGTACCGGCTGTCGGTAAAATAGCGGCAGCCCTTCCGGCTGACGATGGCCACACCCTCGGCAATGTCGAACTCGGCGCCGTAGTGGCGGCTGTAGCGGGAGGTCAGCAGCAGGCCGTCCACCTCGCCGGAAAGCAGACTCAGGTATTTGTCAATGTTTTTCATGGTCAGATTCTCCTTTTTCTCGCTAAAAAAATGAATGGCAATTCCAGTACATGACGTGCCTTCAGCCAAAAATTATGATTGTCAATGGCCCGCACCAGAATGGGCATCACACCCGCGCGGTTGGCTCCCAGAGTGTCGGTGTAAATCTGGTCCCCGGCCAGGGCTGCCTGAAATGGGGGAATGCCGTATTTCGCGAGGCACTCCCGGATTCCCTTCTGAAAGGGCTTCCGCGCATGGGTGATGCAGTCCAGTCCGTACTTTTCGCAAAACCGGCGCACCCGGTCCTTTCGGCTGTTGGAAACCACGCACAGCTGAATGCCGGACTTTCTCATATCCCGCAGCCAGGAAATCATCTCCCCGGTGGGCACATCGGTGGTATACGGAACGATGGTGTTGTCGAAATCCAGCATCAGCAGCCGGATTCCCCGCTCCTCCAGCAGCCGGGGCGTGAGCTCTGTCAGGGACCGGGCCAACACCCGGGGCAGAAGAGAAAAGGGCATAGTGTCCTCCCCGCATTCATAGGATATGGGGAGATTATAGCACGGAAAGGAGGATTTGTCCATGGCAATCCAACAATATCTTGCCATGACAGCCTCGGAAATCACCGCCGCCTCCGTCCTTCCGCCCCGGATTGCCTGGATGGCCTGCCATTTTTCTCCCTACGGAACCGGACTGTCCAATTGTCCCCACCGTCTTCCTCCGGGGAGTCTGCTGATCCTCAATGACCGGACACCCATCCACCTCCACGACCCGCTGCGCATTGCCTGCCAGCTGAACGACCTGGCCCGGTGGCTTTCCTGCGCGGGGATCCTGCTGGACTTCCAGCGGCCCGGGTGTGAAGAAACGGCACGGCTCAGTACATTTCTGTCCGATACCCTGCCCTTTCCCGTAGCGGTTTCCTCCCTCTATGCCCGCTGTACCGCTTCCCCGGTGTTTTTACCGTCCCTTCCCTGCCATATCCCCCTGGAAAAATTCATTGCCCCCTGGCGTGGCAGGGAAATCTGGCTGGAGCTGGCCCCGGACTGCCGGGAACTGCTGGTCACTTCCCAGGGCTGTCAAGTGCGTTCCATTCCCTATCCGGAAGCCGCCCCCGCTTTCCTCCATGATGAAATGCTCCACTGCCGCTACCGCCCCCAGGTCACCCCAACCCAGGCGGTATTCACCCTCCTTCGCACCCGGGAGGATCTGGCATGCCTGATCTCCCAGGCAGAACACCTGGGCATCACCACCACCGTCGGCCTCTACCAAGAGCTCCGCGGACAATAAAGCTCCAATTGCGCCAAGATAAATTGATTTTTGCAGATCAGTTTTGGAAATGTCGGAATAACACTGTAGGGGAGCCATTCATGGCTCCCGGCGGTGAAATGATCCGATATCCTCCGCATTTCGGCGAAAACGTACTGCGTCACGGGAGCCATGAATGGCTCCCCTACAGTAAGGACGAAGTGCGTTTGAAATCTTCAAACAACAATTTATCGCTTCGCTGATGAACCAATCATCATAACCCCAAAACGCAGCCGCAGGGGACGATGCGTGCATCGCCCCCTGCTCTTGATTCCCGGTAATCGTTATCTCTCAATGGCCTTAATCAGCCGATCCGCCCCGCCCCACAGCAGGGCAATGGCTCCCAGCAGGACCCCGGCGGGCACGGCCAGCACACCGATCAGCACCAGTGCCACCGCCATGACCATTCCGCCCATAAGGTTCTGATATTTTTCCGAATGCACGGTCATTCCCCCTTTCTCCCACTGACGATGCCGTAGTAGGCATTGGCAGTGAGCTTGTACACCAAAGCGTAAAACAGTCCGAACACCAGCACCGTAACCGCCGCCACCGTGAGCATCAGTCCTACATTTCTTAGATTAAACAGCATCAGAAGCCTTTTCACCATGGGGAACGCGAAACCCAGGTGCAGCGCCGCCGTGGCAATGGGCAGGATGAACACCGTCAGCATCTGGGAATTGACACTCTTGCGGATGTCCTCGCGGGTCATGCCCACCTTGCGCATGATGCCGTAGCGGCTTTCATCCTCAAACCCTTCCGTCACCTGCTTGTAGTAGATGATCAGCACCGTGGCCAGCAGAAACACCAGCGACAACAGCAGCCCCAGGAAGAAAATTCCTCCATAGGTGCCGTAGAAATCCCCACGCTCCTCCTCCCGACATTCCACAAACTTGGTACGGAAGCTTCCCTGCCGGTCCTTCAGGCGCATCATGACAGCATCGCTCAGGGCAATCTGTTCACTTGCCGGCAGCCCCGTGTCAAAGCCGTAGGACAGCTGCGGATACGTGAGATACTCCTGGCCGATCTGTGCCAGTTCCTCATTGACTGCATCCATCGCCCTGTCCAGATCCGCCACCACCAGAAACACCGAAGGCAGCACATCCATGGTTGCATCCCCGCTTCCCACGATGTCCTTCACCTGTTTCTTGATGCGCCAGGTGGTGCCGTTGGGGACGGTGACGGAAGCATCCTCATAGCTTCTGCGGACACAGTGGAGCAGCGCCTCGTCCGCCTCCAGGGTCTCCGCCGTACCCATACAGCGGTTATAATCCTCCAGTGGCAGGAAGTAAACCTGACAGACCCAGTTCATTTCCTCTCCGAAGGCATCCACATCCTGATAGTTCAGTGTCAGTTTTCCGTCCCGGAGCAGCCCGGTAACCCGAACGCTGACATAATGCTGATCATTTTCCGGCGTGACCCCATGCTGACCGGCCACGTCCCGAACCTCCCGAAGCAGCGCCCAGGCATCCTCCTCCGAATACACCGCATCCTCACCGTCGCTGATAAAATACGCGGACAGATTGATTTCCCGGGGATAGCGGGCGTGCAGACTGTCCTCCGCACCGAAATACAGACTCCCGGAGCCCAGCATCATCACGAGCACCATGGTGCTGAGAATGCAGATGGAGGCAAGCCCCGCTCCGTTCCGCCTCATTCGGTAGGCCATGGAGGAAACGGATACAAAGTGGTTCTTTTGGTAGTAATACCGGCTGTTCTTCTGCAGCAGTCTGCACAGCATCACAGACCCGGAGATGAAGATCAGGTAGGTTGCCACAATCACCATGCCCACGGCAACAAAGAACCAGCCCAGCGCGGCCAGTGGGCTCTGGATGGAAACCGCGATGTAGTAGGCCCAGCCCAGAAGCAGCACGCCGCCGATGCCAAGCAGATAGTTTGCCTTGGGGGGCTTCTCCCCGGCGCTCTCCTGCTTCAGCAGGGCCACCGGGCTGAGCTTTCGAATCTGCACCAGGTTTTTCAGATATATCAGGCAGAACACGCCTCCGAAAATCAGGAGTGTATCCTCCACAGCCTCCCAATTGACGCTGAGCGAATACCCCGTCCAGCCTCCCAGAACCCGAACCAGCCCCAGCTCCGCAAGCTTCGAAAGGGCGATTCCTCCCGCAAGGCCGCCCGCTGCGGAAATCAGGAATACCAGCATGTTTTCCCACAACAGCACCAGGCTCAGATTTCCCTTGCCCATGCCGAGAATATTGTATATTCCAAATTCCTTCTGCCGTCTTCGCATCAGGAAGGAGTTGGTGTAGAACAGAAACATCAGCGCGAACAGCGCCACAATCCAAACACCCATACCCAGCATCTGGCCCACCGTGGTCCCGCCGGACATCCCTTTCAGGGCTTCCATGGCGGCAAGGTAGTGAATGATGTAGAACATCATCATCATTCCGCCGCAGGTGAGCAGATACGGCACATACAGCCGCCTGTTTTTCCGGATGCCATCCCAGGCCAGCTTCGGATATAATCCCAGTTTCATGCCCGGTCACCACCTGTCGCCAGCATTGTCAGGGTATCGGAGATCTTCTGGTAGAATTGCTCCCTGCGCTGCTCTCCCCGGTAGAGCTGGTGGAATACCTCACCGTCCCGGATGAACAGCACCCGGGAAGCGTGGCTTGCCGCCTTGACGGAGTGGGTAACCATGACGATGGTGCGCCCGTCCTCGTTGATATTCCCGAAGAGCCGCAGCAGCTCGTCGGTGGCACGGGAATCCAGCGCCCCGGTGGGCTCATCCGCCAGCACCAGCTTGGGATTGGTGATGATGGCCCGGGCCACGGCAGCACGCTGCTTCTGGCCTCCGGACACCTCATAGGGATATTTTTTCAGCAGCTCCCCGATCCCCAGCTGTTCCGCCACAGGCTGAATCCTCTTCCGCATCTCCTGGACGGAAACCCCCGCCAAAACCAAGGGCAGGAAAATATTGTCCTCCAGGGTGAAGGTGTCCAGCAGATTAAACTCCTGAAATACGAAGCCCAGGTTGTCCCTGCGGAAAGCCGCGATTTTGCTCTCCGGCACACTCCCCAGCTCCTGCCCGTCCAGTACCACACGCCCAGCGGTAGGCTTGTCCAGAGCGGCGAGAATGTTCAGCAGCGTGGTCTTACCCGAGCCGGATTCTCCCATCACCGCCACATATTCTCCGTCCTCCACGGTAAAATTCACATCCCGCAGAGCCTCCACCTTGTTTCCGCCAAACCGGGTGGTGTAGACCTTTCGCAGCCCCGTGACCTCCAAAATGCTCATACAAAAAATCCTCCTTTGGAATTTCTGTACAGATTCTACCACAAAGAGGGAACCGCCCGCCATGCAATCGGCTTACAGTTCCCTCCAAAGTTCTAACAATATTGTCACAAATGCGGATTCCCATGACAAAGCAAGCGGTAAATTGTTGTTTGTAAGTGCGCACCAAATATATGCTGTCATTGCGAGCCAGTTCGCAAACTGGCGTGGCAATCCCCCGGTTAGAGGGGAAATGTATCGATAATAACCCTGCAGAGTGGGAAAACGTTGCGTTTTTTGGTGGTAATCGTCACCTGGTTCCTTTCAACCGGGGGATTGCCACGACCACTTAAGCGGACTGGTCTCGCAATGACAGGAAACTTGGAGGCGAAGCGACAAACACCAATTTATCATCGTCCCCATCCCGTATTGCCGCGCTTACTCCGCCTCCACCCGGGTCTGCTTCAGACCGATGCGGATGGTGGTACCCCGCCCTACTATGGACTCCGCCCGGATGGTGTGGCCCAGGCAGTCACAGATTCGCTTGCACAGGTACAGCCCGATGCCGCTGGCCCGGTGGTCCGCCCGGCCCTGACAGCCGGTAAAGCTTTTTTCATAAATTCTGGGCAAATCCTCCGCCGCAATGCCAATCCCCGTGTCCCGGATGCAGAGAGTATCAGGCTCCTCCAGATAAACGAAAACGCTTCCCTCCGGGGTATACTTCAGGGCGTTGGACAGTACCTGTTCCACCACGAAAGACAGCCATTTTTCATCGGTGACCACGCTCAGCTCCATGGGTGTGTAGCATAGCTTCAGCTTCCGGGAAATAAACTCCCCCGCAAAGCCGCGCAGACTCCGGCGCACAAGCGCATCCAGATCGTATTCCCGGAACACATAGTCCGTGGATTCCGAATCCAGCCGCAGGAATACCAGCACCATTTCCACATACTGCCCGATTCTTGCCAGCTCCACGGACAGCTGTCGGGCCAGGGGTGTGTCCTGGCTCTGAAGCTGCAGGTCCATGGATGCGATAGGGGTCTTGATCTGATGTGCCCACAGGGTATAGTAGTCCACCATATCCCGGTATTTCCCGTTCATCTCTTCTTCCCGCGCCAGCCGCTCCCGGCTCATTGCGCGGATAAGCTCCTGATAATCCGCCTCCAGCACATGCCCGGTCTCCGGGAGGCGCTGCTCGATTCCCTCTGTCTGCCGCGCAAGGGCCCGCAGCAACCGGTGACGGCGGACAAACCCGGGATAATCCACAACCAGCGCCAGGATGCCCACCCCGGCGCAGAGCCCCAGCGGATACCATACAGCCTCCATGGCAATTCCGTACAGATGGAATACCGCGAGAAAAACCGCCCCAAAACAGCAAAACAGACCGATAACGCCCCTCCTGCACCGGAAGTAAGCGCAAAACAGCTTCTTTCCTTTCATTTCACCAGATACCCCACGCCGAACCGGGTTTCAATAAACCCGATTAACCCCGCTCCGTCCAGCTTCTTCCGGAGTCTTCCCACATTCACGGTCAGGGTGTTCTCGTCCACGAAGCTGTCCGTCTGCCACAGTTTTTCCATCAGACGTTCCCGGCTCACCACGCTGCCCTTGTTTTCCAGCAGGGTCAGCAGAATCCGGTATTCATTCTTGCTCAGGGGAATGGGTTTTCCCTCAAAGGTCAGGGTGTTGTCCCCGGTGTTCAGCACCGCTCCCCGGTGCTCCAGCACGGGACTTATCCCCGTGAAATCGTAGGTTCTGCGGAGCATGGCGTTGATTTTCGCCATCAGCACACTCATGTCAAAGGGCTTGGCAATAAAATCGTCCGCGCCCATATTCACAGCCATAATGATGTTCATATTGTCCGCCGCGGAGGAAATGAAAATGATGGGCACCTTGGACACCTGCCGGATGCGGCTGCACCAGTGGTAGCCGTTGAAGAAGGGCAGCGTAATATCCATCAGCACCAGCTGGGGATCAAATGCCCCAAACTGGGACATCACGTTCTGAAAATCGGTAACACACTTTGCCTCCAGCCCCCAGACAGACGCCTGACGAACAATGGCCTCCCCAATCCCCCGGTCGTCCTCCACAATCAGGATCCGATACATAAAACCGCCTCCTTTGCGCATATCCTATCATATCCACAGTGTTTTTGCAATTCCCCCGTACCGTTTGACAACCCCGGGGGATTATGCTATTGTAATATCAGGTAGTGACACGTCTGGTAAATTGTTGTTTATAAAGTTATGCTGTCATTGCGAGCCAGTTCGCAAACTGGCGTGGCAATCCCCCGGTTAGAGGGAAAATGTACCGAAAAGCGCCCGGAAGAGTGAGAGCCGCCGCGGTTTTTGGCGGTAATCGTTACCTGGTTCCTTTCAACCGGGGGATTGCCACACCAGCGTGCGCGCTGGTTCGCAATGACAGGAAATTTGAAACGCGTAGTATAAACAACAATTTTCCGTTTCAACTGTCCGAATCAACAATGTCCACCCGGGAGGATGCCTATGAACAGTAAAACCATTTGTCTTCTGAACGATTCCTTCCCGCCCCTCATTGACGGGGTGGCCAACGCCGTGGTGAATTACGCGGAGAATCTCCGGGAATTTGGCGACACCCCCATCGTCATCACACCCGCCCATCCCCAGGCGGACGACCGTCCCTTCCCCTATGAGGTGATCCGCTACCCCAGCATAGATCTGCGGGAGTGGACAGGCTACATGGCCGGAATCCCCTTCTCCCCGGATGTCACCCACCGGCTTGAGGGGCAGAACGTGGCCCTGCTCCACAGCCACTGCCCCGTGGCCTCCACATTGCTTGCCCGGGAGCTGCGGCAAATTGTGGATGCCCCCCTGGTTCTGACCTACCATACCAAATTTGACATCGACATTGCCAACCTGATCCGCAGCAAGGCTCTCCAGGCCGGGAGCAAGCGGGCATTGGTGCAGAATATCAACGCCTGTGACGAGGTCTGGGCCGTCAGCCGCGGCGCCGGAGAAAATCTTCGCAGCCTCGGCTACGAGGGCGACTATATCGTCATGCCCAACGGCGTGGACCTTCCCCGGGAGCGGGTTTCTCAGGAGGAAATTGACCGGGCGGTTTCCGGGCTGGATCTTCCCCTGGATGTTCCCGTCTACCTGTTTGTGGGCAGAATCATGTGGTACAAGGGTCTGCGGATCATTCTGGATGCTCTGGCCCGTCTGAAAGCTGCAGGGAAGGATTTTCGGATGGTCTTTATCGGCGACGGCGCCGACCGCCAGGAGGTTGAGCAGTATGCTTCCCAATGCGGTATCCGTGGAAAAACCTTCTTTCCCGGAGCCATTTCCCAGCGGGATACTCTCCGGGCCTGGTACTGCAGGGCGAACCTGTTCCTGTTCCCCTCCACCTTCGACACCAACGGTCTGGTGGTCCGGGAGGCGGCCGCCTGCTCCCTGGGCAGTGTTCTGATTGCGGGCAGCTGCGCCGCCGAGGGCGTAACCAATGGCCAAAACGGGTTCCTGATTGAGGAGAATGCCGAAAGCCTCTTCGCCTGTCTATCTTCCCTCACCCGGGAAGCCATGGCGGCTGTGGGAGAGAACGCCTCCCGAGAGCTGTATATTTCCTGGGAAACCTCCGTCAAAGCCGCCCGGGAGCGGTATGAGGTAGTCATCGACCACTACAAATCCGGTGCCTGCCCCTCCCACAAAAAACCGATGGAGCATCTTCTGAAAGCAAACGGCGAACTGATGGAGGACCTGGGCCGCCTTGTCACCCTCCGCAAAAAAATGAGCCACCACCCCCTCCACAGCAGATGGCTGTAATCCGATAAATTGGTGTTTAGCGGCTTCGCCGAATTGATAATTGACAATTGACAGTTGACAATTATGGCATCCTTTCAGAATGATCAAAATGCCCAAATCCAACTGTAGGGGAGCCATTCATGGCTCCCGGCGGTACATTGTTCCGATTTACTCTATATTTCGGCGAAAACGTACTGCCCCATGGGAGCCATGAATGGCTCCCCTACAGCAAGGACGAAGGGCGTTTGAAAAGTGTAAACAACAATTTACCTTCTTTCCAGTTAAAAATCTTCCCTGCCGTGTGAAAACGGCAGGGGAGAAAAACTATCTTGTATGCTCCTTGAGGAACTCGCCCAAATCCTCCATAGCCCGCTTCAGAACCATCGGCTCCGGCAGCATGACCACCCGGAAGCGAAGGTCCTCATGCCAGTCAAAGCCCTGGCCGGGAATCACCAGAACTTTCTTTTCATGCAGGAACTGCATGGCAAAATCCTGGGCATCGGCAAAGTCGAACCGCTCCTTCTCAAGCCCCGGGAACAGGTAGAACGCCGCCCGACAAGGCCGGTAGATCACCCCGGGGATCTTGTCCAGGGCTGCCATGGTAGCGTTCCGCTGCTCATAGAGCCTGCCGCCGGGGAGGATCATCTCCCGGGTGCTCTCCGGGTCCGCCAGAGCCGCGGGAATTACCAGCTGGGTCAGGGCATTGCCGCACAACCGCATAGCCGCCAGCTGCATAACCCCGTATTGCACCTCGTCCAGTGCTCCCTTAGGCCCGGAAAAGACCATCCATCCGCAGCGGAACCCGCAGACAATATGGCTCTTGGACAGGCCGTTGAAGGTGACGCAGGGCACATCCGGGGCCAGGGCCGCGGTAGAGGTGTACTCCAACCCATCCATCACCAGCCGGTCGTAAATCTCGTCCGACAGCAGAACGAGGCTGTTCTGTCTCGCAATCTCCGCGATTTCCAGCAGGATTTCACGGCTGTACACCGCACCCGTGGGATTGTTGGGATTGATAACCAGGATTGCCTTGGTGCTGCTTGTCACCTTGGCACGAATGTCTTCCACATCCGGATTCCATCCGTTTTCCGGGGCGCAGCGGTAGAAAACAGGCTTTCCGCCCGCAAGATAGACATTGTTGCTCCACAGCGAGTAGCAGGGCGACGGCAGCAGTACCTCGTCCCCCGTGCCCACCAGGGCGCTGACCAGCATGGAGGCTGCCTCACTGACACCGTTGCAGATGAACACATCGTCGGCAGTTACCTCCCGCAGCCCTCTGCCCTGATGGTAAGTGCAGATGGCATCCCGGGCAGCCTGCATACCCCGAACATCGCAGTAGGGCACCGCCTCATCAATGTGCTCTTCCAGCGCATAGCGGACACTTCGCGGCATTTGAAAACCAAACCGCGCGGGGTTTCCGGTATTCAACTTCAGAACCGGGATTCCCTGAGCCTCCATCCGCAGGGCCTCCTGGTACAGCGGGCCCCGGATATCCGAATGGACGTGCTCCAACCGGTTAGATCGTGCAATCATTTCTTTCTTCCCCTATTATTATACATATCTGCTTTCGTAAGCAGCTAAATTGTTGTTTAGCGGCTTCGCCGAATTGACAATTGACAATTGACAGTTGACAATTTTGGTATCATT
>CALYTB010000059.1 GCA_945486035.1 uncultured Clostridia bacterium
CTGTCATTGCGAGCCAGCGCGCACGCTGGCGTGGCAATCCCCCCGATGAATGGAAACATGTAACGATTACCACCAAAAAACGCCACATCAACCTACTCTGTAGGGCAGTTGTCGATACATTTCCTCTCTAACCGGGGGATTGCCACGCCAGTTTGCGAACTGGCTCGCAATGACAGCGTTTATTATTCAAACAACAATTTGCCGGACTGCCGCGCTCTTCTGACGATCATTTTGAATCATCCCCGAAGAGGATACCGCAACTGTCCACGAAACAAACATTTCCCGGCCAGCCGTGGGTGCTGCCGGTGCGCATACCGCTTTATTCCGCTTCGGTGAGGATGTACAGGTCGGAGCCGAAGTCAGCCTGGGTGCGCTGGTGTTCTTCGTAGCCGGTGCCCCGGAACAGGGGCCGCAGCACCATACCCTCGGCCAGGGCTCCGCCGGACAGAACGTACTCTTCCGCTGGGATTTCCAGCGTGTAATGGGCATCGGCAATGCGAAGCAGGGTGCCGTTGGGGTTCACCTTCACCGGGGCCACATGGCCCAGAAGGGAACCGAACTGTCCCACCCGCAGCCGCTGGGAAAGGCGCACCACCCGGTAGCGCTTCCGCGGGTCCAGGCCGGACACCCGCAGCCGCTCATAGCCCGGGGCCGCGTGGACAAGACCGTGGAACACGCCGCAGAGGGTGACACCTCCCCGGCTGACCTGCCAGCCGGTGGGAGTGCGGCGGAAGGTGCCGAACTGGAAAACCTCCCGATACTGCTTGTAGAAGGCAATCTGGGTCTCGATCTCCTGACGCTCCACGCTCAGCAGCGGCTTTAAATCCAGCTCGTAGCCCAGGCACCCGAAGAAGGCCACATTCCCCCGGGTGGAGAGGGGGGTATTGCGCAGGGTCTGGGCGTGGGGCGCGGCGGACACATGGGCCCCGAAGGTGGACTGGGGGTACAGATAGCTTAGTCCCTCCTGAATGGAAAGCCGCTCGATGGGGTCGGTATCGTCGGAGCACCAGATCTGGGGGGAGAAGGTCAGCATCCCCAGGTCGAACCGGTTGCCGCCGGAGGAGCAGCTTCCCAGCAGGATTTCCGGCCGGGGCGCAAAGATCCGGCGGAGCACCTCATACAGTCCCAGCACGTTTTCATGGGCCCGGGCGCCCAGGGCCACACTATGCCGGTTCATGTCCCACTTGACATAGCGGATGGGGGCGCTGTCCAGAATCCGGGTCACATTCTCCACAATGTAGTCCCGGACCTCCTGCCGTGTCAGGTCCAGGTGGAGCTGATTTCTGCCGTAGACGGGTTCGAATTCGTCCCGGAGCACCCAGTCCGGGTGAGCCCGGTACAGATCGGAATCCGGGTTCACGGACTCCGGTTCAAACCAGAGGCCAAAGTCCATGCCCAAGTCCTTAAGCTTCTCTCCCAGGCCCTCCAGCCCGCCGGGGAGCTTCTTCCGGTTCACGCTGTAGTCTCCCAGTCCGGCTCTGTCGTTGTTCCGGGCTCCGAACCAGCCGTCGTCCAGGACGAACAGCTCACAGCCAAGCTTCCTGGCCCGGGCCGCCAAATCCAGCAGGGAGCGCTGGTTGAACCGGAAGTCGCAGCCCTCCCAGCTGTTGTACAGCACGGGCCGGGGCCGCTCCCGCCAGTAGGGCGGGATGATGTGGTCGGTGACGAACCGGTGCATCCGCGCCGACAGCTCCCCGAAGCCATGGCCCGCCCAGCACAGCACCGCTTCCGGGGTTTCGAACCGCTCTCCCGGAGCCAGTATCTGCCGGAAATTAGACGGATGGATGCCCTGCATCACCCGGGTCAGACCCTGCAGGCTCCGCTGGGCCGCGGCATAGTGATTGCCGGAGTAGATCAGGTTAAAGCCGTAGACCCGGCCCGCATCTTCGGTGGCCCCGGGCTCGTACAGAAGGAACCCCGGATTGCACCGGTGGGAGGAGGCGCCGGTCAGGCTCTCCAGCACCACCTTGGCCTCCCCCACCGGGGTATCCCGGCGGCGGGCCTCGGCGATCCAGCCGCCGTGGAAGGAGCGCATGCAGAATTCTCCGGGCAGATCCACCATATAGCTCATGCACTTGCCCAGAGTCACTGGGGTATCCCCGGTGTTTTCCACCACGCAGCGGCGGGTGAGGGCGGTGTCATAGGGGGTGTAGTACATGGTCAGCCGCAAGCCCCGCTGGGAAAGGGTCAGCTTCAGGCTCTCTTCGGCGCCATGGCTTGCGGGGAGGGAACACTCCATGGGCGGCGTTTTTACAATTTCCGCGCCGGAAAACCGCAGATCCGTGGGGCTGCCCAGAAGCTCCAGGGGGCTTTCCCGGTAGTCCCCCCGCCCGCTGCCGCTCCATTCCAGGGGCTTGTCATCGGGGCAGCTGGCCGTGTCTCCGCTTTTCAGCAGCACACTGCCGCCCCAGCCCAGTCCCGGACGGCACACAAACCCCTCCCAGTCCGAGGTTTCCACCGCCGCCCCAAAATGCAGCTGCTCCGGCTGGCCGTAGTCGTTGACGCGCAGAAGGTAGGAATAGGTTTCCCCCCTCAAATGAAATACCTTGTCCCCAATGTCAATCATGGTGTCGCCTCCTTGTTCAGATGATAAAAAGTGTTTGAAAGTGTGCGCTATATATACGCTGTCATTGCGAGCCAGCGCGCACGCTGGCGTGGCAATCCCCCGGTTAGAGGTAAAATGTATCGACAATTGCCCTACAGAGTGGGAAAACCTTGCGATTTTTGGTGGTAATCGTTACCTGGTTCCATGGGGCCGGGGGATTGCCACACCAGTGTGCGCACTGGTTCGCAATGACAGCATATCTTTACAAACACCAATTTGTAGGACTGTCGTGTTCACCTGGTACGATTTAGAATCATCCCCGAAGGGGAATCCCACAGCTGTCCACTGATTCGCTAAAGTCCCGTTTTCCTAGGGCAACACCGCACAATTCGGCAAGAGCCGGTGGCGAGGGATTTTTCCTCAGCCGAAAGTTTGGAAAACAGAGGAATACTTGGTGTATTTCCTGTTTTCCAAACTGTGCGGATGGGGGAAAAGACCCGCCATCCGGCCGCAGACGCAATTGTACGGTGTTGCCCTAGTTATCCCATCGTTCTGTTTCCCATTGTACCCAAGCCCGGGCGGGTTGTCAATGCGGGGAATGGGCAAAAGCATCCCCAGCCGGAACCGGCTGGGGAATTGTTTATTTTTCCAGGGCCATGACCTTGTCAATCCGGCGCTGGTGGCGTTCTTCGCCGGAAAAGGCCGTATCAACCCACACATCCACGATTTCCAGGGCCAGGTTGGGGCCCACCACACCGGCCCCCAAGGCCATCATGTTGGTGTCGTTGTGGAGCCGGGTCATTTTCGCGGACCACACATCCGACAGCAAGGCGCAGCGAATGCCGGGAATCTTGTTGGCGCTGATGGACACGCCGATGCCCGTGGTGCACAGCACAATGCCCTTATCGCATTCCCCGGAGGCCACCGCCCGGGCCGCCGCGGCGGCAAAGTCGGGATAGTCGCAGCTGCAGGCCGTGTAGGTGCCGAAGTCCTCCACCGCAAAGCCCCGCTTTTCCAGGTGCTCCTTCACCCGGTTCTTCAGCTCCAGCGCCCCATGGTCACAGCCGATTGCAATTTTCATGTTATCTCTCCTTTTTATCGTTGACAGTGGACAGTTGTGGGATTCCCCTTCGGGGATGACCCAACTGCTCGACAAATTGGTATTTGACGATTTCGTACGTATTACGTTCTTACTGTAGGGGAGCCATTCATGGCTCCCGTGACGCAGTACGTTTTCGCCGAAATGCTGGTGATATCGGAGCATTTCGCCGCCGGGAGCCATGAATGGCTCCCCTACAGTGTTATTCCAGCATTTTTAGAACAAATAGGTAAACAACAATTTGCCGTGCTGCGCTAACCCTTCTACCCGATGGCGTAGCCGCCGTCTACGGAAAGCACTTCTCCGGTGACGAACTCCGCCTCCGCAAGATACGCCATGGCCCTGGCCACGTCCATGGGGGTGCCGTTGCGGCCCACCGGGGTTTCCTCCGCCATTTCCGAAAGCACCCGTGGGTCCACTTCCGCGCACATGTCCGTGAGGATGACCCCCGGGGCCACGCAGTTGACCCGGATGCCGCTGGGGCCCAGCTCCTTGGACAGGGCCTTTGTCAGGGCAATCACCGCCCCCTTGGTGGCGGAGTAGGCCGCCTCGCAGCTGGCGCCCACCCGGCCCCACATGCTGGACACGGTGATGACACACCCCCGATGCTCCCGGAGGAAGGCGGGCATGGCGGCGTTGACACAGTGGTACACGCCCTTCACGTTCACCGCGAAGAGCCGGTCCCAATCTTCCTCCGGCATCATGCTCATCAGCCCATAGTGGCATATGCCCGCGCAGCAGATCAGCACATCCACCTGAGGAATCCCGGCGAAGGCCGCCTCCACCTGCTCCCGGCTTGCCACGTTGCAGCAGATGGCCGTGGCTCCGGTGCGCTCCGCCACGGCCCGGGCGGCATCATGGCGCTTTTCATAAAGAAAATAAACCCGGTCACCCCGGGCGGCAAACAGCTCCACCGCTGCCGCCCCGATCCCCCGGGACCCGCCGGTGATGACAACAGTTGACATAACCCCACTCCTACAGGAGTTGACAGTGGACAGTTAACAGTTGACAGTTGCGGTGTCCCTTCGGGACGATTTGAATCTTCCCCGGAGGGGATACCATAACTGTCAACTGTCAACGATCAACTGTCAACTGACGTTTATCGTCTTCTGCTCTTGGTTCTGTGGTCGGAATACTGCTTGATGGAGGAGATTTTGCTGTCGGACTCGGTCATGAAGGCCTTCAGCTTCTCCTCGAACAGCTGATCCGCGGTTTTGGGCGCAGCGGGCTGTACCGGAGGTCTGCCGGTGCCGCGGGGTGCGCTTGGCCGCTGCTGGGGGTTCTGGCTCCTGAAATTGTTATTTCCGCCTCTGGGCGCGGCATCCCGCTGGGGCCGGGGCTCCAGGCGCTTGATGGACAGATTGATTTTGCCATTTTCGTTGCCGATGACCATCACCTTCACATCCTGGCCCTCGGTCAGGTGCTGGCGAATGTCGCTGACGTAGGCATTGGCCACCTCGGAAATATGTACCATGCCGGTCTTGTTCTCCGGCAGGGCGATGAACGCACCGAAATTGGTAATCGATTTGACCTTACCCTCTACAATGGCTCCAACGGTTAACTCCATACTGACTCTCTTTCCTCCATATACTTGCTGAAAATGTGGTCTATTCCTCCGGCTGGATCATGATGGTGTTGGGGTCCACCAGACCCAGCTCCTCCCGGGCGATGTCCTGCACGCTTTGGACGGACCCCAGGTTGTCAATTTTGTCCTGCAGCTCCCGATTTTCCTGCTCTATGGCGGCGGCCTCCTGCCGCAGATTTTCCACCTGGCCGCGGATACTGCCGCGAACCCAGGCCAGAGCTGCCAGGGCTGCCATAGAGAACACGATCAGCACCGTCACCGCAATCTTCAGAGCGACGGAGCTGGAGCGCACCACCACCTGTAGCTTGGGCTTGGGCTGCTTTTTTGGATTCATGGGGTTCACCTCCGGGCTTCCGCCGGAAATGCCGACGGTTATTCCACTTTATTTTAACCCATTTTCCACCAGATGCAACTGTTTTTTTCGTGAATCCGAAAAAAATCCTGCCGGGAAGAAGGAGAAGTTCCAGAATTTTCCCGATAAATTTCCAGAATGTGGAAGACAGCGGCTCCAGGCGCACGCCCAGGGTTCGATCCAGCAGCACCGCCCCCAGGAGAAGTCCCGCGCTGTAGCCCAGCCGCAGATCCCCCCGGCACACCCCGAAGCTGTGATACAGCCAGGCGCAGAAGGCTGCCACTACGAACAGCGTGTCTGCCGGGGCGCTGCTGCGGCGGCGAAGGGGCCGGAGCAGGGCATACCACAGCCCAAGCCCCAGCCCCAGCACAAACGCCAGCCACAGACGGCGGGCAGCCAGGGCAGGCGCGGTCATCCCCGTCCCCACCAGCCCCGGCGGGATCTGGGCTCCTCGTAGACCAGGGCGGTGATCTCCCCGTCCACGGCCACCTGGCCCCCCTCCAGGGAGAGGGTTTTCAGCTTCAGCTCCCGGCCCTGCACCACCAGGGTGCCAAGCTCCGTCTGCAGCACCACCGTGCTCTCCTCAAAGCTCACCACTTCCGTCACCGCGTTCATGGTGAGCCGGTTGCGATCCTCCAGCGTCAGCTTCTGCGCCACGGGACATCCCTCCTGTCCGTAAAGGGTATGCATCAGGGATGCGGATATGACGGCGCTAACAAATTGACAACGGGCAATTTCGTTGCCGTATCGATAAATTGGTGTTTAAAAAAATGCTGTCATTGCGAGACCAGTCCTCAGACTGGTCGTGGCAATCCCCCGGATGAATGGAACCAGGTAACGATTACCACCAAAAATCGCGGTGTTTTCCCGTCCTGTAGGGCAGTTGTCGATACATTTCCCCTCTAACCGGGGGATTGCCACGCCAGGAAAGCGAACTGGCTCGCAATGACAGCAAGAACGTACAAACACCAATTTGCCGTACCGCTGATGATTCTTAATCCCACCCGAAGGGATTTCTTAATCGTCAATTGTCAATTTTTTACGATATCCCTGGTTTCGGCGGCGTTGCGGAGGATTTCGGCCTTCAGGGCATCCAGGTCGGGGAATTTCCGCTCCGGGCGGAGAAAACGGAGAAACTCCAGGCGGATTTCCCTGCCGTACAGATCCCCGCTGTAATCCAATATCCAGGGCTCCACGGTGATGCCCCGGCCATCCACGGTGGGGCGGGTGCCGACGTTGGTCACGGCGGCGTAGGCGCTCCCTTCCAGCCGCACCCGGCAGGCGTAAACCCCGTGCCGGGGCTCCGTAAGCCCTTCCGGCAGGGCCAGGTTGGCCGTGGGAATCCCCAGACGGCGGCCCAGCTGGTGGCCCCGGATCACGGTGCCCGTGAGGATGTGGGGGTGGCCCAGAAATTCCGCTGCCTGCTCCACATCTCCCTGCTCCAGAAGCTGGCGGATGTGGGTGGAGGAAATCCGCTGTCCCCGGCACAGCTGCTCCGGCACCACGGCCCAGGGAAGGCCCCGCTCCCGGCAGTAGTGTGACAGCAGTTCGGTATTGCCCGCGCCCCGGGCGCCGAAACGGAAATCCTCGCCGCAGACAAAACCGGCAGCATCGTATTGCTCCCGGAGCATATCCAGAAAGGCATCCCAGGCCATGGCCTGCAGCTGCCGGTCAAAGGGCAGCTCCACCACCCGGTTCACGCCGCCGATTTCCTCCAGCAGCCGCTTCCGGTCCTGGGCTGTGTTGATGAGCCCCGGGGTGATGCCCAGCACCAGGGTATCCGGGTGGCCCAGGAAGGTCACGGCTCCCGGCTCCAAAGGGGCCTGCGCCAGCTCCCGGCACCGCCGCAGCAGCGCCCCGTGGCCCCGGTGGACCCCATCAAAGAAGCCCAGGGCGTAAATGTATTTCTTCATCCTTGCGAAACCTCGAAAAAGCTCTTGATTGTTGACATAACACTGTTTTCCACCTTGGCCAGCATGAGAAATTCCCCGCTCCGGCTGTAGGCCCGATAGGTCCCCTCCGGCAGCCCCAGGGAGAAGGCGTTGCCGCAGCGGCAGCGCTTTTCCTGGTTGGGCGTGAGGGTCACGGCGGGAAAGCCCCGGAACATGGTGTCCACATCCCTTAAAAATTCCCCGGGATTCTCCGCTTCCAGCAGGCGATCCAGAGGCACGGCCTCGTCGATGGTATATTCCCCGGCACCGGTGCGGCGCAGGGCCTCCATGCACCCGCCGCAGCCCAGGGCCGCACCAATGTCCTTGCAGAGGGTGCGGATATAGGTGCCCTTGGAGCAGCGGACCCGGAGCCGGGCGGTTTCCCCGGTAAATTCCAGCAGGGTCAGCGCATGGATGGTGATGGGCCGGGGTGTGCGCTCCACCTCCTTACCCTTCCGGGCCAGGTCGCAGAGCTTCTGCCCGTTCACCTTCAGGGCGGAGTACATGGGAGGAACCTGGAAAATCTCCCCCCGGAAGGCTTCCAGCGCAGCTTCCAGGGTCTCCCGGGTGATGTTCACCTCCCTGCGCTCCAGCACGGAGCCGGTGATGTCCTCGGTGTCCGTGGTGATGCCAAGGCGCAGGGTGGTCTCATAGGTTTTCTCCGCGTGTTCAAAAAACTCCACCCCCCGGGTGGCCCTGCCCACGAACACCGGCAGCACCCCGGTGGCCATGGGATCCAGCGTCCCCCCGTGGCCAATCCGCCGGGTCTGGAACACCCGCCGTAAGCGGGCAGTCACATCCTGGCTCGTCCACCCGGCAGGCTTGTCCACAATCACAATCCCATTCATGGGCGTTCTCCTTTCTCTGATTCAGAGCACTTAAAACTTACTGTAGGGGAGCCATTCATGGCTCCCGGCGGGGGGCGGGGAGGTTTCCTTTGCGCTCTGGCGAAATCGTACCGCGTTCCCGGGAGGCATGAATGCCTCCCCTACAGTAAGAACGAGGGTTTCCCGAACCAGCTTACCCCTACAGGAAATATGGGTGTTCCTGCTTCCTGACATCCGCGCTGTCATTTCAAGCCCCATTTCGCCGGATTGTTTTCAATGTATAGCCATGTATTCTCAAAATCCTCACGACAGCGGATACCGTGGTCATGAAAGGATCTCTGCCACACGATCCGGTTGGGGTCTTGCTGATGGATCGCTCTGGATACACCGGCCTTGAAAAGTCCAATCACGCTGCTCAGGTTGGTTCCGTCCACCCTTTGCAAATCACACCCAACGGCAACAATCATATGCACATGGTTGGGCATCACAACACTTTTCACAATGCGGATATCGGAATAACGCGTATCAATTTCAGCAATCTGCTTCCGGACCTCCAGGCCCCACCGGTTCAGGCCGCGTCTGTCCCCAAACAGCCACTCTTTCTTATGGGTGCAAATGGTGATGAAATAGTAATTCGCCTGGGAGTAATCATACCCGGGAATGCGTATAGGTTTCCTTTTGGGGTAATCCACGATTTTTCCTCCCTCTTTTGACCCATCCCACCGTTTTCTGCAAGTTCGCGTGGGAGGCATGAATGCCTCCCTTACAGCAGAAACGAAAGTTTCTGAGGTACTTCCCCATTTTGCTGTAGGGGAGCCATTCATGGCTCCCGGCGGGAGCGGGGCGGGTTTTATCTGCGCCCCGACGAATTCGTACCGCGTTCCCGGGAGGCATGAATGCCTCCCCTACAGTAGAAATGAGCGTTATTCGACACACCTGACCGCTTGTAAAAATTGTCAATTGTCAATTGTCCATTGTCAATTCGCCCAGCGCGGCTTCCACCTGCTTCGCGGCTTCTGCCAGGGGGAGGCTCATATTCGCGCCTGCCGCGCCTTTGTGGCCGCCGCCGCCGAACCGGCGGGCGATGATGGTGGCATCGCAGCCGGGGACAGCCCGGACGGAGAGCTTGGCGGTGCCGTCGGCGGTTTCCCGCAGGGTGGCGGCCATCCGCACCCCGGCAACGGTCCGGGGGAAGTTGGAGATGTTGTCCATATCGTCCTCGGTGACCCCGATTTCCTGCTCCACCTGCCTGGGAATCACCACCAGGGCCAGAGTGCCCGCCTTCAGCAGCTGCATATGCTCCACAATCCAGCCCTGAATCCGCAGACGGCCCAGGGTGTTGGTTTCGAACAGCTCCTGATTCAGTTCATACAGCCTGGCCCCCGCCCGGGCGCATTTGGCCGCTGTGGCGAAGGTGTGCTCCGTGGTGTTGGCAAAGCGGAAGCAGCCCGTGTCCGTGGAAAGGCCCACATACACCGCCTCGGCCAGCCGGGCATCCATGGAAGCGCCCATGATTTCCAGAATATCCCACACCAGCTCCGCACAGGAGGCGCTGTCCGGGTCCACGATCTCCCGGGGGGTGAAGGAGGTGGCGGCTCCGTGGTGGTCGATGCGAAGCGCCACCCGGTCAAGGAGCTTCCCGAAGGAATTGGGCAGCATCCCGGGGGAGGCCACGTCCACGGTGATGAGGGTATCCTCCGGCTCCGCTTCGGGCCTGGTCAGCCCCTCATGGAGAAAGGCAAACCGGGGGGTGATCTCCGGGTTTTCGAGAATATGGCAGGTTTTGCCCAGGCTCCGCAGCCCCAGGCACAGCGCCGCGGCGCTGCCCAGGGTGTCCCCGTCGGGTCGGCGGTGGGTCAGCAGAAGGTATTGGTCATGACGGGCGAGAAATTCCGCCGCCTCAGCCCTCGTCAGCTTCGTCATGGGTTACCTCCAGAGAATTGATGAGCTTCAGCATTTTCGCGCCGTACTGGATGGAGTCGTCCTGCTCCCAGACGATTTCCGAGGCGTAGCGCAGCTGCAGCTTCCGGGCCAGCTCCCGGCGCAGATACCCTCCGGCGGATTTGAGGCCCGCCAGGGCTTCCTTGGCCTTCTCCTCCGGCAGGAAGCTGACATAAACCTTGGTATAGCGAAGATCCGGGGTGGTTTCCACCCGGGTGATGGAGATCATGGTGTCCTGAACCCGGGGGTCCTTCACCGTCCGAAGAAGCGAAGACAGCTCCTTCTGAATCTCCTCGTTGATCCTGTGAATGCGATTGGATGCCATTTTGTTCATTCCTTTCGTGAAATGCAGAGGGAAATAATTGACAATTATTGTGTCCTTGTGGGACGATTGTATTTCTGAAGATGAAAATATAATATATTGTGCTTATCGGCTTAAGTCAGCAGCCCGACAAATTGGTGTTTGCCGGCTTCGCCGAATTGACAATTGACAATTGACAGTTG
>CALYTB010000060.1 GCA_945486035.1 uncultured Clostridia bacterium
GGGGGATTGCCACGCCAGTGTGCGCACTGGCTCGCAATGACAGCAAAGAACGTACAAACAACAATATTCCTGTTTGCCAAGTCAATCCTATATAACCCTCCTATAAACTCCCATCCCGGGCTATGGGGATGGGAGTTTGATTTACAGCACCGTCATCATATTGTAGTGCCGCAGCAGGCGGATATCCTCCTTGGTGACCTTCAGCATCCTGAGCAGCTTCTCATCCTCACTCAGCCGCTTGCGGGAGAAGAGCATCTTGATGGCCACGGGCATCATGGGACTGGAGGACAAGCCCGTGAACAGCCCCCATTTCACGTCGGAGCTGGTGTAGGCCGCCATGATCTGACCGTAGGCCCTCTCGATGGGAGAGTTCTGGTTAGTCAGTGTCAGGTTGGAAATGGCATCGTAGTGCTCCATAAAGCCGTAGTAGGTAGTCCCGCAGTTCTGATAGCCGTCAAAATCCGTAAAATCCATGTAGGCCATGATCTTGTACCGGTGATCCGTCCCCACGGTCTGCACGTCGAATACCCCCGGTACAATCCGGTTGTACCGCCCGTCATAGTAATAGGAATAGAACTGAGTCAATCCGCTGAAAAAGGCCGGATGGGCCCCCTGATCCCGGATGGGCACCCGCTCCGGGGTACAGTAGAGCAGCTGCTCCACATGGATGTTCAGAGCCCGGGAAATCTCATAGATGGTTTCGATATCCAGAACGATCTCCCCGGTTTCGTATTTGGACAGGGTGGATTTGTTCTTGCATACAATCCGTGCCAGCTCCTCCAGGGTCATGTTCCTGGATTTGCGGAAGGTACGGATTTTTTTACCGATTTCACAGCTGATTTCCCCCATGGCAAAGCCTCCGAAGTTTCTTTAGAATCAACAAACCCGTGATTTCCGTTCGGTTTGCTTTCTTCAAATCCAGAATACCACATTCTCACCAAAAAGTCTATTCTAAAGAAACAAATTTTCCAAAAAGTTTCTTGTGAAGAAATCTGTTTCCGGTTGCGCCCTGCCGTGTTTTCCACTAAGATGAACCCATCTATTTTGGAAGGGGTGCCCCCATATGAAACGCAATCTCACGGCAAAGGAAACCATCACCATCACCAGTATGCTCTTCGGCATGTTCTTCGGCGCGGGCAATCTGATTTTCCCCGCCATTCTGGGCGTTCAGGCAGGCAGCAATTTCTGGAGCGCCTTCGCGGGGGTATTCATTACCGCGGTAGGAATCCCCATGCTGGCCGTAGTAGCCCTGGGCATCAGCCGCAGCGAGGGCGTTGTGGAGCTGGCCGGAAAGGTTTCCCGGAAGTACAGCGTGTTCTTCTGTACATTGCTGTATCTCACCATCGGGCCCCTCTTCGCCATTCCCCGGTGCGCCAGCACCTCCTTCACCGTGGGTGCGGTGAATCTGCTGCCCGAGGGCAGCGAGACGCTGTACCTGGCCATTTTTTCCCTGGTGTTTTTCGCCATTGTGCTGTTGTTCTCTCTGAAGCCCAGCGGCATCATGACTTGGATCGGCAAGTTCCTGAACCCGGTGTTTCTGGTGTTCCTGGCAATTCTCGTCATCGCCGCTCTGGCAAAGCCTCTGACATCCCTGGCGGAGGTCACCCCGGCGGAAAGCTACGCTGCCTCCGACAGTGCCTTCTTCAAGGGCTTCCTGGAGGGCTACAACACCCTGGATGCCCTGGCGGGTCTGGCCTTCGGAATCGTTGTCATTGACGTGGTGCGCTCCCATGGCATCAAGGAACCGGGCCGCATCGCCGCCAATACCGCAAAAGCCGGTATCTTCAGCTGCCTGTTCATGGGCCTGATTTATCTGTTCATCACTCTGGTGTCCGCTCAGAGTGCTCCCATCTGCGGCGACTGCTCCAACGGCGGCGCGGTGCTGGGCATTATCGCAAATTACTATTTCCATTCTCTGGGAGCCATCCTCACCGCGGCCATCGTCACCTTCGCCTGTCTCAAAACCGCCATCGGACTGGTCACCAGCTGCTCCAAGGCCTTCGTGGACATGTTCCCCAAGGGCCCGGGATATACCGCCTGGGCGATTCTTTTCAGCGCGCTGTCCTTCTGCATCGCGAACTTCGGCCTGAACTCCATTGTGGCCTGGTGTGTCCCTGTGCTCATGTTCCTGTATCCTCTGGCCATCACCCTGATTCTGCTGGCCCTGTTTGGAAAATCCTTCGGCCACAGCCGCAGTGTCTATGTCTGGACCACCGCCTTCACCCTTGTCGCGGCAGTCTTTGATATGATCGGCACGGTGTCCGGCATGGTACCCGGCAGTACCGTCCTCTCCACCCTCACAGCCTTTGCCCAGCGGTTCCTTCCCTTCTTCCGTCTTGGCCTTGGCTGGATCTGCCCCGCCGCCATCGGCTTTCTTCTCGGCTTGCTCCTTCGGAAAAAGGAGCAGTAACACCGAAGGGAGCTTTTCGAAGATAAATTGTTGTTTAGCGGCTTTGCCCCAAAGTTTTCTGTCATTGCGAGACCAGTGCGCACACTGGTCGTGGCAATCCCCCGGTTAGAGGTAAAATGTTCGACGATTTCCCTACAGAGTAGGATAATGTGGCGATTTTGGTAGTAATCGTTACCTGATTCCTTTCAACCGGGGGATTGCCACGCCAGTTTGCGAACTGGCTCGCAATGACAGCATTTCTTAGCTAAACAACAGTTTTCTGTCTCTCCCCATTCCAGGAAGTGTTCTTCTTGGGTGTACATCTGTCTTTTCCATAGAATATCCCCCCCGGATTCTATGTGTATTTAGAACATTCTCCAAATCTTCCCTTTTTCTAATGGTTAGCGTTGACTTTTTCCGGGAATTACCATATAATTCCTACATTCTGTTGCGGCAAATGCGTCGCATACCCCTGGGTATGCGACGTGTTTTTATTCAGAAGCATGGAAGAGAGGATGAATATTATGCTGGAAACCGTCGCCAAAATCAACGGCATTCTCAACGGCATTGTCTGGGGTTGGCCGGCCCTGATTCTGCTGGCTTTTGTGGGTGTGCTGACCACCTGTGTCACAAAATTCTTTCAGGTATCCCACTTCGGCCACTGGATGAAGCAAACCATCGGTGCCATCTTCCGGGACAGCAAAGTAACCAGCCACACCGGTGACCACTCCATTTCCCAGTTCCAGAGCCTCTGCACCGCCCTGGCAGCTACCGTGGGCACGGGCAACATTGTGGGTGTCTCCGGCGCCATCCTGGTGGGCGGACCGGGCGCCGTATTCTGGATGTGGCTTATCGCCTTCTTCGGCATGATGACCAACTACTCCGAAAATGTGCTGGGCATCTACTACCGCCGGAAAAACAACAAAGGCGAGTGGAGCGGCGGCGCCATGTACTACCTTCGGGACGGTCTGGGCTCCAAACGGGGCTGCAAGTGGATCGGCACCGCTCTGGCCGCGCTGTTCTCCGTGTTCTGCTTCCTGGCGGCCTTCGGCATCGGCAACATGACCCAGGTCAATTCCATCGCCGGGAATATGCAGGCCGTGTTCCATGTCCCCGGCTGGGTTACGGGCATTGTGATCTTAGTCCTGTGCGGCCTCGTCATCGTGGGCGGCTTAAAGCGTGTCGCCTCCGTGACGGAAAAAATCGTCCCCTTCATGGTGATTTTCTACATTTTGGGCACGGTTGCCATCATCGTAATGAATTTCCGGATGCTTCCCGCGGTCTTAGCCTCTATCTTCCGGGGTGCCTTCGCCATGAAGGCCGCCGGGGGCGCCGTGGTGGGCTATGGCATGAAGCTGGCCATTGAGCAGGGCATGAAGCGGGGCGTGTTCTCCAATGAGGCAGGCCTGGGCTCCTCCGTAATGGTGCACTCCAGCTCCAATGTCCGGGAGCCGGTACGCCAGGGTATGTGGGGCATCTTCGAGGTGTTCGCCGATACCATGATCGTGTGTACCCTCACCGCCTGCACCATTCTGTCCTCCGGCCTTGTGGATCTGCAGACCGGCGCCGCGGTAGCGGAATTCCAGGGCGTAGCCATCAACAATTCCAACATCGTCAGTACCGTGTTCACCATGTATTTCGGCAAGCTGGGCGGCGGGTTTATCGCCATCGCCATTATGCTCTTCGCCTATTCCACAGTTCTGGGCTGGAGCCACTACGGTTCCAAAGCCGCCGAGTTCCTCTTCGGTACTAAATTCACCGCCGTCTACCGCATTGTCTTTGTGGTTGCCACCTTCGGCGGAGCCGTGATGAGCGCCAACCTGGCCTGGGATATCGCCGACACCCTCAACGGCATGATGATGATCCCCAACCTGATCGGTGTCATCGTGCTCTCCCCCGTTGTTTACAAAATTACCAGGAACTATGTGGATCGGAAGCTCAAAGGCAAGGATGTGGAGCCCATGCTCTCCGCCATACCCGAGGTTCAGGCGGAGCACGCCGCGCAGGTCCAATCCGGGGCGGAATAATCCACATAATTTGCGGCTCTTTCCCGGGGGTTTTCACCGTTTTTCACAAAATTGCCCCATTCCGTCAAAAAACGTTGACAACCCCCGGATGCCGTGGTAGTATACAGAAAAATTGAATCGCTTGATAGAGGCGCGGTACTCATGAGTACCCTCCGGCAAGGTCGTGCAGCCGCCGGATGGGAAAGGGATCACCGCCGAAGCGTGGGAAGGCTGCCCGGCCGACCCCCGCTGGGCCGTCAGAGAAGATCTGCCGGACTGTCACAAAAAATCTTTGTGAAGCGCTATCAATGGCTGTTCGGTACGCGCGCTGTGCGCCATGCCGCATTCCCATGAACCGCTTGACAAAGCGGTTCATTTTTTATTCCCCCACCGGGAGGGCATTCCCGGAAATTGAAAAGAGAGGTTGACCATTATGAGAAAGATTCTGTCCATCATCCTTGCCCTGACCCTGCTTCTGTCCCTGACCGCCTGCGGCAGCCCCGCCGCCACCGAAACCACCGCGCCCACCGCCGGTGAAACCGCCCCCCAGGAAAGCGGCAGCACCGTGATCACCGGTGTGGAGGACGGCGTTCTGACCGTGGGCATGGAGTGTGCCTATGCCCCCTACAACTGGACCCAGATGGACGACAGCAACGGTGCTGTGCCCATTGCCAACAATCCCGGTGCCTATGCCAACGGCTATGACGTGATGATCGCCAAGAAGATCTGCGAGGCCAACGGCTGGGAGCTGGAAGTCATGGCCATCGGTTGGGATGGCCTGGTGCCCGCTCTGAACGCCGGACAGCTGGATGCCGTCATCGCCGGTCAGTCCATGACCGAAACCCGTATGCAGGAAGTTGACATGGCCGGTCCCTACTTCTACGCCTCCATCGTCTGCGTGACCCGGAAGGACAGCCCCCTGGCCTCTGCCACCGGTATTTCCCAGCTCACCGGCTCCTGCACCGCCCAGACCGGCACCATCTGGTATGACTCGTGCCTGCCCCAGATTGAAGGCGCTCAGCTGATGCCCGCCTCCGAGACCGCCCCCGCCATGATTATGGCTGTCACCTCCGGCACCGTGGACTACATCTGCACCGACATGCCCACCGCCATGGGCGCCTGCGCCACCTATGACAACCTGGTGATCCTGGACTTTACCGGAAGCAATGACAACTTCCAGGTAGATGACGGCGAGATCAACATCGGCATCTCCGTAGTCAAGGGCAACACCTTCCTGCTGGATGCCATGAACAAGGTCCTGAGCGGTATGACCGCGGAGGACTTCAACACCATCATGAACGACGCCATCGCCGTTCAGCCTGAAATCTGATAGGACACTTGACCGGACTGCCGCTCTGGCAGCCCGGTCAGGCTGTTCTGAACCGCGCCACCTCCAACCGGCACAAACCAACGGGGCTGCAAATTGTTGTTTAGCGGGCCGTGCCCCGATTACCTGTCATTGCGAACCAGCGCGCACGCTGGTGTGGCAATCCCCCGATTGAATGGAACCAGGTAACGATTACCACCAAAAATCGCGGCGATTCCCATTCTTCCGGGTGGTTTTCGGTACATTTCTCCTCTAACCGGGGGATTGCCACGGAAGTCCTGCGCACTGGCTCGCAATGACAGCAAGGACGTGTAAACAACCATTTATCGTACAACCGCGTATACCCTGCCCTCATTTAAACCATTTCATCAGAAGGAGTTCCTCATGGACAAGCTGGCAAAGCTCGTAACCGATATTGGTAAGCTCTGGGCAAATTACTCAGGTGCATATCTCACCGGTATCCAAAATACCCTGATTCTGGCCGTTGCCGCCACCTTGGCCGGCTGTCTCATCGGTCTTGTGTGCGGTGTTCTCAACACCATCCCCTGTTCCCCCAGCGACTCTCCCGTAAAACGCTTCTTCCTGAAGCTGCTCCGGGTCATCATCCGCATCTACGTAGAGGTTTTCCGGGGAACCCCCATGGTGCTCCAGGCCGTCTTTATCTTCTACGGTCTTCCCTACTTCACAGACGGCGCGGTGGCCTTCAAGGGCATGTCCGGTATCTGGGCCGCTGCACTCATCGTGGTCTCCATCAACACCGGCGCTTACATGGCCGAGTCCGTCCGGGGCGGCATCATCTCCATCGATCCCGGCCAGACCGAGGGCGCCAAGGCCATCGGCATGACCCATGTGCAGACCATGGTGCATGTCATCATGCCCCAGGCACTGCGCAACATCATCCCCCAGATCGGCAACAACTTCATCATCAATATCAAGGACACCTCGGTGATGTTCGTCATCGGTTTTGTGGAATTCTTCGCCACCCACCGCAACATTGTGGGCGTAAACCTTTTGTATTTCCCCTCCGCGGTCATTGAGATGGTTGGCTACCTGACACTGACGCTTCTTGCCTCCTTCGGTCTGCGATGGTTGGAAAAGAAGATGGACGGCGACGACAACTATGAGCTGGTTAGTGAGGATTCCCTCGCCATGAGCGTCGGAACCTACTCCCACCCCAGCCGCAAGACCCCCTTTGACGAGCAAAGCAAGGAATTCCGCAGAAAGGACGGCAGCCGTAATGGATAACACAATTTTGGAAATCAAGCACCTGTCCAAATCCTTCGGCACCCACCAGGTTCTGCGGGACATCGACTTCACCGTGAGCAAGGGCGATGTGACCTCCATCATCGGTGCTTCCGGCTCCGGCAAAAGTACCCTGCTTCGCTGCATCAACCTGCTGGAAAACCCCACCTCCGGCGAAATCCTATACCACGGACAGAACGTGGTAGCCCGGGGCTTCAATGCCCCTGCCTACCGCTCCCATGTGGGCATGGTGTTCCAGTCCTTCAACCTGTTCAACAATATGACCGTTCTGGACAACTGCATCGTAGGCCAGGTCAAAGTCCTGAAGAAGAATAAAGAGGAAGCCCGGGTCCACGCCATGGAGTACCTGGAAAAGGTGGGCATGGCCCCCTACATCAATGCCAAGCCCCGGCAGCTCTCCGGCGGTCAGAAGCAACGGGTGGCCGTCGCCCGGGCTCTGGCCATGGACCCGGAGGTACTGCTCTTCGACGAGCCCACCTCCGCTCTGGACCCGGAAATGGTGGGCGAGGTGCTCACCGTCATGCGCGGCCTGGCCGCCGAGGGAATGACCATGCTGGTGGTCACCCACGAAATGGCCTTCGCCCGGGACGTGAGCAACCATGTTGTCTACATGAACAGCGGGGTCATCTGCGAGGAGGGAGCACCCCAGGAGGTATTCGGAAATCCCCGGAAACAGGAAACCCAGGATTTCCTCTCCCGTTTCCGCAACAGCTAAGCTTCTCCGCGAAAACAAGTTTCGCACGCAAGAAAAATTGTTGTTTGTAGTTCAGTTTTGGAAATGTCGGAATAACACTGTAGGGGAGCCATTCATGGCTCCCGGCGGTGAAATGTTCCGATATCCCCAGCATTTCGGCGAAAACGTACTGCGTCACGGGAGCCATGAATGGCTCCCCTACAGGAAGGACGAAACGCATTTGAAATATTCAAACACCAATTTGTTTAGCTTACTAAAACCGATAGTCTGAACAACAATTTGTCGGGTTGCTGACTTAACCGATATGCACGTTATACGATGCAGCATTCCACTTAACCGCATTTTCCTGTCAAGCCCCCGGTTCTCCCGCAGGGAACTCCTCCACATCCAGATCCCGGTAGGGATACACCCGCTGCCAGCCGTCGGCCGTCTTTTGCAGGCTGCTGCGGTGGGTGGCCAGAAGCCTCACGATGTTGTACACGTCAATCCATATTTCCGAGTTGCACTCCTTCTGGCTTTCGTCAAACACCAGCTGAAGGCCAAAATGCAGGTGCACCGTTTCAATGTTGTTGACGTTTTCCCGGTCGGAGTAGCCGGTCCTGCCCATAAACCCGATCAGATCCCCCGCCTGCACCACGTCCCCCTCCTGAAGGCCCGGTGCGAAGGGGGTATCTTTTTTTAGATGGGCATAGTAATAGTAGCGCCGGCTGTCAAATGAGCGGATGCCCACCCGCCAGCCGCCGTACCGGTTCCAGCCCATGGCCTCCACAATGCCGCCCTCAACCGCCACAATGGGAGTTCCCAGGCCGCCCATCAGATCGTTCCCTAAGTGCTTGCGCTGAAATCCGAAGGAGCGGCTGACTCCGAAATCGTCGCAGTGACTGTACCCATACCCTGCCGCTACGGGAGAGAACGCCTTCAGCCCGTAGCAGGCCTTCCACTCCCCGTCTTTTTTAATGGCATAGCTTCCCACCAGACCTCCCAGCGCCGCTGTGTAGGCCCGGTGGTAATAATCATAATATTTGGATTGGTCCCCCAGCAGCTCCTGAGGCGACCGGTCCCCCTTCAGATCCGCTGCCGCCTTCTTCACGGAGGTCAGAGAGCACTTTCCCCCTGTCCGGCAGGCAGCCAGGGCCAGTGTGTCAATCCAGGAGATGTGCTTTTCCTGGTCAAAGGTCGCGATGTCCTGATCCAGGGCATACTTCATTGCTTCATACCCCACATCAAAATCCACCCACCGGATGGTATCGGCCCGCACCGGAATCCCCACCGCCACAAGTAGCGCCAAAAGATATGCAATCCGCCTTTTCATACCCTCACCTCTTGGATTAGGGTATGAAAAGGCGGATGATTTATAAATGGAAATCCTTTCAAACGGCGATTGGTCCCGAATGGAACGACAAATTATTGTTTGGCGGGCAGGGCCCGCGGCCAATGCGTCACGAACCCTGGGTGGTGAACCAACATCCTTTGGGCCCCTCGACCGATACCGCTCAGGAAAATTGTTTTCAAAATCCTTACGATGCTACCGTAGGGGCGGCTATTAGCCGCCCGAAAGGTTACGATTTATGAGCGTTTACGGATAAAATGGGCATGTTTATCATCGTACGTTGCGGGCGGCTGATAGCCGCCCCTACGGTGACATCTCGACAAACAACAATTTGTCTATCCGATGCCTCCCGTGTCATTTCAAATCCCGGACCACATCCCTGGCAACCCGGTACAGATCTTCCATGGTGTTCATGGAGGTGATCTGGTTTTTGTAGTACCCGCTGTGGGCCACGCCCCGCAGATACCAGGCAAAATGCTTCCGGGCCTCCAGACAGGCCACATGCTCCCCGTGATCCTGCTCCGCCATGCGGAACTGCTCCAGGGCCACTTCAATCCGGTCCTTCAGCTCCGGCCTGCCCGGGTACGCTTCCCCGTTCAGGGCAGCGCGGACCTCCTGAAATATCCAGGGGTCCCCAAAAACGCTTCTTCCGATCATCAGTCCGTCCGCGCCGGTCCATTTCTGACATTTTACCGCCGCTTCGCCCCCGGTGATGTCCCCGTTGGCAATGACGGGAATGGACAGCTGCTCTTTCACCTTTCGGATCATGTCCCAGTCCGCGATGCCGGAATAGAGCATACTCCGGGTTCTTCCGTGGACCGTCACCATGGCCGCGCCGCAATCCTCCATCCGCCTGGTAAAGTCCAGCACGTTGACACTGCCCTTGTCCCAGCCCAGACGGCACTTCACGGTAACGGGAACATTCACCGCCTCACGCACCGCTTTCACAATCTCTCCCGCCAGCTCCGGGGTGCGCATCAGGCCGCAGCCGTCCCCGGAAAGGGCAATTTTCGGCATGGGGCAGCCCATATTGATGTCGATGAAGTCACATCCCGAGATTTCCAGCGCCAGCCTCGCTCCCTCCGCCATCACGGCAGGGTCATTGCCGAAAATCTGAGCCCCGCAGATGCTCCCCTCGTTTTTCCGCAGGAGCTTGGCGGTCTTTTTATCCTTGTACACCAGCGCCCGGGAGGAAACCATCTCTGTCACCGTCACCCCCGCCCCCAGCCGGGCGCAGACTGTCCGAAAGGCCCAATCCGTCACCCCCGCCATCGGCGCCAGAAACAGGGGATTGTTCACTTCAATATTTCCAATATGCATCCGGTTTCTCTCTCTTCCCCGATAAATTGTTGTTTAGCGGCTTCGCCGAATTGACAATTGACAATTGACAGTT
>CALYTB010000061.1 GCA_945486035.1 uncultured Clostridia bacterium
AGCGCGCACGCTGGCGTGGCAATCCCCCGGTTAGAGGTAAAATGTATCGACAATTACCCTGTAGGACTGGGAAACACTACGATTTTTGGTGGTAATCGTTACCTGGTTCCATTCATCGGGGGGATTGCCACACCAGCGTGCGCGCTGGTTCGCAATGACAGGTAATTTGGGACGCAGCCCGACAAGCACCAATTTGTCTGCCCGCTCCCTCGGGCGGGCAAGGGGCGGTTCCTATGAATTTTTCTTGAATTTCTTTTGAATTCCGCGGGGAAGGGGTGGAAGTTTCGGTTGGTTTATGGTATAATGCGCCCAAGTATACCATATTGGAGAGAGCGTATATGATCGAATTACTATCCCCGGCGGGCTCCATGGAGTCCCTGCGCTCGGCGGTGCAGAACGGGGCCAACGCCGTGTATCTGGGCGTGGGTGCCTTCAACGCCCGGCAGAGCGCCAAGAACTTCACCCCGGAGACCCTGCCCGAAGCGGTGAAATACTGCCACATCCGGGGTGTCGCGGTACACCTGGCCATCAACACCCTGGTATCCGACCGGGAGCTCCCCAAGGTGGAGGAGCTGATCCGCCAGGGGGCCAGCTGCGGTGTGGATGCCTTCATTGTCCAGGATCTGGGCGTTGTGCAGCTGTGCCGCCAGATCGCCCCGAAAATCCCGGTTCACGGCTCCACCCAGATGACCGTCCACTCCCTGCCAGGGGTACAGCTGTGCGCCGCCATGGGTATTAAGCGGGTGGTGCTCAGCCGGGAGCTGAGCCGGGAGGAAATCCGCTATATCTGCGCCCAGTCCCCCATTGAGATCGAGGTCTTCGTCCACGGGGCGCTGTGCATGTGCTATTCGGGCCAGTGCTATCTGTCCGCCGCCATCGGCGGCCGCTCCGGCAACCGGGGCCGCTGTGCCCAGCCCTGCCGCCAGAGCTACGGCTACACCCACTGGCAGGATAAATACCCCCTGAGCCTGAAGGACAACTGCCTGGTGCACTACCTTGCCGAGCTGGAGGCCATGGGCGTGGCCTCCCTGAAGCTGGAGGGCCGGATGAAGCGGCCGGAGTACGTGGCCACGGTCACCGCCGTATACCGCAAGGCTCTGGACGAAATGCGGGTTACCCCCGCCATGATGGAGCTGCTGACCTCCGCCTTCAACCGCCAGGGCTTTACCGACGGATACTATACGGGCAAGGTGGATAAGGACATGCTGGGCATCCGGGAGGATACCGAGCTGGACCCCAAATTCCTTCAGGCTGCCCGGAATTCCTACGAGGCCGGGGAAACCCAGCTTGTGGATGTGCGCTTCCGGGGCGTTGTCACCTCCCAGGGAAGCAGCCTCACGGTGACGGACCCCCAGGGCCGGATGTGCCGGGTGGAGGGCCCCATGCCGGAGCTGGCCCGCAGCGTTGTGCTCACCGGCGAAATGCTGGCCCAGCGCATCGCGAAAACCGGGGGCACCCCCTACCGCTGCGTGGAGGTACGCACCCAGGTGGACCCGGGGCTCATCATCCCCGCCTCGGCCATCAACGCCATGCGACGGGATGTGCTGAACCAGCTCACCGCCCTGCGGGCCCGGCATGAAGAGCACGCCCTGCGCCGCCCCAGACCCCTGCCCAAATACCCCAACCCCAAGGGTCTCCCCGGGCTGACCATCCAGGTCACCTCCCGGGAGCAGCTGACCCCCACGCTGCTGAACAGCTCCTGCGCCATGCTGTATGTGCCGCTGCATGTGATGGTGTCCAGCCCCCGGCTGGCAAGGTCTCTGATTCAGCGGGGACGGGTGGCGGCGGCGCTGCCCCGGATCGTCCACGACCGGGAGCTGCCCCAGCTGAGCACCCAGCTGCGGGAGCTGGCGGAAATGGGCCTGAAGGATGTGCTGGTGGGCAATGTGGGCCTTCTGATCCCCGCCCGGGAAGCCGGGCTTCGCATCCACGGGGACTTCGGTCTGAACATCTTCAACTCCGCCTCCATGGAGGTGCTGAAAAATCTGGAGCTGGCCTCCGCCACCGCCAGCTTCGAGCTGACCCTGCCCCAGATCCGGGACTTAAGCAAGGCGTTGAACACGGAACTGATTTGCTACGGACGGCTGCCGCTGATGCTGACGGAGCAGTGCCTGATCAAAAACCGTACGGGCAAGTGCTCCTGCGAAAATGCCCAGGCCCAGCCCAAGCTGACGGACAAAACCGGGGCGGAGTTCCCCATCATCAAGGATGGCAGCAGCTGCCGCAGCGTGCTGCTCAACGGCAAGAAGCTCAGCTGGCTGGACCGGCAGGACGATCTGGCCAAGCTGGGACTGTGGGCTGTGCGGCTGTACTTCACCACGGAAAACGCCAAGGAGGTAGACCGGGTGCTCCAGGAATACCTGGCCCCCGTCCCCTTCGACCCCGGCGCCTGCACCAGAGGACTGTACCTGCGAGGCGTAGAGTAAATCGAATTGACAATTGACAGTTGACAATTCAGCGCAGCGGTAAATTGGTGTTTGTAGGGCTATTTTGGGAACGTCAAAAAACACTGTAGGGGAGCCATTTATGGCTCCCGGCGGTGAAACGTACCGATTATATGAGCGTTTCGGCGAAAACGTACTGCGTCACGGGAGCCATGAATGGCTCCCCTACAGCAAGAACGCAGTGTGTGCGAAATCGTCAAACACCAATTTGCCGGGCAGATTCTGTTTTCATCCCGTTTGGGAGTACCATAATTGTCAATTGTCAATTCTCAATTGTCAATTCCAACCAGAAAGGATACTATTTACTATGCACTTAATCCTAGCATCCGGGTCGCCCCGGAGGAGGGAACTTCTCGGCCTGTTCGGGATTCCCTTCGTCATCCGGGCGGCGGACATTGACGAAACCATGAATCCCGCCCTGCCTGCGCAAGACGAGGTGGCCCGGGTGAGCCGGTTAAAGGCCCTGGCCGTCCCCCGGGAGGCCGGAGACGTGGTCATCGCAGCGGACACCATTGTGGTCTGCGGGGGCAAGATCCTGGGCAAGCCCCACTCCCCGGAAGAAGCGGAAAATATGCTCCGGCTGCTCTCCGGCCGGGAGCATCAGGTCATGACCGGGTGCACCGTCTGCGCCCCAGGAGGCACCGAAACCTTTACGGAAATCACGGAGCTTCACTTCCGGCAGCTTTCTGACCGGGAAATCCGGCGCTACGTTGCCTCCGGCGAGCCCATGGACAAAGCCGGCTCCTACGGCATCCAGGGGGGCGCGGCCCTCTTCTGTGAGGGGCTCCGGGGCGACTATTACAATGTAATGGGGCTGCCGGTGTGCCGGCTGGGCCAGGTGCTGGCCAAAGTCGCGCCCCAACTGATGGAGGATACCCAATGAGACATTTGTTCAGTACCAAGCTGCGCATCATCCTGGTTGTGGCGGTGCTGCTGTCCGCGGCCCTGGCCGTGGTGGCGGGTGTCACCAACCAGACCCTGCCCGGCATGATTGTCCAGGGCATCCTGGCGCCCTTCCGGGGGGCGATGAACGGCCTTACCAATCTGGCGGAGCAGTACTACAGCTATATGTTCCGCTACGAATCCCTGGTGGCGGAGAACCAGAAGCTGAAGGCGGACATGGCCCAGATGGAGGACGTGGCCCGTCAGGCCGACGCGGTGTCCCGTGAAAACGAACGTCTGCGCAAGATGATCGGCCTGCAGTCCACCCACGAAAGCTACAAAACCGTGGATGCCTATATCATCGGCTGGAGCTCCAGCGATTTTTCCAACACCTTCACCATCAACCGGGGCACCACCTCCGGCATCCAGACCAACATGGTTGCCATCACCGAAACCGGTCAGGTGGTCGGTCTGGTGGTGGAGGCGGGGCCCAACTACGCGGTGGTGAAAACCGTGCTGGACTCCACCCTGGAAATTTCCGCCACCATCGCCTCCTCGGGCTACAACGGCATGGTGTCCGGCGGCTATATCAACGGCCAGGAGACATTGCTGCAGATGAACTACCTGCCGTCCTCGTCCATCATCCGCAACAAAGACCAGGTGGTGACCTCCGGCTCCACCGTGTACCCCCGGGGCCTGATTCTGGGCTATGTGGTGGATGCGGGCTTTGAGGAAACCGGCGTTGCCAAGTACGCCCTGCTGAAGGCCGCCGCGGACATCAGCTCTTTGGAGCAGGTGTTCATCCTGACGGACTACACCACCGAGGCCGAGGGCGGCTCCGCCGCGGAAACCGCCCCCACGGAAACCACCACACCCACCACACCCACCACCCCATGAGGCTGCTTTATGGCACGAAGAATCCGAAAAACCACCCCCACCTTTACCCTGCCCAAGTTCCTGCAAAAGCCGGAATTCCGGGCGGACTCCCTGGGCACCGGCTTTTTGCAGAAGCTCTACTTCACCCGGCAGCAGCGGCTGACCCTGCTGCGCTGGGGAAGCTACGCTATGCTCTGCATCACGGCTCTGGTGCTTCAGGACACGATTTTCAGCAGATTTACCATTTTCGGAGCCCACACAGACCTGGCCGTGGCGGCGATGCTGCTGATTGCCGTGCTGGAGGGCACGGAGACCGGCAGCATCTTCATCCTCATCGCCTCCACCCTCTATTATTTCTCCGGCTCCGCCCCCGGGCCCTACGCCGTGGCGCTGCTCACGGTGCTGGGCATCTGCGCCAGCCTGTTCCGCCAGGTCTACTGGCACCGCTCCCGGGGCTCCATATTGCTGTGCGCGGGGCTTGCCGTCATGGTCTATGAAATCGCCGTGTTCGGCTTCTCCGTTTTCTCGGGGCTGACCCACTGGGGCAGGCTCCCCCGTTTTCTCGTCACCGGCGCCCTCAGCTGGGCGGCCATGCTTCCACTCTACCCGCTTACCTATAAGCTCGGCCAAATCGGAGGTCACACATGGAAAGAATAAGCCGTGTCCGGGCTGTCGCGCTGCTTCTGCTGTTCTGTCTGGTCATTTCCCTGTTCGCAGGAAAGCTCTTCTCCTTACAGATTATCGAAACCAAGGGCGATACGGACAATACCACCGTCTATACCACCGTCACCACCGTCCGTGCCTCCCGGGGCGATATCCTGGACCGCAACGGCATTGTGCTGGTGGGCAACCGGGCCAGCTATGACCTGGTGTTCAACCATTACGTTATCAAATCCGCGGACAACCGCAACGAATATCTGCTGCGGCTGTACCACAAGTGCCTGGACCTGGGGGTGGAATACCTCGACCATTTCCCCCTCACCAAGAGCCGGCCCTTTGAGTACACCCTGGACGACTACTCCACCGCCTGGCAGAACTATTTCCAGAACTTCATGCGGGACCGGGGACTGGACTCGGATATTTCCGCCCCGCTGCTTCTTGAGAAGCTGCGCTCCCGCTATGACATCCCGGAAAACTGGTCCGACGAGGAGGCCCGGGCCGTGGTGGGCATGCGCTACGAGTTTGACCTGCGCGGCGTTACCAAACTGCCCACCTACACCTTCATCGAGGACGTTTCCGAGGAGAACCTCAGCGCCATCCTGGAGCTGAACACCCCGGGCCTGATGGTCGAATCCTCCACCGTCCGGGAATACCACACCAAGTATGCCGCCCACATCCTGGGCTACATGGGCGGCATGGATGCCGCCGACTGGGAAAAGTATGAGTCTCAGAACTACTCCATGGATGCCTACATCGGCCAGTCCGGCTTCGAGGAGGCCTTCGAGGAGTACCTCCACGGCATCGACGGCACCCGTGTGGACGTGGTTTCCAAGGACGGCACCATCATGAAGCAGTACTATAAGAAGGACCCCATCGCCGGGGCCAACGTGGAGACCACCATCGACATCAACATCCAGATGATCGCCGAGGATGCTCTGGCGGAGGTCATGGCGAACATCACCAATCCCGAGATCAACACCGAAGAGGGCGGCCTGGGCCTGGATGCCGAGGGCGCGGCGGTGGTGGTCATGGAGGTCAAAACCGGTCAGATTCTGGCCTGCGCCAGCTACCCAAGCTTTGACCTGGCCACCATGAACGAAAAATGGGACGAAATCGAAGCCGACCCCTTCAAGCCCTTCTTCAACCGGGCCTTCGGCGCCAACTACGCCCCGGGCTCCACCTTCAAGATGTGCACCCTGACGGCGGCCATGCAGAATGACCTGTATAAGTGCGAGGAGATCATCACGGACAAGGGCGTGTTCACCGAGTACGAGGGCTTCGCGCCCAAGTGCTTGCTGTACTCCTCCGTCCCCGGCGCCACCCACGGCGACATTGACGCGACAGACGCTTTGAAGGTATCCTGCAACTATTTCTTCTATGAGCTTGCCAACCGCTGCACCTGGCAGATGCTGGACGCCACCGCCCAGGGCTTCGGCTTCGGCGAGCCCACCGGCATCGAGCTGGTGGAGAAGATCGGCTGGCGCTCCAACCCGGACAGCAAGGCCGCCTCCTACTCCGGCGCCAATGCCCGTTGGGGCGCAGGCGACCGTGTTCTGACCGGCATCGGCCAGGCCGAAACCCGTGTATCGCCCCTGCAGCTGTGTGTCTACGCCTGCACCCTGGCCAACCAGGGCACCCGCTACCGGGCCACCTTCTTAAACCGGGTGGTTTCCTCGGACTACCGGGAGCTGCTGCTGGAAAACCAGCCGGAGATCGTGTCCACCATGGACATCTCCTGGGAGAACTATGACATGTACATCCGGGGTATGCGCAAGGTCGTTTCCGAGCTGGGCGGCACCGCCCGGAAATGCTTCGGCGGCCGGGAGGACCCCGACGGCATCGGCAATTTCCCGGTAAAGGTCTGCGCCAAGACCGGCACCGCCCAGCACTCCTCCGGCGGCTCCGACCACGGCTCCTTCGTGTGCTTCGCCCCCATGGAGGACCCCGTCATCGCCGTGGCCCTCTACGGCGAGAAGGTCGCCCACGGAAGCTCCCTGGCCCCCGTAGCCGAAAAGATTCTGGAAGAATACTTCGACACCATCTACGCCAGCGAGGTCTATACCTACGAAAACCAGATCGGGTAAATTCAATCGACAATTCCGAAGTCCCCTCGGGACATATTCCCAGCCGAAACAACAAATTGGTGTTTGTAAATCAGTTTTAGAAATGTCGGAATAACACTGTAGGGGAGCCATTCATGGCTCCCGGCGGTGAAATGTTCCGATTTTACTCTGCATTTCGGCGAGAACGTACCGCGTACCCGGGAGGCATGAATGCCTCCCCTACTGCAGAACCATAACATGTTCGGAAATCTACAAACACCAATTTATCACACTGTTTTATCCCGGGATGTGGAGGAGAACATCATGGAACAAAAATTCATCCTTGCCTGGGCGGCAGCCCGGGAGCGGGCATTGGAACTGGGGGTGCGGATGCGCCCTGTAACGGATGGGGAGGCCCTGGCCTGCGCCAAGCGCATCCTCTCCGGCGGCCGTGTCAGCGACGGGTTCTGGGAGCTGTCCCGGATGGGGCGGCTGGATTTATCCCTGGAGGCCCTGGCCGTGGACAAACGGTTTACGGCCCTCTTCACCGACGACCAGGCCAACACCGCCCTGACCCGCCTGCTGGAAGCGGGCTACGGGTGGAAAAAATGAGAGGATGCCGTTTTCTCCGGCATCCTCCATGTTTTGCCCTCACGGGTTGGTTCAGGCATCCCAGAGGAACAATTGAATAGCATTGGGGCGTGCCGGGACTATCCCGCCACGCCCCAATATTGTGAAATGCTTATCGGGTTAACCCGACAGAACGACAAATTGGTGTTTACCTATTTGTTTTGAAAATGCTGGAATAACACTGTAGGGGAGCCATTCATGGCTCCCGTGGGGCAGTACGTTTTCGCCGAAATGTGGAGCAAATCGGAACAATGTACCGCCGGGAGCCATGAATGGCTCCCCTACAGCAGGATTTAGGCGTTTTTGATCATTCTGAAAGGATGCCGAAATTGTCAACTGTCAATTGTCAATTCGGCGAAGCCGCTAAACACCAATTTATCTGTCAGCCCTCTGCACGTTCGGCGGCCAGGATGGGGGTGAGCATGGGCTTTCCGAACCGCTCCACGAACCGGGGGCACTTAACCAGGAAGGCGTAGTACACGTTGTACCCGCAGCCCAGCATGGTTTCGGTGTTGGCCATGCCCTTGGCAAGAATCACGTCCGACTCCCGGATGGCCCGGTCGGCTTCCGCCCCCAGCCGGTCCAGCGGCGTGCCCGCGATGGTGCTGCCGCTGTCAATCACGGGGAAGGGAATCCCCACCGCCGCCGCATCCTCCCGGGTGGCATCGTTGGCCGCGATGCCGCCCCGCACGCAGAAGGTGATGGAAAGACGGGGATACGCCCGGGTCAGCTCCTCCGCCAGCACCCGGTCAAAGCCGATTTCCCCGGCGTTGTCCGTCAGGTACAGAAGGGTTTTCGCCTGCTCCAGATCCCGCCGCAGCCGCCGGTAGGTGTCCGCATCCAGCTCCATCTCCAGGGCGGAGCGGAGCATATTTTCCAGCTCCCCGAAAGAAACCTTCCCCTGCAATGCGGAAAAGTCCAGGTAATTGCCCAGAATCGCCATCTGCAGTCCGGCAAGCACCGGGTCCCGGGCAGAGCGCACCGTCTCCCGGATGGCATCCAGCCGTTCCAGAACAAAGCGGTTGGACTGCAGCTTTTCCTCCCGGAACCGGTCGATGGGCAGGCCGTACATCCGGTTTAACAGCTCCGAAACCCCGGGCCCCAGGTAGGGCGACGGGGCGCTCTCCGGCTGGGACAGCATCAGATGCATCAGCTCCCGGGCGAAGGCGGTGGACTTCGCCTCGTCCCCCAGGGGCCGAACCAGCTCTAAGTTCCGGCGCAGAAAGCACTGGATGCACTGGGTATCCATGGGAATGCTCATAAAATGGTCCTCCTGTTTGGATATATGCTGCTTTATCTAAGAAACGCTGTCATTGCGAACCAGTCCGCAGACTGGTGTGGCAATCCCCCGGTTGAATGGTACCAGGTAACGATTACCACAAAAAATCGCAGAGACTCCCATTTTTGGGTGCTTTTCGGTACATTTCCCCTCCAACTGGGGGATTGCCACGACCAGTCTGCGGACTGGTCTCGCAATGACAGAAAGCTTTGAGGCAAAGCCGCTAAACACCAATTTACCGGAAAATATCCGTCAAGTCTGCGGGAGTGTCCGCTTTGGTGATCCAGCCGGTGGGGGTTCCGAAGCCGTAGGAGGCCCATACGAAGGGAATCCCGGCATCCCTGGCCGCGTCCGCATCGCCCTGGGTGTCGCCGATGTAGACCGCCGAGGTGATGTCATGGCGCTGCATCAGAACCCGGATGGTCTCCCCCTTGGGCGTGCCAGTGTCCCCGAAGCACAGGTGGCCCCCGATCAGCTGCCGGATGCCCAGCTTGTCCATGCAGAGCTCCGGGTAGCCGCACTGGCTGTTGCTGACGATGAACAGCCGGTGGTTTTTGGAAAGCTCCTCCAGGGCTTCCACGATGCCGGGGTAGCCGATCTTACAGGGATTTTCCTGCAGATACCGGTTTTCCCGGGCCATGCACCGCTCCATCAGGGCGTAGCGCTCCGGGGCGGGGATTGGGGCCAGCAGCACATCGGCGATCTCCGTCATCACCTTGCCGAAGAGGCCCTTCAGGGTTTCGGCATCCGTTGAAAGGTGCTCCAGGCCTTCGTCCCGGAGCTGCAGGTTATAGCCCTCGGCCACCAGGGCCCGGGAATCCCACAGCGTGCCGTCAATGTCAAAAATCAGGCTTTCGAAGCGCATAATCCCTCCGACTGTTCCAGATGCCGCTGGATCGTTAACATAATCATATCCAGCGCCACGGTATTCTTGCCCCCTTCGGGGACCACAATGTCCGCGAAGCGCTTGCTGGGCTCTACGTACTTTTCGTGCATGGGCTTGACGGTCTGCTGGTACTGCAGCAACACACTCTCCAGGGTTCGGCCCCGCTTGTTCACGTCCCGTTTGATCCGGCGGCACAGTCGCACATCCGCGTCGGTGTCCACGAAAATCTTGATGTCCATCAGATCCCGCAGCTGCCGGTTCTCAAAAATCAGTATCCCCTCCACGATAATCACCCGCTGGGGGACGATGCGCACGGTTTCGTCGGAGCGGTTATGGACGGTAAAATCATACACCGGGCACAGGATGGATTCTCCCCGGCGCAGGGCCTCCAGATGACGGGCCATCAGGTCCGTTTCCAGGGCGGCGGGCTCGTCGTAGTTGAGCTTGCACCGCTCCTCATAAGGCAGCTCGTCGTGGCGCTTATAGTAGTTGTCGTGGCTGAGTACGGTCACATCCCCCGCAAACCGGGCGATGAGGTTCTTCATCAGGGTAGTTTTTCCGCTGCCGGTGCCCCCGGCAATGCCGATGACCAGGATTTTGTTGTCCATAAAAACCTCCAAACGTGCTGACAGCATTCAGCAGTTTGACAAATTGGTGTTTGACGATTTCGTACGCACTACGTTCTTACTGTAGGGGAGCC
>CALYTB010000062.1 GCA_945486035.1 uncultured Clostridia bacterium
CATTATAGCAAAAATCGTTTGAACCCATCCTACCTTCAGCCTGCCAATGTCGCAATCGGAATACATAGCCTTTTCATTTTGCGTGAAGCAGAAAACCGTTAGCACGACATCACTGGAGATATTATCGCCATAGAGCAATTTCCCCTTGCGTGTTTTTCGAATATAACCTGTCAATGATTGTTATCGATGTTTCCCTCTATCATACTGTGGGTGTACACATCATTGCAACTCCGTAAACCAAAACAAGAATTTTTCATAGATTCCTTTGAAAATGTTGCCGGAAAACAATCCCTCGTCCAAAACACCGAAAAGCAGTTTCAGAGATGCCCCTGAAAGAATCGCAGCGACCGGGAACCTGTTTTACGGGCAAGTATGCAGGGTCTTCTCAAACCGTCGCAGAACCTCCCGCAAATCCTCCGGCAATCTCTCCCGGCATTGCCGCTTCAGTTCCTCCGGGATGCCGTAGAAGCCCTCGGCGATGGAACCGGCGATGCAGGTAAGGGTATCGCAATCGCCGCCCAGGGACACGGCGGTGCGAATCACATCCTCAAAGCTGTCGCCCTCCAGAAAGGCGGTGATGGCTTCCGGGACGGTTTCCTGGCAGCTTTCCACATGGCGGTATGCAGGACGGATTTCATCACAGCTGCGGCTCAGATCGTAATGGAAATTGGCTTCGATGTAGGCCTTGATCTCCGCCTTGGTGCTGCCGGTGCGGGCAAGGTAAATGGCGCTGGCGGTGGCCTCCGCACCCTTGATGCCCTCGGGGTGGTTGTGGGTGACCTCCGCGGAGAGCCTCGCCATGTGCCGGACGGCTTCCAGATCTTCAAACAGCCAACCGGCAGCGGCTACCCGCATGGCAGAGCCGTTGCCGTAGCTGCCGTAGGGCCGGGGATTGGAATCCTTCAGCCACCGTCGGAACATCCCGCCATATCCGGCGTGGGGGAATTTGCGCCCATAGCTGCGCATGGACCGGACAAGAAAGCGGCGGATATCCTCGTCTTCTGCTTCAGATGGAAGCGACAGAAAAGCATCCGCCACCGCAAGGGTCATCACGCTGTCGTCGGTAAAGGCAGAATCGGGGGAAAACAGAGGAAAATCCTTGCGCTTGTTTCCCCGGTCAAATTCATAGGGGCTTCCGATGATATCGCCCAAAATCGCTCCGTACATTATTTTTTCCTCCCCTTGAAGTCCGCGTCGATATTTTGCTTCCAGTCCGCTGCCAGCGGGGCGCTGCGGCGTACCTGACACACTGCCTCGCTGACGGCCTCGTAGACTACTTCCGTGCCCACGCTGTCGGCGTGGTAATCGGCGGCGCAGTCGGAGCGAATGCCGAACCGGGCTGCCTCCCGGGCAGCATCGATGTTGGCGCCCAGGAACAGAAACTCCCAGCCGTACTTCTCCCGCTGCCGTTCAATCATGGCCCTGACCTTGTCGTAGGTGTAGCGGCGGCTGGCGTTTTCCATGCCGTCTGTCGTGATGACGAACAGGGTTTTTTCGGGACGGTCTTCCTCCCGGGCATACTTGTGGACATTGCCGATGTGGTGGATGGTCCCGCCCACGGCATCCAGCAGGGCGGTGCAGCCCCGGACAAAGTATTCCTTTTCCGTCAGGGCGGACACCCTATCCAGCGGCACCCGGTCGTGGATGACCTCTGTTTTGTTGTCAAACAGCACCGTGGAGATGAGCGCCTCGCCCGGCTCCCCCCGCTGCTTTTGGAGCATGGCGTTAAAGCCGCCGATGGTGTCCCCTTCCAGCCCCGCCATGGAGCCGCTGCGATCGAGAATGAATACCAGTTCCGTCAGATTCTTTTTCATAAGAAGTACCTCCTATACTGCGGTGTTTTTTACTTACACCCATAGTATAGGAGGTTTTTTGGATCCTGTGGTCAACTGCCAGGGGACATTTATCCTCCCAGCAAACTCTGGTCAAACTCAAACAGCGCCGCGTTGATATCGAACAGATTGTAATTCTTCTCCCGGATGAAGTACATGATAATCACATCGAATTTGCTGCTGCCCGTCAGGGCATAGCCCGCCCGACCGATCAGGTCCCGGGTCTGCTCCAGGTCAAGCTCCAATGCCAGCGCCAGGGCAATGGCGGTGGGCTTGGTGGGCTGATAGTGGGGATTGTTGCGGATTTTGGAGAAATGCTGCCGGGACAGGTTGGCTTTGGTGTAGATTTCCGAATCCTTTTTCCCGGTCTTATCAATGAGCTTCAGCAATGTCTCGGAAAAACCGGCATCCGTCTGTGCCAGCAGGTCGGCAAGGCTGGGCTTGGGTTTCCCGTAAGGAAGGGGAACGCTTTCGCGCGGCGGGGCAGCTTCCGCGCATTCCATAGGCGCGCAGAATTCCTCCACCGCATCCCGATTCCCGCGGAGCGAAAACTGCCGCGCGGCTTGTTCCTGGATGTAGTTTTCGTTAATGAAGCTGGCAACTTCCCTGTAGCGCTCACGGGAAAGCTGAAAGGACTCCCGGTCGAACACCACCAGGGACACCAGCATCTCATGGTCATTCAGGAAGCCGCGAATGGCATCCAGGGCGATTTGCAACGCCTCATCCTTGGGAAAGCCGTAATTGCCGGTGGAAATCAGCGGAAAGGCAATGGACGCGCAGCCGTTTTCCGCCGCCAGCGCAAGGGAGGCTTCATAGCAGCCGCGCAGCAGCTTCCGCTCCCCCAGCAGCCCGCCCCGCCACACCGGGCCAACGGTGTGAATCACGAACTTGGCGTTCAGCCCAAAGCCGGGGGTGATGGCGGCTTCCCCCACGCCGATTCTGCCGATTTTCTCCCGGGCGGTCAGCAGCGCCGGTCCCGCCGCCCGATGAATCCCCGAATCCACCCCGCTGCCGATCACGGGTCTGGGATTGGCGGTATTCACAATGGCATCCACCCGCATTTGGGTAATGTCGTTTCGTACAATCTCAAAGGGCATATTCCCCACCTGCTTTCATGCGTTCATTTTATCATAATTGCAGATACACCTTAAGTCAATAGGAACCCAGCAGGATATGACTGTATGCATGTTGACTGCCTGAGAAAACCCCTTCCCCCGGGGGAAGGGGAGCCGTGAAGCGGTGGATGAGGACCTGCAGCAGATCCATAAACCGGAGCAGCCAAAAATGTGCAGGCAACCTCAAAAACCGCTTACAGGCTATCGGCTTTCGTAAGCTGGTCGTCAAATTGTTGTTTGTCGAGACGTTTTGGAAATCCTGGAATTACTCTGTAGGGGAGCCATTCATGGCTCCCGGCGGTAAAATGTTCCGATATCCCCAGCATTTCGGCGAAAACGTACTGCGTCACGGGAGCCATGAATGGCTCCCCTACAGCAAAAACGCAATGCGTACAAAATCGCCAAACACCAATTTGCCGGAAATAACCCGATCAGCACGAAGGCGGATTGTGGAGGAGCGTGCTTATTTGCGGATGGACTCGATGAGGCGGCGGAAATCCTTCCGCGACCAGACCACGGGCACGGGATACAGTGGGTTGGCTTCCTTCCTGGCCCAGGTGATCATCTGGTCGATGTCCTCGTCTTTCACTACGTCGAACTTGTCGGGAAGTCCCATCCTGGCGTTGGTCTGCTCAATCCAGCCGAGAAAGGCGTTGGCCTTTTCCGCCTCGTTGGCACCGCCGATGCCGCATACATCGGCCAGCTCCGCCAGACGCTTGTGGGCAGAGGCGCCGAATTCCCGCATCACATGGGGCAGCAGCACCGCCATGGCAAGGCCATGGGCAACGCCGTACAGACCGCCCAGGGTGTGGCCCACCGCGTGGACATAGCCCACGCAGCCCCGGGTGAAGGCTCGGCCCGCGTAGAAGGCGCCCCGCTGCATATTCTGCCGGGCTTCCAGATTCTTGCCGTCCTCAAAGGCCGTCAGAATATTGTCGTGAATCAGCTTCACGGCCTCCTTGGCCAGCTTGTTTTCCAGCTTGGTATTGTAGGTATGGTTGGTGTAGGCCTCCACCGCGTGGGCCAGGGCATCCATACCGGTGGTGGCGGTGGTATAGGGGGGCAGCCCCACGGTCAACTCCGGGTCCAGCACGGCATACCTGGGAATCAGGAACGGATCGTTGATGGCCGCCTTCCGATGGGTGGCGGAATCCGTGATCACCGCGGCCACCGTGGTTTCGGAGCCTGCGCCGGCGGTGGTGGGGATAGCCACAAAGGGCGGGATGGGCCAGTGGACCTTCAGCAGTCCCTGAAGCTGGGCAACGGTTTTTTTCGGATGCACCACCTTGGCGGCGATGCCCTTGGCACAGTCGATGCGGGAGCCGCCGCCCAGGGCCACGATGGCCTTGCAGCCGTTTTCTCTGTAGGTTTTGTAGCCCAGCTCCACATCGTCGGAGGTGGGGTCCGTGGTGTCATAGGTCTGGAGGGTATAGCGGATTCCGTTTTCGTCAAATCCATCCAGCATGGGCTGCACCTGTCCCCGGCGCACCATACCGGAGCCGGTGACTACCAATACATCGTTGATGCCCTTCTCCTTCAGAAATGCGCCCAGCTCTTTGATCTTGCCGGGGCCTTCCAGATACTTGGGCATCCGGTAGCCCATAAAGTAGTTTCCGATTTTCAGAACGCTCTGAAAGGTACGGCACCAAAGCACTTCCAGTTTGTACGGCATTTCCATATTGTTTCCTCCTTAGCCTCCGGCAACGGGGGGCAAAAGCTGCACCAGGTCGCCTTCGTTTAATTTCTGTCTCTTGTGCGTCGGTTTTCCGTTTACCAGGATTACACAGCCGTCCAGATTCTTTCCGCTCAGCCCCAGCCCCATCAGCTGGGCATATACCTCCCTGACGGACCCTGCCTCCATCTGCCGCTCCTTAATCCCGGAGTCCAGACGGAGCAGGCCGTACAGCTTCACCGTAATCATTTGATTTTCAGCCGCCGCAGCAGCTTCTCCGTGGGAATGCCGTTGTGATCCCAGCCCCGGGCCTGATAATAGGTCTTTTTCATGGTTTCCAGGGGTACCTTGGTCTTGGGATTGCCGGGGTCCTGGGGCACGTCCGTCAGCCGCTTGGGCAGCTTGTCATTGGCGGCGGAGATGCCGAATTTGGTGTTGATGTAGCGCTCCATGGTGTAGCCCCGCTCCCCGATTTCGATGTAGCGGCCGAAGTCCATCTTCATGCCCAGCGCCAGCTCAATCATTTTGGTATGCTGGAAAATGGGCAGATGCAGCGCCGCGATTCTGGGGCACTTGTTGATCAGGCGTACCGCCCAGCCAATGTGGGGCGCCGCGGCATTGACGGTCTTGGTGACAATGCCGTTGGGCTTGGTCAGCAGGAACCCGGGGAAGAAGGCGTAGGATGTAAACAGGCACTGTCCCGAGGCGGAGATGGTTTCCATCAGATCCTGGAAGGTCATGGTCAGATCCGCCTTGGCCTTGGGTGTCTGAGAATCCATATGCAGTCCCAGGCCCTCCATAATCACCATATAGCCTCCGTTCAGGTGGCAGCCGCCCCGGTTGGAGACCGCGTAGCCCAGGCCCTGCCCCACAGCCCGGCGGGGCTCGTAGGCTGCCAGCTCCAACCCCTTGCTGTGTATGGCAAATTCCTTGCCGCCGTATTTCTCCGACAGCCGCTTGCTGCCCTCGGCCAGCTCATCCCCAATCCCCCGGCGGTGGGCGATGTCGTCAAAGACCTGGGACAGATTGTCTGTTTTTCCGAATTCCAGGCCGTTGTCCCAGAGCCCCTTCTCGTTGGCCTCCATGGCCCAGGCGATGGTGTTGGCGGTGGAGATGGTGTCCATGCCCAGCTCGTCCAGCTCGTAGTTCCAGTCCAGAATTTTCTGCAGGTCGTTGTTGCGGATATTACCGCCCAGCAGGCCCAGGGTCTCCAGCTCAGGGCCCTTCACCGCCTTGCCCTGGACTCTGACGGTTCTGGCGCAGCGGATGGGGCAGGTCAGGCAGCCCTTGTTGGTGATGTTAAATTCCTCGGCCAGCAGCTCGCCGCTGACCTTTTCAAAGTCCTCAAACCGGCCTGCGGAATAGTTCTTGGTAGAGAGAATTCCGATCATCTGCATGGAGCTGACCAGACCCGCCGTGCCCATGCGGGGCAGCTGCTCCCCGGTGAGGGGGTGCTTCTGAAGGTATTCAATCCATTTTTTGCACCAGGCGGCTGTCTTTTCCTTGTCATGGATGGGAATGGTTTTGGTGCCGGAGGCCGTGATGGCCTTCAGATTCTTCCAGCCCAGCACAGCGCCCATGCCGGTGCGGCCCGCGGCCCGCTCGTCGCTGATCACCCCGGCATACTTGACAAGGTTTTCTCCCGCCGGGCCGATGCACAGCTTTCCGAACCGCTTTTTCCCCACAAGCTCCGCTAACCTTTCCTGACAGGGCCCCACCTTCAGGCCCCAGAGCTCGTCGGCATCATGGAAAAGAAACGCCCCGTCGTTAATCTCCAGCCAGCGGTGGGAGCGGCACTTTCCCTTCAGAATCAGGGCATCATACCCCGCCTTTTTCAGGTGGAAGCCGAAGCTGCCGCCGCAGTTGGAGGAGGCCAGAATTCCGGTCTGGGGTGACAGAGCGGAGATATCAAACCGGGCGGAGCTGGGCGCTCCCGTCCCGGTCAGCGGGCCGGTGGCAATCACCACCCAGTTCTCTTCGCTGAAAGCCGTTTCCTTGCCCGTCAGATGATCGCACAGGATTCGGGCGGCCATAATCTTGCCGCCAAGGTACAGCTCCCGCTGCTCATCCGTCCAGGGGTATTCGGTCACAGTTTCGGTGGTCAGATCCACCATCATGACCTTTCCCATATAGCCTGCGTATTTCGATGCCATAGGCAATCCCTCCCTCTTTTGTCATTATACACGCAAAGCTCCGGTGAATCAATGGTTCAGTGAAACAATATAAAGTGCATATCGGGTTAACTCAGCTTCCCGATAAATTGGTGTTTGGTGGGCCGTGCCCCGATTACCTGTCATTGCGAACCAGCGCGCACGCTGGTGTGGCAATCCCCCTGTTGAATGGGACCAGGAGACGATTACCACCCAAATACCACTGTTTCCCCACTCTGTAGGGCAATTGTCGATACATTTCCTCTCTAACCGGGGGATTGCCACGCCAGTGTGAGCACTGGCTCGCAATGACAGCATATCTTTACAAACACCAATTTATCGCTCCGCGATGCTCGGACGTGTGAAAACAGCAGGGCATCTTTCAAGTCTGGGTCTTGTGGAACCGGAAAAAGAATAGTATAATACAATTATCATATTTTAGGTCGATTCAGACCGGTTTCCTGAACGGAACCATCGCCTGGGAATCTGTGAGGTAGCTTATGATTGACCATCTTGGCCGCAGGATCACCTACCTGCGCATTTCCGTGACAGAGCTGTGCAACCTGCGCTGCCGGTACTGCATGCCGGCGGAGGGCGTGTGCAAAAAAGACCACAGCGACATGCTCACCGAGGACGAAATGATTCTGGCGGTGGAGGCCGCCGCATCCCTGGGCATTACCAAGCTCCGGGTGACCGGCGGCGAGCCGCTGATTAAGAAGAACATTGTATCCATCTGCCGCCGTGCGGCGGCGGTGCCGGGAATTCGGGAGGTATGCCTGACCACCAACGGCCTGCTCCTGCCTCAGCTGGCAAAGCCCCTGCGGGAAGCGGGGGTGCGGCGCCTGAACCTGAGTCTCGACACCCTGGACCCGGAGAAATATGCTTACATCACCCGCATCGGCAATCTGGATACCTTCTGGGCAGGCTTTCACGCCGCCATGGATGCGGGCTTTGAGAAAATCAAGCTCAACGCCGTGCTGATGGGCGGGGTCAATGACGATGAAATCCCGGCGCTTGCCCAGCTGACCCGGAAATATCCGGTGGATATGCGCTTCATCGAGATGATGCCCATGTATGACGGCGGCGATTTTGACACCAGCGCCTACATCCCCTATACGAAGGTGCTGGAAAAGCTGCCGGAGGCCCACCCCGTACCGGGGGACGGGGGCGTGGCAAAGCTCTATCGGCTGCCCGGAGCTCTTGGCAACATTGGCCTGATCAGTCCGGTCAGCGCCCATTTCTGCGCCGCGTGCAACCGCATCCGGCTCACCGCTGACGGCAGAATCAAGCCCTGCCTCCATTCTTCGGAGGAATACTCCCTGAAGGGAATGGATTTTGCCGGAATGCGTGCCCGGCTGGAACAGGCCATCCTGAGCAAACCCGCCTGGCACGGGGATCTGAACCCGGTCCACCGCTCCCGGGCAGGCCGGAATATGAACCAAATCGGAGGTTAAGCCATGGCTGATTTTACCCATTTCAATGAACAGGGCCGGGCCAAAATGGTGGACGTGGGAAAGAAACCCCTTTCCCAGCGCACCGCCGTGGCAGCGGGACGGGTCCTGGTGAACCGTCAGACCTTTGACCTGATCCGGTCCGGCGGCATGAAGAAGGGCGATGTGCTCACCGTCGCCCAGATTGCCGGGGTCATGGGTGCCAAGCGCACCCCGGACATCATCCCCATGTGCCACCCCATTTTGATGGACGGCATCAATCTGGAGCTGGAATTGAACCCGGAGCGATGCAGCGTGGAAATCCGGGCCACGGTGAGCTGTGACGGCCGAACCGGCGTGGAGATGGAGGCTCTGACCGCCGTATCCACCGCCGCGCTGACGGTATACGATATGTGCAAGGCCGTTCAGAAAGACATGGTGATTACGGACATCCGCCTGGTCCGAAAAACCGGCGGTGTCCACGGAGATTACAGCAGGGAGGAAACCTAAATGTACACAGCAGCAGTTATCACCGTCAGTGACAAGGGCTACCGCGGGGAGCGGGAGGACACCAGTGGCCCCAACCTGTGCCGGATTCTGAAGGAAAAGGGTTTTGACGTCACCTATACCGCCATGGTGCCCGATGAGGCGGAGCAAATCAAGGCCCAGCTTTGCAAATGCGCGGATCAGCTGGGCATCGCCCTGGTGCTGACCACCGGTGGCACCGGCTTCTCCCCCCGGGACATCACCCCGGAGGCCACCCTGGCGGTGGTGGAGCGGCTGACCCCCGGCATCCCGGAGGCCATGCGTGCCGAGTCCATGCGCATTACCCCCAAGGGCTGCCTGTCCCGCAGCGCGGCGGGCATCCGGGGCCGCACCCTGATCATCAACCTCCCCGGCAGCAAAAAGGCCTCCCAGGAGAATATTCTGGCAGTCATCGACCCGGTGGCCCACGGTCTGGACATGCTCTACAGCGAAGGCAGTGCCGACTGCGCGAAGTGAATAGAAATGGCAGCAGCGGTTCTCCGCTGCTGCCTTTCCTATTCATTACACATCGAACCGGTTATAGCGTTCACAGCAGTCCAGACACAGCTTCCTGCCGTTCACAAGACGAATCCAGTTTGCCCCGGTTTTTTCGCCGCAGCATTCGCACTCGTAGCTGTCGAAAATCTTCGCGGGTACCGGCAGCGGGATTCGGGTTTTCTTCACCTCGAACAGCTCCCGGCAGTCGTGGTCAAAATAATACCGGGCAGATTCCTCCGGTGTCATTCCGGCGGGCTTGGGCCTCAGAACCAGCCGGACGGATTCCCCGGTTTCCCGGTTGTAGAAGGAAAACGCCTGCTTTCCGGTCATGTGAAACAGCAAGTTTCCCTTCCCGATGCTGCACCCCAGCATCACCTGGATTGCATCCACACCGCAGGCATCATTCTCACTGATGCAGACCACCCGCTCGTTGTCGGAAAACCCAATCTTCAATAGCAGCCTTGCATACTCCGCCGCCCGGTAGCCGATGCGCAGCCCGCCGCAGCTGTGGCCGTGAAATTCCACACATTTTTCCCAATCGCCCATATCAGTGCAGCTCCGTTTCCGTCACGCATTCGGTTTTGATTCGGCCCACCAGATACTGCAGGGCATCCACCACATGGGGGCGGATATCCCCGCCGATGAGCACGTACATGATGTCGTCGCCAACCTCCAGCACTCCCCGGTTCAGCCAGACCTTGATGTAATAAATGCCCTCCATTTTGTAAGCATCGGCAACGACCGCATCCACCTTGTCCGCATCGTAGTCAAAGCGCATGCCGGTGACTTCCCCGGCATCCTCCGCGCCGAAGCGTACCTTGGCCTTGGAGGTTTGGCGGACAATGCCGTTATGGGTCAGATACATGCCGATCTTCGGCGCGGACGGATGGGCTTTGGCCTCCTGCAGCCAGGCATCCATGGAAGGGGATGTTTTTTTCATTTCGATAACCTCCTGTAATCAGATGACGGAGCACGCCTGTGCTTTTGCGCTCCATACGCATCTCTCTCCTATATATTACCGCAGTAATTCGCAAAAGGAAAGATGAAGCATGAATAAAACGACATTTTTTGTATTCTTCGGCTTTCTCAGCAGTGTGATAATTTGTTGTTTACACATTTCCTGTCATTGCGAGCCAGCGCGCACGCTGGCGTGGCAATCCCCCGGTTAGACGTAC
>CALYTB010000063.1 GCA_945486035.1 uncultured Clostridia bacterium
AAATAGAGCCTCGACCCATTCTCGTTTTCAAAGAATGAGCCAAGGCTCTATGTAAATCAGTCAAGTATGTGTTCGTCAGTCGATGGCAAAATTGGACTTCATTTGCTCCTATTGTCCACCAGTAATTTAACCCATAAGAGGTCAAAATGGGCTTGTCCACCAGTAATTTGACCACTATAAACCCATAAATTTCCGTTCAAATTCCATCAAAACCGAACAGGCCAGACAGAATTTTGGGCATAGAAAAAGCCCGGAAAATGGCGTATTTCCGGGCTTTTTTAGCATTTTTAAGTTGTAGATTATCTCTTGCTGAACTGCGGAGCGCGACGGGCTGCCTTGAGGCCGTACTTCTTTCTTTCCTTCATTCTGGGGTCGCGGGTCATGAAGCCGGCGGCCTTCAGGGAGGCGCGGTTCTCGGGGTTCAGGACCACCAGAGCCCGGGAGATGCCGTGACGGATGGCGCCGGCCTGGCCGGAAACGCCGCCGCCGGCCACGGTGACAACGATGTCCACCTTGCCCAGCATGTCGGTGGTGACCAGGGGCTGACGGACGATCAGCTTCAGGGTCTCCAGACCGAAGTAGTCGTCGATGTCGCGGCCGTTGATGATGATGGAGCCGGTGCCGTTCTCGTAAACCCGAACACGGGCCACGGAGGACTTACGACGGCCGGTGCCGTAAAAATACTTCTTCTTGCTCTCGTACATTTAAGTTACCTCCAAATTAGTCCAGGGTCCAGGCTTCCGGCTTCTGGGCGGCGTGGGGATGCTCGGCGCCCTTGTACAGGTGCAGGCGGGTCAGAGCGGACTTGCCCAGGGTGTTCTTGGGCAGCATGCCCTTGACGGCCAGCTCCATGGCGTAGTCGGAGCGCTTCTCCATCATCACACGGGCCTTGGTCTCCTTCAGACCGCCAATCCAGCCGGACACGCGGTAGTAGGTCTTGTCCTCCAGCTTGTTGCCGGTGAACACAGCCTTGTCGGTGTTGATGATGATGACGTTGTCGCCGCAGTCAACATTGGGGGTGAAATCGACCTTGTGCTTGCCGCGCAGCAGGTTGGCGGCGGTGACGGCGGTACGGCCCAGGGGCTTGCCGGCAGCGTCGATAACATACCACTTGCGCTCCAGGGTCTCCTTCTTCAGCAGAGTAGTGGACATTATGCGTTCCTCCAGTTAGGTAAAATATTTTGACTTTTTACTGCACATAAAGTACAATATCTTCAAATCGCCTGATTCTTATACCACAAACAAATACAATTGTCAACATCTTTTTGGAAGGGATTTGCGAAATTCCGCATACGCTTTAAAATGCTCTTAAAAACTCTTAAATACTCGCAAATGCTCACTTCCTATTTTTGGTGAATACGGAGGAATTCCATACAATGCAGAAGCTGATGGGCCTGGTCCGCCGGTGCGTGGACGACTACAATATGATTGAGGACGGGGACAAAATCGCGGTGGGAGTTTCCGGAGGGAAGGACTCGCTGGTGCTGCTGGTGCTGCTTGCCGGACTGCGGGAATACTTTAACAAGCCTTTCGAACTGGAGGCCGTCACCATTGACATGGGACTGGGGATGGACTATAGCGCCGTGGAGAGGCTGTGCGCGGAAATCGGGGTGCCCTACACGGTAGTGAAGACCGAAATCGGCCCCATCATCTTTGACCACCGGAAGGAGAAAAACCCCTGCTCCATGTGCGCGAAGATGCGGCGGGGAGCGCTGAATCAGGCAATTCTGGAGAAGGGCTTCAACAAACTGGCGCTGGGGCATCACTATGACGACGCGGTGGAGACCTTCCTTATGTCCCTGCTTTTCGAGGGGCGGATCAGCTGCTTCCAGCCGGTGACCAATCTGGACCGGACGGGGATTGTTCAGATACGGCCCATGCTGTACATTCATGAAAAGACCGTGGATAATTTCGCCGTGAGGCAGGGTCTGCCGGTGCTTCAGAACCGCTGCCCGGTGGACAAATTCACCAAGCGGGAGGAGGTCAAGCAGCTGCTGTACGACTTGAGCAAAACCTACCCGGACCTGAAGGAGCGGATTTTCGGCGCCATGCAGCGTCTGCCCCTGCCGGAATGGGAGCCCCACGGGAGGTATAAGCGGCCCAAGGAACAGGAATAAGAGATGTCTCTTGGGTGAAAAAGGTGAAGAGATAATGGTGTTTACAGCACTTAAGCGCACAGGCTCGCAATGACAGCGTTTTATTTAGCGCGCAGCAATTTGTCTTCCCGCTGTGTTGTTCGGTCGATCGGTAGAAAAAAGGGCGAGCCTTTTGGGCTCGCCCTTTTGCGGCGGATTTTGGGGTTATTCCGGAAGCGCGATTTTACCTCCGTTCGCGATCAGCAGACAATACATTCCGAAGCTCCAGAAGGATACGGCGATGGAGCGGTACTGGAACCAGTAGTGAATGGCAGTGGGCTGGGGGGCGGCCAGCATCCACACCAGGGGAAGGGCAGCAACGACAAGCAGAACAAAATGCTCCTTTAAGCCGGCAAGTCCTACCCGGCGGCGCGCAAACACGATGCAGATGACGATCACAGCTGCCAGAATTGCCACGGACAGAATCACCTTTCCTGCGCCGTCGGAATACAAAGCAAACCAAATTGCCCGGACAGCCTTGAACAGGCTGTAGTAGGATTCCGCTCCCTGGGATTTCTTGATTCCCAGCCGATAGATGAAGGACACCAGACCGTTCTCCAATCCGTTTACATCGGTGAACACGGTGGTTAGGATCATTTTCGCAAACCACATGCCCACATAGCCCGCCAGCCAGGCAGCCACGGACCGCAGGAGCCTGCCCAGGGTGGTCAGATCTCCGCGTCCCTGCTTCCGGCGCAGAAGGTACAGATACACAAAGGGTAGTCCGAAGGTGACCAGGGGAGTGGAGTAGAAATCAAAGTACATGGTGATGATGCCCAGCTCGAGGAAAAGCAGACCGTCATACCGGCCTTGGTCTGCCAGCTTGGGAAGCAGCAGCATAGTAAGAAAAGCGATGAGGAAGCAGCAGCTGAAATGGGGACTCATGACCACAATATAGGGCCGCACGAAGATGAAGCTCAGGGCGAAGAGAAACGCGGCCTTGGGATGAATATGAGTGGCTATGGAGCAGATGACTGCCGCCCACAGCCCCAGCACGGCGATGGACAGATACCGGCGGATCTGGTAATGATTTAAAAAGAGCAGAAGAAACCGCATCACACTCCGGAAGCCCATCCAGTAGCGGGCGTAAGAGCCGGTGGGCTGGGGATTGTCGGAATGGACATAGTCATACAGGCTGGTTACGGGGTCATCCTCCACGGTGCGGTACAGGGGGTTGGTGAGGATGGTTTCCGGCTGGGAGATGGTCATGGCCTTGCTCTCGGCCAGGATGATGGAGTCCGTATAGTTATCGAGCCAGGAGGTGTGATTGCCGTCGGCGATGGCGGGGTAGCAGCCCTCCTGCACCATAATGTCGGCAGACTCCGCTACATGGGTATCAATGGGACCCTGGGGCAGACAGGCGGCAAGAAAGAGCAGACCCATGGCAATGATTACCGAAAGGAGAAAAGCAGCGCAGTACTGGGCCAATGGATGTTTCATAAGCATTTCCTCTTATTTCATGTAGGGCATTTCCAGCATATCCCGCATGGCATAGTAGTTGGGAAGCTGCCGCCAGCCGTAGCCGGTGCAGTCCTTGCCGGAGCGGAACAGCATATTGGTGTTGGTAAGGGTTTTTTCCAGCTCTGTCCTCACGGAGGCGGAGCGGCCTACCCACCACAGATTCTTCAGCCAAGTCATTTGGGCAATGGGAGCAGGATCGCCGTAGGTTCGGCTCAGATTCAGATCCTCCAGAGCGGTACATCCCAGAAGGGGGGAGTAATCCTGAACCCAACTGTCGCACAGCTCCAGGAACACCAGCTCTTTGCAGGTGCTCAAGGGGGTGATGTCTTTTACAGAGGTCAGGTTCAGAATCAGATATTTGAGGTGGGGCATGTTTTCCACAAAGCTTACATCGCTGAAGGTCATGTGTCCCACGTCCATGCAAACCATATCTTCGCAATAACGTACATTGTACATATCATCGTCATGGAAGAAGTAAACCCGGTGCTTCAGGGGCATGAAGGTGGTCTCATCCGTGCGGACGGAGAAGGAACCGAATTTCCCGGTGCCACAGATGACCGTCCACACAACCTTATAGTCGGAACGCTTGCGCTCCCGGAATTCGGCCATGGAGTCGTTGTCAATGTCCCCGCTGTCCACAATGAGCTTTTCCAGGTCGGGGAAGTAGCTTGCAATCCGCTCCGCGTTCTCGATGCTGCCAATGGGCATGAAAGAGATGTCCAGTTCCCGGGTATCGGAGGGGAAGGTCTGGTCATCAAAGGTCAGCTCCCAATCAATGGCGACCTGGGGGTATTCCTGACGGAGGGCCGTCAGACTCTCGTAGTCCGCCTCCGGATTACGCAGAAGGATGCTCTGCAGCTTTGGAAGGCCCACCAGACCCTGCTGCAGCTGCTGATAGCCGGCATTCTCCGCGGTGATGGACTGCGAATCCGAGGGATAGGCTGCATTGCCAAGCTTTACCGTATAGCTGACGATCCATTGGGGGTGCGCTTCCTGCAGGGAAGCCAGAAGCGCGTAATCGGTGCAGCCCTCGGCGTTTACAGCGGTGAGGTTCGGCAGGTATTCCAGAAGCCCGGCCTCCTCGGCGGTGAGCTTCGGAAGGCTGATTTTTTGAGTGTCCTGGGGATACTCGGTGCCGCGAATGGGAACCCGGTAGAGCACCGTGCAGTCCGGGTGGCGCTGCTGCAGAAGGACGAGCTGGGAAAAGTCCCTGCACTGGCTGCCGTCCACCTCTTCCAGCGCGGTCAGATAGTCCAGACGGTCCACATCCGTGTCGGTAAGTCTGGACACGCTGATCCGGCGGGTGTCACTGGAGAGGATTCCCCCCTGAAAAGGAACATCCCATACAATCTCACAGCCCGGAAGCTTTCGGTTAAGGGTGTCGAATTGCTCCACGGAAGGACTCCTGCCGCGCAAATCCAAAGACGCGGCATCCTTGGGGTAGAACCGCCACCCGACAACGACACAGTGGGTCCAGGCCCAGACTGCGGTAAAAATCAGGGCTGCCAGCAGCACACAACCGGCCACTGCAAGACCTGTCATTATTTTGGAATAGGTTCCTTTGGTCATTTTTATCCGCCTTTCCGCTGTTCCCGGTTCCTTTGGAGCGCCGCGGCCGGATACCGGATGAACAGAAGCATTGTGTTATGGGTATTATCGGAGGTAGTACATCTCCATCAGGTCCCGCATATCGTAGTAGGTCTGGAATTCCCGCCAGCCGCCTTCCACGGGGTGTGGGCCGTCGAAGTAGGTGATGGTATCCGGGATGGTTTCGTCAAACAGCTGCTTTGCCGTGGAGCAGGGGAGGCCAATCGTACGTTTCGCGCTGCACCACCAGATGTGCTTGAGCCAGGGCATCTTGGAAAGAGGCTCCGGGTCGGGGTACGACCAGCCCAGGTTCACATCCTCCAATGCGGTGCATTCCACAAGGGGGGCCAGATCCTTTTCCCACCAGCATTTGGTCATCTCCAGGTAGACAAGCTCTTTGCAGTTGACAAGCGGGGTGAGGTCAACTACCGGGCACTCCGTCAGAATCAGGTAGCGCAGATTCGGCATGAAAGCGGCCCACTCCACATTGTATACCGAGGCATCATGGCCCAGGTCAATGCTCACCATATCCGTGCAGTAACGCAGCGGGTAGAGTTCCGCATCGCAGAACTCATCCTGGAAGGGGAACCGGTGATCCATCTTGTAGGGATAGAAGTACAGCGCGTCGGTGCGGACGGGGAACCAGCGGAAATAAACCGTCCACACAAAGCGAATGTCCTCATGGCGCCGGTTCAGAGCGTCCATGGTTTCGTTGTCCAGACCGCAGTCGGACATGATGACCCGCTCCAGTCGGGGGAACGAGGCGAGCACCGATTCCACCTGAGCGGGGTCGCTGATCTGGCGGCCGGACAAATCAATTTCCACACTGTCCGTGGAGACCCGAAGTCCGGCGATTTCTCTGTCCCAGACAAGCAGGGTCTGGGGGAAGGCCTGGCGCAGGCGATCCATTTCGGCATCCGTCAGACCGCAGCCGCGCATGTTTACCCGCTCCAGCAGCGGAAGCTGGGACAGAAGCGCCTCTGCCGAGGCATAATCCAACTGCAGGGAGGACAAATTCAATTCTGTGGTGGTGCTGGAAATGCTCCTGTCCCGGAAAGCAACATTCCAGCGAAGGGTAACGGCGGGGTATTCCGCCTGGAAAGCCAAAAGCTCGGATACGGGAGGAAGGGTTCCGGACAATTCCAGCAGGCGCAGATTCCCCAGTAGGGGCAACACCTTTCGAAGCTCGGCCAGGGAGGGATTGGTGAGGGAAAGGGTCTGCACATCGGTCTGAAGCTCCGTTCCGTTCAGGGCGATTGTACACTGCAGCGATTGGGAAAACCGGGAAATGCAATCCGACAGTGCGGCGTAGTCCGTCACATCTGTGGCATCCAGCTGCTGAAGCTGGGGGAAATACCGAAGCATTTCCACATCCTGGGCACTCAGGTCCGCAATGCGCAGGGAGGTGGTATCGGAAGGATAGGCAGCGCCCTGAAAGGGGACATCCCACAAAATCCGGCAGTTGGGGAGCGCCTGATGAAGCTCCTCGTACGCCTGCGGGGTTACTTCTTTGCCGCGAAGATCCAGATATCTGGCTTGCCTGGGCACCAGCTGGCCTCCTGTCCAAACAAGCTGCCAGCACAGAAGGATCCCCACCGCAACCGCGGCGCCACACAGAATCAACGGAAGAACCCACCTGCGGCGGGGAGTATCGAAACGCGCTTTTGACATAATTCATCCTCCGAATGGATTAAGGAGATTTTTACTCTTTTTTTGATGCAAGATATCTGCCGGGACGGCGGCGGGAAGCCGGGCCGGGGGTCATCAGCAGCATCGCGGTCACAGCCAGGGCAATGACGGCAAGCGCGGCACTCATAACACTGTAGGACAATACCGCCAGGCTGGCGTGGCGCTGGACATAATACTCCATATATCCGGCGGCTGCCAGCATTGCGGCGATCAGAACCCAGATACCAATGTACCAGGGGCGCATTCCCTGCAGCTTCACCAGCCGGACGGAGAAGAACACCGCGGTGAATCCAATGGCCAGGGCGCTGAAGACCTGAACCACGCTGACAAAGCCGTTGCTGCGGAAGGCCAGGGAATCATACCGGGTGCTGTCCAGAACCACCTGGGTGGAGGCGTACAGCAACAGGAACAGCAGGCAGCTGTCCCCGGGGCGAAGCCGGTTTTTCCGGGTCATGGCAAGATGAAAAACCAAAAGCAGGAGAAAGAGAGCACCTGCGCACATGGCCTGAATCAGGAAGGTTGCCAGACGGTATTCCACCGCACCGGATACGGAGTTGGTCACCGGGTAGGCCCAGGGCAGACTTCGCAGTGTCTGCATAAGAGGGCCCCGGTCAGAAGCATCGAAAAAGGAAGCGAGCCTTCCTACGGCGATTCCGGCGGCTCCGGCGATGCTCATGCAGTCCAGCATGGCAGGGGCAGAGTCCGAAATCCGCAGCAGCCGCAGCAGCAGCGCGGTCACCAGACAGCCCGCGAAAACGCCCAGCAGGGCAAAGCCGCCCTGTGAGTAGTCCGTCAGCGCGGCCTGGAGGCTGGAATAATCGCCGGGCCGGCAATACCAGTGCACCAGCCGGGACAGCACCATCCCCAGCACCAGCGCCAGAGGAACGGTGCAGGCGGCGCTGACTGACCGGCCCTTTTTCCGCAGATACAGGGAAAGGAAAAAGAAAATGGAAGTAACCACCCCTGCGGAAAGAAGCAGGGGCTTCCAGTAGAACACGGAGCTGCCTGTGATGAACGCGATTTGTTCCATGAGCCTTACTCCACCTCCGGTATGGCAGTGGCAAAATAGATGATGTCGCTGATATCCCGCTGATCCCCGTAGTCCACGCTGTTGATGAGGGTGTTGTCCATGACGATGGTGGCGGTCTGGCCGCCGTCAATGGAATAGGCGGTGGGGATGCCCAGCTTTTGGAGGTTCCCGGCGAACTGCTTCAGGGTAGGCATATTCACCGCGTAAGGCTCCATGTTGACGGTTACCACAACGTAGTGAAGCTCGCCCAGCTGGCAGAGGGCCGCCCGGGTCAGATTTTTGCCGATTTCACCGATGATATAGGACCGGGGCGTGCACTCCTGGCCGTCCTGAATGAGGATGGGGCCGAAGGCAAGGCTGAAACGGACATGGTGCTCCGCGACATAGGCTTCGACCTCCTCCTGGGTGATCAGCTGTCCTCTGGGAACCATGAGCAGATCTCCCTCGTCATCAATAAAGCAGACATCCAGAATCCCGTCCTCGTCCAGACGGTAGGTAATCCCGTTGTTGACGGTAATGCCATAGGGGCGGTAGGTATAGTAATCCGCGCTGGAAGCGGATATGGCATTGACGCTCTTCGCCATTTCGGTGGCGGTGTACAGCGCGCCGGTGCCGTATTCTCCTCCGGCCAGGAAGCGGCGGAACTGGCTGGGATGGGCGATCTTGACTTCGGAGAAGGTGTAGACACCTCCGTCAATTACCTGCTTCCAGGTGAGGGCGAGGATGGTTTCATCCCGGTAGTATTTTACGGTGGTGTCCTCTTTAATGGGAGTATGGAGGGAGAAGAGGGTGGATTGACCGTCCAGAAGGGGTTCGGCTTGCGCCAGTGTGTCTTTCAGAAGCGCCGGGTCCGCGGCTTCGCCGTAGCATTCCCGCCGGGGCGCGGGTGCCACCAGGTCTGAGTCGTTCAGCCAGTATTCCTTGGGAACGGAAACAATGCCGTTGAGGGCATCGCTGATTCCGTTGGTGATTCGGCGGTCAAATTTGTCAGAAAGCCCCATCCGGGTATTCTCCCGGGCAGCGGAGGAAGGGGCCCAGCGGATCAGCGTTCCAAGAAGGGAAACCGTAGCGGCAAGACAGGCAATGCTGACTGCGATTGTGACGGCATACCGGATTGGCGTGAAGCGGGATCGATGTTCCATATATGGTCGCCTCCTATCCCGCAATGCCGCCGCAGATGACCCTGAGCAGGGCCTGATCGGCGATGACCAGCCACTGCCCGTCCTGGCGGGATAGCTGAAGGGTCAATTCCGTTTCCACGGTGTGGGAATGCTCCTGCAGAGCCTGCCGGGCCGCGGCAAGAAGGGTATCGTTGATGAAGTCCTCCCGATAATTGCCATCTTTGTCATAGATGGCAGAGGTGTCCTCAGCGGATTCGATTCCGGCGGTGAAAATGTCTTTGGCAAGAACGTTCATGGATTCCAAAACGGCCTCCAGATCCAGAGCCTCAAAGCGCACATTCTGCGCAAGGCCGGTTTCCGTGGCATAGAGGCTGCCCTCCAGCGTGTAGGAGCAGCTGGCGGTGTAGGCATCCCAAAGAAGAACGCCTACCGGATCCTGCGGGGCCCGGTTCAGCTCCAGATCCGGCTGTCCCAGAAGAAGCTTTGAGGTTTCTACATAGTTTCCCTGGCAGATGCTCTGCATCAGCCGTTGGGCACAGTCCGAAGCCGAGTCCGGGGCTTCCACCAGAAGGGGGGGCTTATCAATGGAGCGAAGGACTGCCGTCACGGAGCCTGCCGCGCAGAGTGTCCCCAGAATACCAAAAAAGACAGGTAACAATCGGATGCGGGTCTTCATGAAAATGCCTCCGTCTGCCCATCCGGCCGGGGTGGGAATCTATGCAAAAAAAGAACTCCCGCCGGGATGGGTAGTCAATATGCATAGAATATCATATTATGAAGCATTAATCAACTGACAGAAGGGATTTTTCGGAGAATTGGCCCGGAAACGCAAGTATAGACTTTCTCCGCAAAGGCCATAATGGACAAAAAGGAGGCGGGAAAATATGGTAAAGGGTGTTTCCAGACAGGTGATTGTGGTTCACGCGCCGGATCCCAAGCTGTTTGAGCAGGCGATCTTTATTCTGAAGGATGACGCGCTGGGGGAAGGGGTCACCGAGGAACAGCTGCTGAAGGAGGCCCGGAAGCTTCTGCACAGTCCGGAGCCCGGCATGGGGAAGAGGAAGCCCTATCTCTACGGCGCGGTGTGGGCCGCGGGAGGATCCCTGCTGACGGGACTTGTGTGGCTGCTTACGGTTCTGGTGTGACTTGCGCATTCCGGATGGATGTGGTATAATTGCCGGGATCAGATAAGAGAAATTGTTGTTTACAGTTTTCAAACGCACTTCGTCCTTGCTGTAGGGGAGCC
>CALYTB010000064.1 GCA_945486035.1 uncultured Clostridia bacterium
ATGTCATTGCACAACTTGTATACCATGTTACTACTCTGTACATATTATCCGCCCGTAACCTTACCGCATTGATCGCACGCACGTTCACCGGAAATGCTCAAAAACAGGAACCTTTCGGGCGGCTGATAGCCGCCCCTACGGTAGCAACGTAAGGTGTTTGAAAACTGTAAACAACAATTTGGCAGACTGCTGATCTAAACCGTCTCCACTTCCCGGATTGTTTTGTCTCTTCGGAACAGCAGGCACACGCCGATCCCCATTGCCCACAGCACGAAGAAGAAAAACGCCGCGCCGCTTCCTTTTCCGAGACCAAAGAAACGCGCAAAGACACTCCCCGCACCCTGCGCCGCCATGAAAGGCTCAAACAGATAATCCACCAGCAGACCACCCAGAAAATAGCCCACCGGTATGGTGAAAAACTGGAAGGTGTTGCGGGCGGCAAAGACCCGGCCCTGAATGTCCGCCGGAATGGTCAGGCGGAAAATAGCCTCCAGATTGGTGCTCATCAAGGGAATGGCAATCCACCCCAGAAATGCTCCGATGCACCACACCGATGTACTCTGTCCCAGGGAAAGCAACAGGTTGCCTCGCAATAAATCTGGGCCGCTTCAAAACTGTTTTTCACATAAACCTGATTGTAATTCTTCATTTTCCCTCCTTAACCTGTTCCGAAGGAAAAAGCATCTTTCTTCATTTGCGCTGAAAGACGAACCTCCTGTCCGCCTGATAGTCCGGTTGGCAAAAATGGATCACGCATTCCTCCAACGATGCTGCAAAAGCAAAACCGCATACTGCCCAACTGTATCCGACACCGCTGGACACCGCAAGCACATAGGGCAGCAGAAAAATCGATGCTCCGGTCAGCTTGTTCAGCCAGGTATGCAGCGCGGCAAACCGGTGGTATTTGACCGCGGCTGTTGCATAGGCTGCCAGCCGCACAAGGAGAATGCCTGCCACGGCATACCAGATCGCTGCCGGAAGCATTTTCCGCAAAACCGGGAATAGCCTGAGCAGCACAACAGCGTAAAACAGCAAATCCGCAATGCTGTCAAGCCTGGCTCCAAATTCACTGGCAGTCCCTGTTTTCCGCGCCAGCCAACCGTCCAGTGCATCCGTCAGACCGGCGAGGGTGTAAACCCCGAGAAACCCGGCAGAGGACAGCGGGAGGAACAGCAGAAACACGGAAGCGGCAATCCGCAGCGTTGTGACGGTGTCAGCCATATTCCATTTGTGGTTTTCGGATTTGCTTCTTTTCATACCCTTCCTCCTTCTGGCTTCCTTCTTTTAGGGTCAGGCATCCTTTCCTGTGGCCCGGACATGTATGATCCCTTTCGCGTGCCTGGCCTCGACAATCACCGCGTAAACGCCGTCCTGCGGAATGTTTACCGTAAAATGGGTTGTTTCTTTCCCGTTTCCGCGATAAACTGCAGTCCCGTCCGGGGCTTTGATCTCCAGATACAGCGAGCCCTTCCACGTTTCAAACTGGATCTCAAGGATGTCTCCCTCCCGAAGCTCCAGCGTATGCAGATCGGTTCCGTTCATCCTCTGGATATCCAGCAAGTAGGCATCCGGATTTTTCACACGGCTTCCGGTAAAGCCTTCCCGATTGTCGCAGGACAGGAAAACGGCAACCCCCACGGCAAGCAGCAGGATAAGCCCAATCAGAACGGCTTTATTCCTCCTGCGCATTCTCCCCGCCCTGCCCTTCTTTGCGCATACAGGTTCCGATGGCCAGACCGATCAGCATCCCCAGAGAAATCCCAAGGCCGATGTTGTGCAGGGAAGCACCAATAGCTGTGCCAAAGCACATTCCGAGAGACATGCCCTCCGCCCCATAATTTTCTGTATTTTCTTTCTCCTTTTTCTTTCCCGCGTTTTTCGCGAAAAACACCGCCAGGGTCAGGCCCACCACGCTCCACGGAAGTGCCGCCCGAAGAAAATCCATAACCGCTTCCATCTTATTCACACTCCATCATTCTGATTTGCATATTCATTCAGACCAATCAAGCTGCTCCATGGGGATTCCCAGTTCCATGCATTTTTTCATGACACGTTCTTTCCCGGCTCGATTGCCAATCTCATACTTCAGTATATGATCCTTTGCGACAATATACTTTGTCCCATCGGCTTTGAAATCAACGTACCAAGTTGTCTGCGTACCTGCCGCCAATGCCTTTGACAGCTTTTCGGGAAAGTCCGGGAAACGACTTACGAAGGAAATCGCTGTCCAATACTTAGGATTATGGTCGGTAGCCCAAATATCCACATGGCGTATTTCTACATAATCAAGAATTCTCTCATCCGAAAGACTTTCCTTTATCAACAATCCCGTATACATTTCGTGACCTCCTATTCAAACGTTTCCTTTCAGAATCTTACACAGGTATTCTACAAGGATTCTCCCGCTGAATATAGGTATATTTTACATCAATATGTGTCCGTTTTCCAGCTACCTGCAGTCGTCAGAACACTGGAAAATTGTTGTTTACACTACGCGTTCCAAATGTTCTGTCATTGCGAACCAGTCCGCAGACTGGTGTGGCAATCCCCCGGTTAGAGGAGAAAATGCATCGACAATTGCCCTACAGAGCGGGGAAACGTTGAGATTTCTGGTGGTAATCGTTACCTGATTCCTTTCAACCGGGGGATTGCCACAACCACTTAAGCGGACTGGTCTCGCAATGACAGCTCTATTTATGCTGTAAACAACAATTTAGCAGTCAGCCTTCGAAATCAGAGAATCCAAACCGGCATGTCCCCGTTTCTCAGGATACATATCCCTGCCTTTTACGCGTTGAAATACATGTCATAAACGATATAACCATGTACCCCATCCAGGGAGCCTTCATAAGTTGGCTGACACATCATGCAGCGGGGTTCTTTCAAGGGAAATCCGCTGGTCGGATAAATACCGAATTCGGAGGAGGTCCGGAATCCAACCTTGTTATAAAAGTTGTAATTTCCTTCCACGGTGATTCCCTTATAGCCCGCCTCTCTCACTTTTTCAATACCCAGTGTCAGCATTGCGGTTCCGATTCCCTGGCGTAAGAAGTCCGCATGAACGGACACCGGCGCCAGCATCACAATACCGGCATCGGTGTCATGATAACCGCCCTCTTTTGTGGGGGAAATCGGGAACCTGGAAAACAGGAAGTGTCCCACCACCTGACCGTCCAATTCCGCCACAAAGGACAGTTCCGGTATATAATACTTGGAATCCCGGATTTCCTCAACCAGCGCAATAATGTCGGTTCCATCAGAATAGTCCGTTCCTTCCTGAAGCGAGCGCAAAATTAAAGAAACAATATGCTTATAATCCTTATGTTCTTCCGGACGAATTGTGATCTTCTGTTTCATATACATATATCTTCTTCTGGTTTTCTGCTAGATTCGGGAGCAATTGTTCTCTCCTTCGTTTGGGTGCTTCGTAACACAGAGGGTTATCGGATTCCTGGTAACCCCCTTCGCCATTGCACCGACCCAACCATCAGCGATGCGGTTCATCCTTTCAGGTTTTTCAGCGCTTCCGGAGAATTCGCGAGAATCGCTGCGATACTCCGGCATTCGTTCAGACTCCCGCAATCACCGCAGGTTTCTACCCCTTTTTGCAGCGCGCACCGCCGGATCTGGCACAGGATCTCACAGAACACCGTTTTGACTCCCTCAGCACGGCAGCCCAGGCAATTGATATGCTCCGGCATAATCGGCGCATGATTCAGCTCGGACCATTCCCTCGCGGTTTTTTCCCGCAAAGCCTGATCGTCCCGTACCGTCGCGAGATACGCGTCGCATTTCTCACAATCCAACCCACAGTAAGCAATCCTGTTTTTCATCAATATACTCCTTCTCAGTCTATCGTCTTCTGCGCATCAGCTCAGGTCAGCAAACCGATAAATTGTTGTTTACAGTTTTCAAACGCACTTCGTCCTTGCTGTAGGGGAGCCATTCATGGCTCCCGTGGGGCAGTACGTTTTCGCCGAAGTGCGGAGCAATATCGGAAGATTTCACTGCCGGGAGCCATGAATGGCTCCCCTACAGTTGGATTTGGGCATTTTGATCATTCTGAAATGATACCAAAATTGTCAATTGTCAATTCGGCGAAGCCGCTAAACAACAATTTACAATATCAATCCCGATAGCACCCCTACGGTCTTTCCCGGAAAATTCTCACTTCTTATAGATTCGAAAGAACTGCCGGATATGCTTATCCACCAGCGCAATCGCCTCTGCTTCCCGCTCCGGCTCCCGGTCACAGAGGTTAATCCACACGGAGATGGGCAGGCACAGCTGCGAAGCCATGATTTCGGGGTCATCGTCCCTCAGAATTCCTTTCCGAATCATGCACTGAATCAGTCCGGTAAAATACCGTATCACATCCGTGTAATTCTGTTTCGTTTGCAGCTTCGCCAGCTCCGGGTTTTGGAACTGTTCAATCACCAGCATTTTACGGGCTCTGCTGATGATGGGATCGTGGAGGATGAATCGAATCTGTCCGACAATCATCTTCACCGCCTCATCGGCAGACATCGGCAGGTTGTCCTCATTTTTCTCCCACTTTGTTCTTACAAAAATCGAATGCTCTGTATACTTTTCCAGCACATCCTTCACAAGCGCATCCAGAATGGCCTGCTTGCTCTCAAAATGGCTGTAAAGAGATGCTTTCCGAATGCCAACAGCCCCCACGATCTGCGAGATGGAAGTAGCCTCAAATCCCTGAACGGAGAACAGCTCCAGCGATGCATCCAGAATTTCCTGCTTTGTGTTTCCCTTTTCCATAACAAATTTCTCCTTTTCCCCAACGAATTGCTGTGTCTGTGTTCTTGATCCCATTATAGCTACCTATCGTTAGGTAGTCAACCCCTATTTTGGAAAAAATTGATATTCCCACTATCTTTTTGCCCGGCTGCATCGTTATACTGTATGAAAGCGCTTTTACAGCACCACGGGAAGGAGGAAGGATATGGACGCTGATTTTCTGCTGTTGCACAGGATGCGCGCCGGTGACGACCAGGCCATTGAAGCCTTTGTACGAAAATACTACCCAGGCATCCTGCGCTACTGCCGCCTGCACCTGAACGACCCGCTGCTGGCAGAGGATGTGACCCAGGAAACCTTCGCCAAGTTCTTTCAGACACTTCCGCGGTATCAGCATTGCGGAAAAGCCGCCAATTACTTATATGTGATTTCCGGCAATCTCTGCCGGGACCATTTCCGTAAACCCGCCGAGCTTCCGCTGGAGGACCTGCCGGAACAGTCCATGGACCCAACCGCATCCTCGGATCTTCGCGCGGATGTCCGGCTGGCGCTGGACAGGCTCCCGGCAGAGCTTCGGGAAGTGACCGTCTTGTACTTCTTTCAGGACCTGAACCAGCGGGAGATTGCCCGGATTCTGGGTATTGGGCTCCCCCTCGTAAAATACCGGATCAAACGTGCCAAGCAGCTGCTTGCGGAAAGCTTGGGGACCTCTGAATAAATCGGCAAGAGCTGACGGCAGTAGATTTTTTCTCAGCCGAAAGTTCTAAAAACGTGGGAATACTGTATGTATTTCCCGTTTTTAGAACTGCACGGATGAGGCAAAAGATTCGCCGTTCAGCCGCAGACGATTTATTCAGAGGTCCCTCGGGAAAGGAGTATGTAACATGAAGCATCCATTCCAATGGGAAATTCCCTGTGACGAGAAGAAAATACAGGAAACCATCGCCGTTTCCAAAGCCGCGTTTCTTGCCGGGGAGTCGGAGCAATCCGTATCCCACCTGGAATTTCTGTATCAGCAGGGAACGTATATTCAAAAACGATGGTGGGTACTGCAAGGGCTGCTGCTTATCCTGACTTGTATCCTGCTGCACAGCGCGGAAACGGATTTCACACTGCGCCGCACCCTGGGTCTGACCGGTCCGCTGTTCGCGATCCTGATTCTGCCGGAGGTTTGGAAAAACCGGAGCTTCGAGGCTCTGGAGGTGGAAGGCACCACCTTCTACACCCTGCGCTCCATCTATGCCGCCCGTCTGACGCTCTTCGCCGGGGTGGATTTGGCGCTGCTGTCCGCCTTCTTCGCCGGAGCCTCCTTCCTTACAAAGCTCACACTCTGGCAGATGCTCACCCAGCTTGTGCTCCCCCTCAACGTGACCTGCTGCATCTGCTTCGCCACGCTCTACAGCCGGCGGATTCATTCCCAGCCCATTGCCCTGCTGCTGTGCGTTCTGTGGTCCGCGGTTTGGTCCATGGTCATTCTTGATGATGCTGTTTTTAGGGCCATTTCCGTGCCCATGTGGATTGCAATGCTGGCCGCATCTGTCTTCTGCATGGGATACATTCTCTGCCGCGGACAAACCCGGCGGCAGAATACCTGGGAGGGAAAACCAATATGGATTTGACAATTACCCATTTGACGAAGGAATTCGGCGGCTTCCGGGCCGTCAACGATTTTGATTTCACCATGAGCTGCGGGGTTTACGGACTGCTGGGTGTCAACGGAGCGGGCAAAACCACCCTGATGCGGATGCTGACCACCCTGATGAAGCCCACCTCCGGCTGCATCACCTGGGACGGGGAGGATATTTTCGCCATGGACGGCAAATATCGGAAGCTTTTAGGGTATCTGCCCCAGGACTACGGCTTTTATCCTGACTTCTCCGTCTGGGACTATCTGATGTACATTGCTTCTCTCAAGGGCATCCGTCCCGCCGTGGCAAAGCAGCGGGTGAAGGAGCTGCTACATCAGGTAGGCCTGACCAAGGCCCGAAATCAGAAGATGAAAACCCTTTCCGGCGGCATGAAACGCCGTGCCGGCATCGCCCAGGCCATGCTGAACGATCCCCGGATTCTGATCTTGGACGAACCCACCGCCGGTCTGGACCCCAGCGAGCGGATCCGTTTCCGCAATCTGATCAGCGAGCTTTCCGAGGACCGGATTGTGCTGCTGTCCACCCACATCGTATCGGATATCGAATACATCGCCAAGCAGATTATCCTTATGAAAGATGGAAGCATCCTCATCTCCGGCACAGCGGAGGAAATCATCGCCTCCATGCCGGAGCGGGTCTGGTGCTGCACGGCAGCCAAGGGCAGGATTGAGGAAGCCCTGAAAACCTTTCAGGTCGCCAATGTAAAAACCGTCCCTGCCGGTGCGGAGCTTCGGGTGATCTCCGATCAAAAACCAGCGGAGGATGCCGTCCTTGCAGAGCCTACGCTGGAGGATGTGTTTCTTTATTACTTTGGAGAAAGATCGGGTGAGGATGATGATACGCTATGAACTGAAGAAGGTATTCGCATCGGCAGGCGGTGAGCTTGCGGTGGTGCTGACGCTCCTGCTGGTTCTCGTCAGCTGCTACCAGGCCGTCAGCGGCGTGGAATGGGTCAACGAAGCCGGGGAGCCGGAAACCGGGTTCGCCGCCATCTCCAAGCTTCGCCGCGCCCAGAAGGAGTGGGCAGGTACCCTGGATGAAACCCGTCTGGAATCCATCATCCGGGAAAACCAGCGCCTGTGCGCCACGCCGGAGGCCCAGTCCAAGGACTACAAACAGAACGACATTGCCTACGGCTGGAAGCAGGGAATCCGCCCGGTGCTGAACATGATGAACTATGCCTACTCCGCCGACTTTCAGGAGTACGACTGGTACCGCAACGAACAGGTCACTCCCGACCAGGCCGGGGACTTCTACGCAAACAGAACCAAGCTGATGACCCAATGGATGCACGCGGATAACTCCTCGGCATCCCACCTGCTCACAGAAAAAGAGCAGGCCTACCTGGTGGAGCAGTACGAAACCCTGGACTCCCCCTTTGATTATGACTACTCCGAAGGCTGGACCCAGCTGATGAACAATTCTGTCTCGGTCATCATGATCACGGCCCTGATTCTGGGCTATCTGTGCGCCGGGATCTTCGCCAACGAATTCCGCTGGAAATCCGATTCCATTTTCTTCAGCACCGTTCTGGGCCGGAACCGGGCGGTCTGGGCCAAGGTCAAGGCAGGCTTTCTCCTGGTAACCGGGCTGTACTGGGCCGCGGTGACACTCTACAGCCTGATCACCCTGGGCTGCCTTGGCTTTGACGGCTGGAACTGTCCCATTCAGATAAAAATGTGGAAGAGCTTCTACCACCTGAAGCTGTGGCAGGCCTGGTGCCTCACCTGTTTGGGCGGTTATATCGGAAACCTGTTCTTCGCCTTCTTAACCATGTGGGTGTCTGCCAAAACCCGCTCGTCCATGTTTGCCGCCACCGTCCCGTTTCTGTTGATTTTCCTTCCCAACTTTCTGGACAATCTGGGAAACGACCGGGTCAGCAAGCTTTTGGGCCTTCTCCCCGACCAGCTCCTGCAGCTTGACCAGGCGCTGCGCTATTTCAATGTCTACGAAATTTTCGGAAAGGTATTCAGCGCCATCTCCCTCCTGCTTCCCACCTTCACCGCCCTGACCCTTCTGCTGGCCCCTATCATCTACCGGGAGTTTTGTAGAAAGCAGATTCGCTGAGGTTCCTTACCCACTCGGGGTAATCGCATCTCAGGTTCTCGATTTTAATAAGCCATGCGTGGCATGTACATTTACTCAGCTGCTCGGTAAATTGGTGTTTGAAGATTTCAAACGCAATTCGTTCTTACTGTAGGGGAGCCATTCATGGCTCCCGTGGGGCAGTACGTTTTCGCCGAAATGCTGGGGATATCGGAACATTTCACCGCCGGGAGCCATAAATGGCTCCCCTACAGTGTTATTCCGACATTATTTAAAGCTGATCTACAAACAACAATTTGTCAGCTCGCTGACTTAAGCCGATAAGCACATTTTCTTAAATACCCACCAATCCGGGAGCAGATCTCTCAACCAGCCATAACCGGACATCCTCCGCCCCGGAATGTGCGGGGACTGCACAAACCCGAAGCCGTTTTCACAGTGGCTTCGGGTTTTGTGTTACCTTTCCACATTTGTCAATCAGGCAGCAGAAATATTATTGACAAACAATAATTTTCATTGTATAGTGAACAAAAATTATTGAAATTCAATAATTCGGAGGGTTCACTATGAAACGGAAGAAGCTGTATGCGCTGCTGGGCTTTGAGGCGGTTTTGATTGGAACGCTTGTGCTTCTCACAGACCGTTTTCCCGCTCTCGTCTCCTCCCTGCCGGCCTTTCCCTTTGCGCAGCTTTCCCTTGGAATCGCCGCCATCGCCCGGGTCGGGAACCTGGGAAACGGTCTGGCAGTGGCTTTGTGGGCAGGAATCTCCCTGCTGCCTGCCGTCATCGCGCTTCGGAAGGACCCCGCGATGAGTGTTGGGGAGCGGATATCCCTGTTTTTTCTCTCGGCTGTTTTGTTTGCGGCGCTGTACGGCACTTGTGGTCACCACCGCTTCCCCGGCCGTGGTGAACGCGGCACAGCTACTGTTTCTTCCGCATCTGTCCCAGGCCGACACCGCTGTGAAGTTTTCCCTGATCAGCATTGTGTTCACCCTGATTCTCCTGCTGCTTTCCAGACTTCTGGTGGAGAACAAGCGGCTCCGGGAGGACAATGATCTGTTCATCTGAGTGGGGTGTGTCATGGCAATTGAAGTACATCTGGATAAGGTTCTGAGGGATCGGGGCATGACCTCCAAGGAGCTGTGCGCTCTGGTTGGGATCACGGAAGCCAATCTGTCCATCCTCAGAAGCGGAAAGGCCAGAGGCATCCGGTTTGCCACAGTAAACAAAATTTGCTACCATCTTCAATGTGATGTGGGGGATATCCTGAAATTCAACGGTACTCTGGAGGAAGAACATGAAGCATAAGACCCTCCTTGCGTTGACACTGTGCATCCTGCCGGCCGCATTTGCCCTGGGATGCACAAACCTTGTCCGTTTCACAGCCCCCTCAGATTCCGGCGAACAAGCAGCCTCTTCCGACCGCCTGGTGGGTGTGTTGATTTCGGAGGAATACCCGGACTTATTTGATACGGAAGGCTATATCAGCGACCATTTCAGGGAGCTGGCCTCCAGGAAGGAGATCGCCGAAGCCGAATCCTCCCGAAACCAGGGAAGGCTCTACGCAGCCCTGCACAACCGGGGCACCTCCTCTGTCACCGACACATCTGGGAAGGAACCATCCGGGGTTGCCTCCGCCATGAAGATAAATCTGTACTTTGCTGATGAGTGGACAGTTAAGGTGTCCCTTCGGGACGAATTAAAAAGAGAGCGATAAATTGGGAGTTTGTCGCTTTGTCTCCAAGTTTCCTGTCATTGCGAGACCAGTCCGCAGACTGGTCGTGG
>CALYTB010000065.1 GCA_945486035.1 uncultured Clostridia bacterium
GGAGCGCAGCTTCTTCGTCATGGCGCAGCGGAGGGTGAGCTGATAGCGGTAATTGTAATTGATCTTGGGCACCGGGCAGGGGGCGGGCCCCAGCACGCCGCAGCGCTCCCCGGCGTAGTCCGGCCGTTCCAGGGTCAGGCGCAGGCTGTCCCGGAACTTCGCCGCCGCCGCAATCACGTTTTTTTCGTCCTGTCCCAGGAAGGTGACAATGGCGTAGTCCCCGAAGGGAGGCGCTCCCTGCACCCGGCGCAGCTGGATTTCCAGATTGTAAAAGCCCTCATAATCCTGCTCCGCTGCCAGGCGAATCACCTGATGCTCCGGCACCAACGTCTGGATCACGGCTCTGCCAGGGGCGTCCCCCCGTCCGGCCCGGCCCACCACCTGGGTCAGCATATTGAAGGTAGTCTCCCCCGCCCGGTAGCCGCCGGTGTAGAGGCTCAGGTCCGCGTCCAGCACCCCCACCAATGTCACCTGGGGCAGATTCAGCCCCTTGGCCACCATCTGGGTGCCGAGAAGCACCGGAATATGTTCCTGCTGGAACCGCTCCAGAATCTTCTCGTGGGTGTTCACCGCGCTGACGGTGTCCGCGTCCATCCGCAATGTTTCCATTTGGGGAAACAGTTCGCTCAGCTCCTGCTGCACCTTCTGGGTACCGGTGCCGATGGGCTTCAAAGGCCCGCCGCACTTGGGACAGCGTTTTGGCGCGGGCTGGGAGAAGCCGCAGTAGTGGCACATAAGCCGGTCGTTGGCACTGTGGTAGGTTAGCCTCAGGCTGCACCTGGGACACTCCGGGGTTTCCCGGCAGTCCACGCACACCAGCGCCCGGGAGGCTCCACGGCGGTTGAGGAGCAATATGGTCTGTTTTCCCGCTTCTTCGGTATCGATCATTGCCTGCCGCAGAGGGATGCTGAGGCTTCCGTCATTGCCCAGCTCCAGCTCCCGGCGCATATCCACGATCTCCACCCGGGGAAGGGGCCTGCCGTTGAAGCGGCGGTGGAGGGTGTACAGGCCGTAGGCCCCGGTTTTCGCCCGGTACATGGTCTCGATGGAGGGGGTTGCGGAGCCCAGCAGCACCAGGGCCCCCTCCTTGGCCCCCCGCCAGATGGCCACTTCTCGGGCATGGTAGCGGGGAGTATTCTCGGATTTATAGGAATGCTCCTGCTCCTCGTCCAGAATGATGAGGCCCGGGGTGCAGGGAGCAAACACGGCGGAGCGGGTGCCCACCACCAGCTTGGCCTCTCCGGAGCGAATCCGCTTCCACTGGTCGTAGCGCTCCCCGGCGGGAAGGCTGCTGTGGAGCACTGCCACCTGATCTCCAAAATGGGCGGCCATGAGCCCCAGCAGCTGGGGGGTCAGGGCGATTTCCGGCACCAGCAGCAGCGCACTCTTCCCCTGATCCAGACACGCCCGGATCAGCCGGATGTACACGCTGGTTTTCCCGGAGCCGGTAACGCCGTACAGCAGCGCCACACCGGGATTTTCCCCCTCCATCCGATCCCGAAGCCCCCGGAAGCAGCCTTCCTGCTCCTCATTCAGCACCAGGGGCCCCTCCAGAGGGGTGGGGACGATCTCCCGGCACCGCAGAACCGGCCGGTCGGCAAGGGTCACATACCCCTTCTCCTCCAGCCGCCGCACCATGGCCGGGGTGGCCCCGGTGAAATAGCACAGCTCCTTAACGCTCACCTGCCCCAGATTGCTCAGCATTTCCAGAACGGCACGCTGTTTGGGGGCACGCTGGGCATAGTCCCGAGCCTCCTCGGCGGAGGCGGTGAGGGTGGCGATTTTCTCGGTTTTGTCACGGCCCCGGCGCAGGTACTCCGTCTGGGCGGAAATCCATTTCTTCCCCGCAAGATACCGCAGGGCATCCTCCAATGCCTCCCGCTCCAGTCCCAGGGCCTCCAGCTCCTGCTCTTTGGCCCCGCCGCCCAGCTGCTCCATCAGGCGCAGGATCTCAGCGGCGCCGGGTTTGCGGATGGTTTTCTCCTTCCACTCCCGATTTTCGGTGAGGGAATACACCGCCTTGGTATCAAACCACAGTCCCGCGGGCAGGATGGCCCGGCAGGCATCAAAAAAAGTGCAGAAATACCGCTCTCTCAGAAAGGCCGCCAGCCGCAGCTGCAAGGGGGAAAGCAGGGGGCTTTCGTCCAGCACCGCCTCCACGGTTTTCAAGCCCTCCTGGGAGCCCTCCTCCACGGACAGCACCACGCCCTCGGCACGGCGGTTCCCGCGCCCAAAGGGCACCGTCACCCGCTGTCCGGGGGCAAGGCACATCTCCCGGGGAATCCAATAGGAATAGGGCTTGTCAATGGCAAAATTCGCCGCGGATACAGCAATTTTCCCGATCATAGAACCCTTTTCCTTTCCAAGTCAGTTTTTCGTATGTGGGCGTTGTTCAGCAGATCAATTGGTGTTTGTCGCTCTGTCTCCAGGTTTCCTGTCATTGCGAGACCAGTGCGCACACTGGTCGTGGCAATCCCCCGGTTAGAGGTAAAATGTTCGACGATTGCCCTACAGAGTAGGATAATGTGGCGATTTTGGTGGTAATCGTTACCTGATTCCTTTCAACCGGGGGATTGCCACGCCAGTGTACGCACTGGCTCGCAATGACAGCGTTTTTTGAGCGCACAGCGACAAACACCAATTTGTCTGCCGGACAAGGCCGTCAGGTGTGTCAATTCTTATATTCGTCCTTCACGAAGCCCGTGAGTTTGCCTTCGGCAACCTCCTGAATGGCCATGGTCACAGGCTTCTCGGGCAGCTCCTCCTGGAGCGCCTCCGCCTCCGCGGCGATCTGGCGGGCCCGGTGGGCCACCACATTCACCAGCAGATACCGGCTGTCCACATTCTTAAGCAGTTCAGCAACAGGGGGGTAAAGCATTTTTCGTTCCTCCAAAAATAATATATATCGACTGATTGTTTCCCATCACCGTGGTGCGACATGCGTTTTTTACGCGGTCTGCCCGCATTCCTTGGCGATGATGTCAAGAACTTCCCGGACACAGGGCTCCAGCTGTGCGTTGACCACCACGTAGTCATACCAGACCCGCTGCTCCATCTCCCAGACCGCCCGTTTCAGGCGCATTTCAATCTGATCCTCGGGGGTATCGTTGCGGCTGCGGAGCCGGCGCTCCAGCTCCTCCATAGAGGGGGGCATGATGAAAATCAGAACCGCATCCGGGGCGGATTTGCGCACCTGGGCTGCACCCATGGGCTCAATGTCCAGCAGTACCGGCCCCTTCGCCATTTTCTCCTCCGCCTGGGCTCTGGGGGTGCCGTAGTAATTGCTGTTGTGTTCGTCGTACTCCAGGAATTCCCCGTTTCCGATCATTTCCTCGAACCGCTGCCGGGTGACGAAATAGTATTCCCTGCCGTCCGCCTCCGAGGGTCTGGGGGGCCGGGTGGTGGCGGAGACGGAGAACCGCAGATCTGTCCGCCGCTTCATGACCTCCTTCAGCACGGTGCCCTTGCCCACGCCGGAGGCGCCGGAAATCACAAACAGTTTTCCCTGGGTCATTCTTTTTCTTCCTCCTCCGATACCGTCTCATCCCCGCTCCACCGGCTTCGGATGGTCTCCGGGGTGATGGCGGACAGAATCACATGATCCGTATCCATCAGAATCACCGCTTTGGTTTTCCGGCCGTAGGAGGCATCAATGAGCATCCCCCGGTCCCGGGCCTCCTGGATCACCCGCTTGATGGGGGCGGAGTCCGGGGCTAGCACGGCCAGCAGCCGGTGGGCGGCGATCAGGCTGCCGAAGCCGATGTTAATCAGTTTCATACATCCGCCTCACTCAATGTTCTGAGTCTGTTCCCGGATCTTCTCCAGCTCGGCCTTGATGTCCACCACAATCCGGGCCAGGCGCACATCGGAGCATTTGGAGCCGATGGTGTTGCTCTCCCGGTTCATCTCCTGCAGCAGGAAGTCCAGCTTCCGGCCAATGGCCCCACCGGCTTTCAGCATCTGATTCATCTGATCCAGGTGACTGCGCAGGCGGACGGTTTCCTCGTCCACCGCCACCTTGTCGGCGAAGATGGCCGCCTCGGTCAAGATTCGGCTCTCGTCAATGGCGGTATTCGCCAGCACCTCCCGGAGCTTGCTCTCCAGCCGGGCCCGGTAGGCCGCCACGGTCTCCCCGGAGCCCGCCTCCACCTGGGCAACCAGCTTCAGAATGGTTTCGCCCCTGCTGCGAAGATCCCGTTCCAGGGCCGCGCCTTCCGCGGCCCGCATGGCATCGTAGCCGGCAATGGCCTTTTCCACCACGGTCATCAGGTCCTTCAGCAGCTGCTCCTCGTCCACCTCTTCCCGCTCCACGGTGAACACATCCTGCATCCGGGCAAGGGTGGACACGCTGATGTCATCGACGACCCCGAAGCGCTGGGCCATTTCCTTCATGGCGGCAAGATACCCCTCCACCAGGGGCACGTTCAGGGTTACCCTGGCATCGGAGCCTCCCTCGGAGCGCATGGAGATGAACACATCCACCTTGCCCCGGGAGATGGCAGTCTTCACCGCCTGCTTCACCGTATCCTCGGCGAAGGACAGCTGCCTGGGCAGCTTCACGGTGCAGTCCAAGTAGCGATTGTTGACGGAGCGCAGCTCCACGGTGAATTCTCTGCCGCCCACGGTTTCCACGCAGCGGCCGTAGCCGGTCATACTTTTAACCACGGTTATTGTCCCCTTCTTTTCGGGCATAGCCCGTTATCGTATAGATGGTCCCTTCTTTTTTCGCCACCAGGCGGTCATAGGCCACAATTCCGGCCACGCCAAGGGCAAAGCCCAGGCCGCCGCCCCAGCCGCCGCCCAGAAAATATCCCAGGAAGAACAGCACCAGCGGCAGCAGATAGGTTGCCGCGGCTGCCCGAAGCACCGGGCCGGAGGCGGAGGAGATCATCACCACATCCCCCGCCGCCGCGCCGATGGGATTGGCGGCAGGAAAGGTGATGGTTTCCTTGGCCGCGCCGCAGCCGGCGCACTTGTGGCAGTCCCCGGAGCAGGCGCTTTCCCTGACATGGACCACCAGAGCCGTCCCGTCCGGGAGGACTTCCCGGATGCGCACCTTCTGTTCCAAGATTACCCCTCCGTTACTCTTTGGGGCTGATCGTGGCCACCACGGAGCAGGGGCCCACCACGCCCAGGGCGGCAAATTCCTCGCTGAAGGTAATGATCACCCGGACCGAGAAGGAGCCGGGCTCCGCCGCGGCGAAGTCCACGGTAGCCCGCACATCCCCGGCGGTGAGGCGCTGCATCAGCTGGGCAGGGCCCCGAACGTCCACCTTCAGCTCCTGGGTGGTAATCTCGGCGATCATCCCCTCGGGGATGTTGATGCTGTGGAACTCGTCCAGCACAATCGTCTTGGTAATCAGCCCCTTAAAGGTCAGGCTGACCTTGGTCTCCGTCACGCCGGTCAGGTTGGTAACGCCCTCGGGCAGGTTGATGGCGCATTCCAGCTCCGCGTTCTCGGGGTAATCCGCCAGGTTGACGGTGGCGATCACCAGCTGGTCGCCCAGCTTGTCCAGAACGGCCTCGCTGCCGGACACCCGGATGGTGTCCACACTGAGGGCAATGTCCACATTGTCCGCAGTGGCGCCGCCGCCGTTAACCACATTGCACACAAGCTTCAGATCCTTGAAGCGCTGAATCTTCACATCCAGGCGAATCTCCTGGACGTTGGTGGTGATTTTCTCCGCGTCCACGGGGTTGCCCTCGGCATCGCAGAGGGTATAGCGGAAGTTCTCGGAGATGGATTCCCGCCGTTCGGTCAGGTCCACCTCGATCACCGCCTTCTCAATCTGGTCGGCAACGCTGGCGGGCCCCACCACGGTGACGGTGGGATAGTCAAGCACCCGGCTTTCCTTGTCCGTCAGGAAGCCCTCGGGGGAGGAGCCGGTCCACTTGATTTCCACGGGAACCTCTTTGTTCCGCCGCTCCTCCACCACAAAGGTGATGCTCTCCGGTGTCCGGGCCTCCTCCACAAAGGCATTGGAGGCCACGTCCCCGGGATAGGAGGCGGTAAACTGCAGCGAATGGGTGCCCGGCTCATAAATTTTGGACAGATCCACCTTCAGGGTGATGTTCCCGGAGTTGACCTTGGCCAGGTCCTTCCGGGTGCCGGAGAGCTTCAGACTCACGGTATTGGCGGACACCTCGGTAATCATCAGGCCCCGCTCCTGGAGGACGGTTTCGCCCTCGCGCACCACGGGGATGTTGTGGAAGGTTTCCTCGGACCCGGGGCTGACGGAGGTAATCACATAGATCCACATGCCGAAGGCAATCAACAGGGAGAGGATCAGGGTTGAGAGTTTATTTTTCATGGCTTTCCTTCTCCTTCCTGGACAGTTTGCGCCGGAGCTGATTGGGCAGGGTGCCTTCCCGCTCTTCGGAGCCGGGACACAGCTCGTTGTGCAGCAGCTTTTCCAGCGTGCGGGAGGCCAGATGCCGCTTCAGCATACCGCCCACCGCCACGGAGATGGTGCCCGTCTCCTCGGATACGATTACCACCACCGCATCGGTGGCCTCGCTCATGCCAACACCTGCCCGGTGGCGGGTGCCCAGGTCCGCGCTGAGCCGGTCGCTGCCGGAAAGGGGCAGCACACAGCCCGCGGCGGCCACCCGGCCGTCCCGGATAATCATGGCCCCATCGTGGAGGGCAGCCTTGGGGAAGAAGATGTTGCGGATCAGCTGTTCGGAAACCTGTCCGTCAATGATGGTGCCGGTGCGGGTGAACTCCTCCAGCGGGGCTTCCCGGGCAAAGACGATCAGCGCGCCCACCTTCTCCCGGCTCATCACCTCACAGGCCGCCACGGTCTGGGCGATGACACCATCCATTTCCTGAACCGGCTTGGAGATGCCCAGCAGGCTTCGCAGCCGGACAGAGCCCAGCTTGTCCAGCATCCGCCGCAGCTCCGGCTGGAACAGGATCACCACCGCCAGCAGCCCAACCGCCAGGAACTGGTTGAGAATATAGCTCAGGGTGTACAGATGCGCCGCCTCGGTGGCCCAGGCGATGACGATCACCACCACCACCGCCCGGGCAATCCGCATGGTGCTGGGCGTTTTAATCAGCGGCAGGAATTTGTATATCAAAAAAGCAACCAACAGAATATCCAGATAATCCGACCATTGCATTCTGGTCAGCTGGTGAATGAAACTCTGAATGGCCTCCATAAACGTATTTTCCCCTTTTATGTCAACTTAGCCCGAGCGTATACCAGGCTATGGTATAGTAACCTATTATCCTGTCTATTATAGCGGATTGCCCCCGCATTGGCAATAGATATTCTGTAAAAAAATACTCCCCCCACAGTCGGATTCTTTGTCACCCGCCCGGATTACATCCGGCTCAGCAGGGCGGCAAATTGGTGTTTATACGTTTTTGCTGTCATTGCGAGCCAGTGCGCACACTGGCGTGGCAATCCCCCCGTTGAAAGGAACCAGGTAACGATTACCGCCAAAAAACGTGGCGAATCCCGATCTTCCGGGAGCTATTCGGTACATTTCCCCTCTAACCGGGGGATTGCCACGACCAGTCTTCGGACTGGTCTCGCAATGACAGGAAACTTGGAGACAGCCCGACAAACACCAATTTGTCATCCTCTTCCTTCAAATCCCCGCCCGGGACAGGGCGCGCTCCAGGTGGGAAAGCTGCTCGGGGCGGGAATCGAAGCCGAAGCTTAGCCGGACGGTGCCGGTTTCCGCTGTCCCCGCGCTTTCGTGGGCCAACGGCGCGCAGTGGAGCCCCGCCCGGACGGCAATCCCCTGCTCCGCCAGCCGCCGCGCCGCATCCTCGCAGTCCATCCCCGGCAGAAACGACACCGTCCCCGCCTGATGAGGGCCGGAAAACACCCGCAGTCCCCGTTTTCCCAGCATGCTGACACACCGCTCCAGGCACCGGTGCTCCTGCCGGAAAATATCCTCCGGGCCTCTGCGGAGCACATAGTCAAGCCCCATGGTCAGTCCCGCGATGCCGGGCACATTCATGGTCCCCGCCTCCAGCCGCTCCGGCAGCTCCCGGGGCATTTCCCTGGGCCGGGAGGCCCCGCCGGTGCCGCCGTAAAGCAGCGGCTCCCCGCTCCCCCGGCACAGCAGCAGTCCGGTGCCCTGGGGACCAAGAAGTCCCTTGTGTCCCGGCATGGCGATGAATTCCGCTCCCAGCTTTTCCAGGGAGACGGGCAACACCCCGGCGGACTGGGCAGCATCCAGGATAAAGGGAATTCCCCGCTGCCGGCAGGCGGCAGCCATTTCCTCCACCGGCAGGATATACCCGAATACATTGGATACATGGGTGAACACCGCCGCCTCCGCCCCCTGATCCAGGGCTTTGCGGAAGGCTTCCAGCGTATCCTCCCAGTCAAACAGCCTCCTTCCCGCCACCACCGTTTCCGCCCCCAGCGCGTGCAGGGGCCGCACCACCGCGTTGTGCTCAAAGCCGGAAATGACCACCTTCATCCCGGGCTTTATCAGGGAGCGGATGGCGATGTTCAGGCCGTGGGTGCAGCTGGTGGTGATCACCGTCTGCTCCGGCTGACAGTCGAACAGCCTTCCCGCCGCTTCCCGGCAGCGGTAGACCCAGCGCTGGGCCTCCATGGCGGCAGCATAGCCGCCCCGGCCAGGACTGGCGCAGCTTGCCATGGCCCGGGCCGCGGCCCGGTACACCTGGGGCGGTTTGTGGAAGGAGGTAGCCCCGTAATCCAGATAGATCACAGCGATACCTCCTCCAGCTGCCCCCCGGCGGTCTGTTCATACAGCTTGCGGAAGGGTACGCCCTCCCGTGTCAGCAGCTCCGCCGCGGCGGCCAGCTGCCTGGCATGCAGCCGCAGACAGTAGCCGCAGCCCTGTTCCTCCATCCAGCGGGGTGTCCGTTGGAGCGTGCAGCGGATTTTTGCCGATTGCAGCACCCGCTCCCCCCGCTGGGCAAAGGTCACCGAGCGGAAGGTAATATAATCGTAGCGCATAATAACCCCTCCCGGCGCATCCTATGCCCCGCCCCCATATTTCGTGCCCTTTCCAACAGAAAAACCGCCGCGTATCGCGGCGGTCAAATTCTGTCACCCCTGCCCTCGGGAAGTGACAAATTGGTGTTTGTAGGGTTATTTTGGGAACGTCAAAAAACACTGTAGGGGAGCCATTTATGGCTCCCGGCGGTGAAATGTTCCGATTTTACTCTGCATTTCGGCGAGAACGTACCGCGAACCCGGGAGGCATGAATGCCTCCCCTACTGCAGAGCCATAACATGTTCGGAAATCTACAAACACCAATTTGCCGGACTGCTGAGGGAATCCGATCAGCCTGTTGTCGCTTCCTCCAGGATGCACACCGCGTGGCAGGCCATTCCCTCGCCGGAGCCGGTGAAGCCCAGATGCTCCTCGGTGGTGGCCTTCACATTGATCCGGCCCGGCTCCACATTCAGCGCGGAGGCAATGTTCGCCTCCATCTGTGCAATATGATCCTTCAGCTTGGGTCTCTGGGCGATCATGGTCACATCCACGTTCCCCACCCGGTAACCGGCGGCAGCGATTTTCCCGGCCACCTGACGGGTCAGCTCCAGGGAGTCCGCCCCCTTGTATTTGGGATCGGTGTCGGGAAAGTGCCTGCCAATGTCCCCCAAGCCTGCCGCCCCCAGCAAGGCATCGCAGACCGCGTGGAGCAGCACATCCGCATCGGAATGGCCCAGCAGGCCCTTTTCATAATCGATTTTCACTCCGCCCAGAATCAGATCCCGTCCCTCCACCAGGCGATGTACGTCATAGCCGTGTCCGATTCTCATGGCAGCTCCTCCAGCAGCATTTCGGCGATTTTCAAATCCATGGGGGTGGTGACCTTGATGTTCCGCTCGTCCCCCTCCACGATTTTCACGCAGAAGCCCATCCGCTCCACGGCGGAGCAGTCGTCGGTGACCTGGGCCCCCTCCTCCTTTGCCTTTTTCAGCGCCCCCCGCAAAAGGTCAAAGTCAAATACCTGGGGGGTCTGCACCGCCCGCAGGGATGCCCGGTCGGGGGTGTCCGTCACCACACCTCCCTGTACCCGCTTGATGGTGTCCTTCACCGGAATTCCCGGTGCCGCCGCGCCGTAGGTATTGGCCGCCCGGACGGTCCGGTCAATCACCTCGTAGGAAACCAGCGGCCGGGCTCCGTCATGGATGGCAGCCAGCTGAACCTTTTTGGACAGGGTGTTCAGCCCCAGGTGGACGGACTCCTGCCGGGAAGCGCCCCCCGCCACCACGGCAATCACCTT
>CALYTB010000066.1 GCA_945486035.1 uncultured Clostridia bacterium
GTTCCAAATTACCTGTCATTGCGAACCAGCGCGCACGCTGGTGTGGCAATCCCCCCGATGAATGGTAACAGGTGACGATTACCACCAAAAATTGCAGCGTTTCCCTGTCCTATAGGGCAATTGTCGATACATTTCCCCTCTAACCGGGGGATTGCCACGACCAGTGTGCGCACTGGTCTCGCAATGACAGGAAACCTGGAGACAGCCCGACAAACACCAATTTGCCGTTCTGCCTTTTGGATACCCGTATCCTTACTTAATGGCGGCACTGTTGTTGAGCACCAGGGTGCTGTACAGGAAAAGCACATCCTGCCCGTCAAACTCCAGAAACTCCCCCAACAGCCCGGGGTTTACATACCGGATGTCCACCAGGGTTACCTTAGCGTAGCCCTGCACCAGCAGGGGCGCCAGGGACGAACCGAAGGAGTCCCGGAAAAGAATCAGCTCCCGATCCGTGGAAGCGCGGGGATTTTCGATGGTCAGCAGGGCCTTGGCCCCGGAGAGGAACACATCGTACAGATCCCGGCTCCCGGTGTCCCGGTTGTACACTCCGGTCACCGTCCCGGTTTCGTGGTCGTACACCCTGCAGTCTTCCAGCAGGTCACTTTCCAGCACGTACAGCGTATCCGGCTCCATGGGCAGCGCCGCCTGGCCGTAGTACACACCGTAGAAGGGCTCCTCCAGCGCCACGGCCCGGAAATCCCTCTCCCGGGGCACTTCCGCTCCCATGGCCTGACACAGAAGCGCCGCCGTATCCGGCAGCCGCTCCTGCCGCCAGTGGGTGTCCGTCCGGTAGTAGTCAGACCCCTCCAAGCTCCCGGTAAGGTCCACATACTCCGCCCAGGGCATCCCCTCTCGGACAAGCCGCTCCATTTGCTCATAGTCCATGGCCAGATGACCGCTTTCCTCTGCCAGGAAGTATCCCTTGTCCGGAACCATGGCTGCATATACCCGGCAGCCTCCCGGCTCCAGATAGTCCCGGTACACCCGGTTAAACCGGTCAAGGGCATGCTCCAGGGAGGTGACATTCAGCGGATACTCCTGCTTGACCGCGGTGCCCTCCGTCAGATAGATGCCATGGTTGTCCTTCTGCCCCAGGCAAAGGGTGTGAAAGAGGGATTTCACCCGCCGGAAACTGTCCCGCAAGGGGAACTGGTCCAGGGAAGCATTTTCAAAATCCGCCATAAACCGGCCATTCATCACCGTCTCTCCGGTGAGCTTGGGCATCTGCGCCAGGGGCCGCCGTTCGGACGCGGAAATCTCCTTCGCGGGCAGCATCCAGCCAGCCACCGCCAGCACCCCCCACAGTACCACCGGCACCAAAGCCCAACGACTTTTCCGGTTCATCCCATTCCCTCCTCGTTTTGTCTCATAGATAAATTGTTGTTTACAACAATTGTTTCAAATTAGCTGTCATTGCGAACCAGTCCGCAGACTGGTGTGGCAATCCCCCGGTTAGAGGGGAAATGTATCGACAATTGCCCTACAGGGCGGGGAAACACTGCTTTTTTGGTGGTAATCGTCACCTGTTACCATTCATCCGGGGGATTGCCACGCCAGTGTGCGCACTGGCTCGCAATGACAGCATATCTTTCAAACACCATTTTTTCATTCTCCCGTCAGAACCGGAAATACAGGAAGGGACTGAAAGAGCCATCCACCAGGTATCCGGTGCACACCAGCAGCAGCCCGGTCATCAGCCCCGCCTCCAGCAGTCCGCCCAGCCTGGTTTTCTCCAGCCGCTCCCCAAGGCGGCAGGGCAGCGGCGTGGAGCCCAGAATCCCCAGGGCGAACAGGGGGGCGTAGCTTGCCAGATAGTACCCGGTTTCCTTTCCGAAAAGGGGCAGTCCCCCCAGCCCGAACAGGCATTGGAAATCCCCCGCTGCCTGAGAAAGGCTTCCGGCGTTGAACAGCACAAAGCTCAGCACCACCGCCAGCATCACATAGCCATGCCGCAGCGCCCCCGGCAGTCTCCCCAGTGCGGGCACGGCTTTTTCCGCAAGCAGCAGCGCCGCGAACAGCAGCCCCCACAGTACGAAATTCCAGGCCGCTCCGTGCCACAGTCCCGTGAGCATCCACACCGTCAGAATGTTCCCGATCCACCTGCCCCGGCTGACCCGGTTGCCCCCCATGGGAATGTAGACATAGTCCCGGAACCAGCCGCCCAGGGTCATGTGCCAGCGCCGCCAGAACTCGGTGACACTTTTGCTCATATAGGGGTAACGGAAATTCTCCGGGAACCGGAACCCCAGAATCCGCCCCAGGCCGATGGCCATATCGCTGTAGCCGGAGAAATCAAAGTAAATATTCAAAGTAAAGGCAATGGCGTACATCCAGGAAAACACCACCGTTTTCTCCCCGGACTCCCGGTAGAGCTTACACAGCAGCGCGAAGTTGTCCGCCAGGATTACCTTCTTCCCCAGGCCCACCAAAAAGCGCCGCAGCCCCAGCCGGGCTTCCTCCCAGCTGTGCTGCCGCTGCCGCAGCTGCCGCTCCACGTCCACATACCGGACGATGGGCCCGGCGATCAGCTGGGGGAACATGGCCACATAGGCCCCGAAGTTCACAATGTTCTTCTGCACCTGAGCGTTTCCCCGGTACAGGTCAATGGTATAGCTGAGGCACTGGAAGGTGTAGAAGCTGATGCCCACCGGCAGCGCCAGCCGCAGCAGGGGCACCGACAGCCCTGTCAGGGCGTTGAAGCTTTCAATAAAAAAGTCCGCGTACTTGAAAACCCCCAGCAGCCCCAGGCTGATGACCACACAGAGAGTCAGCCACAGCTTCTTCCCCCGCTTTGATTGCGCCCGGTTCATGGCCAGGCCGCAGCCGTAAAAAAGCAGAATGGTAAAGACCATCAACCCCAGGAGCCTGGGCTCCCCCCAGCCGTAAAACACCAGACTACAGCCAAGCAGCCAGCCATTGCGGAGCCTTTGCGGCACAAGGAAGTATCCCCCCAGTACCACCGGAAGGAAATAATATAGAAAAGGAATGCTGGAAAAAACCATAAGCAGAATCCTCAGGCAAACAAAAGCATTTCGGGCAGACAAATTGGTGTTCAGGTTATCGGGTTAAAACAGCAAACCATCCAGCAAGTGATTGCTGGGATGCCACCGTAGGGGCGGCTATCAGCCGCCCGAAACCTTTCGGCTTCCAAAGCACCCCGTTTTACCGGAAACGCTCAATGATTGAGCCCTTTCGGGCGGCTGATAGCCGCCCCTACGGTAGTAACGTGAGGTGTTTCCATGGATGCTGTTCTAAGCCGATAGCCTATATTGGTGTTTGTCGGGCTGTTGCGCGCAACACCTTGCCTTCCCCTTTGGGGAAGGTGGCAGCCCGAAGGGCTGACGGAAGAGGTTTTACAGGGGTTGTTTTCGGAAAACGCAGGAAATATAGGAATGCGGAGGACCTCTCCCGACCTCGCTTCGCTCGGCCACCCTCCCCAAAGGGGAGGGCAAGCGTGCGGCAAACACCAATTCATCGCTTCGCATCGGCTGAAAAAGCCATCCCGGTTGGGGAAAACGAACCCCTCCCGGGATGGCTTTTCGTTTTAAATCACGAAATCACAGCTTCCGCCCACCGCGGTCTGGAAGGCATCCACAAAGGACTGGGCGGTCATGCCGCCGGTGGTGCTGACCATAATCAGCATCACCACATCGCCGTAACCTGCCACCAGCAGGTCGTCGGCTTCCACGCAGATCCACTTTCTCGGATCAATGCCGGACTTCATGCTCTCGGCCACGGCCTTGCTGTCGCCGCCGGGGGCCACACGAACCGCCACCAGGGAGAAGGCCAGGGAGCCCATCATAGGCTCGTAAACGGCGGCATCGGTGAGAACCGAGGCATCCTCCAGTCCGGTGTAGCTCTTCAGCGCCCACTGTCCGTCCTCGCTGGTGTCCGTCAGGTCAATGACCATGCTTCCGCCGGTAAATTCCACGGGGCGGTTTTCAATGATCTTGTTCACCAGCTCCTCCATGGTGCCCTCCACGCTGGGAGCAGTGGTGGGAGCGGTGGTTTCCGTACCAGTCTTCTTGCCGCAGGCGGCCATAGACAGGGCCATGGTCAGCACCAGGCACAGGCAAATAAACTTCTTCATATCAGGTTCCCTCCGATTTGTGCGTTTTCCGTGTCTTTTTCCATAGAATATACCCAAAATGCAGCAGCGCTATACCCGTCAGCACCCCGGCAAAATCGATCCACACATCCACAAGGCTGGAGGACCTTCCCGGGGAGAAAAGCTGGATGCTCTCGTCCACACAGGCGCTGAGCAGCCCGCACAGCGCGGCGGTCCCCAGGTTCCTCCGGCGGAAGAATCCCGCCAACAGAACGCCCAGGCAGGCAAACTCCGAGAAATGGGCAGCCTTGCGCAGAACCAGGGAAGCATACTCCCCCAGGGGCTCCAGCAAAAACCCCAGCCAGCGCAGAAAGCCGTCGCTGAGCTGCTGGGACTCCGAGCCCGGAAGCATGGAATTGCCCCAGATGAAGGCAATGTTGGCAATCAGCAGCAGCATCCAAAGACGTTTTCCCCAGCTGCGGCCCATTATCCCGGCACCCCCAGATGCTCCAGCAGAATCTTCACGCCCAGGGCGATGAGAATCACACCTCCGGCCACCTGGGCTTTCTTTTCGTAGCGGCTGCCAAAGACATTGCCGATCTTCACACCCAGAGCGGACAGCAGGCAGGTCATCAGGCCGATCAGCGTCACCGCCAGGAAGATGTTCCGCGTTCCCGCCATGGCCAGAGAAATGCCCACGGCCAGGGCATCAATGCTGGTGGCCACCGCCATGACAAACATGGTCTTAACGCTCATGTCCGCGCTGTTCGTCGGGCAGGAGTCCCCCTTTTCCAGGGCCTCCTTCAGCATGTTCACGCCGATGATGGCAAGCAGTGCGAAGGCCACCCAATGGTCAAAGGCTTCAATAGCATCAGCAAACAAAGCCCCCAGGAAATACCCGATCAGGGGCATCAGGGCCTGAAACCCGCCGAACCAGAGCCCGCAGGTCAATCCCGCCCGGAGCGTGGCCTTCTTCATAGCCAGACCCTTGCAGATGGACACCGCCAGGGCATCCATGCTCAGCCCCACCGCCAGAATCAGCAGCTCCGCAACTCCCATATTCCGCATCCTCCCAATCTCTTCTCTCGGGCCGCATTATAGCAAAGCCCCGCCTGCAAGTCAAGCCGAACCGTATTTTTGAAACAGTAAATTTACAAATCCCCGGAAAACCAGGGATTTGAGCAAGGTTTATTCACTTTTTCACATCCGTAGCACGGTTAATTGGTGTTTGGTGGTCCGTTTTGGAAATGCCTAAAAATCACTGTAGGGGAGCCATTTATGGCTCCCGGCGGTGAAATGTACCGATTATATGAGCGTTTCGGCGAAAACGTACTGCATCACGGGAGCCATGAATGGCTCCCCTACAGCAAAAACGCAGTGTGTACAAAACCGTCAAACACCAATTTGTCGCTCCCCCGTAACGCGCTCTCAGCCCAGAACCGCCAGCAGCCCTTCGGTCACCAGCACGGCGGCGGAGCTGACCAGGGCCACGGTCATGAGGCTCTTTCCCCGCCAGGCCGTGAACACGGCAGCCGCCAGAGCCGCCGCCCCGCTGATGACGGAATTGGTGCTGGACAAAATGGCAGGGAAGGTCATGGCGCTGAGGCAGGCGTAGGGTACATAGTAAAGGAACGACTTTAAAAAACGGCTCCGGATGGGCTTGCGGAAAATGGTCATGGGCAGCACCCGAATGAGATAGGTGGTCAGCGCCATGGCCGCGATATACACATAAATACTCAATCCGCCGCCTCCTCTTCCTTCACCGGGAACAGCCAGGCGCTGACCGCCGCGGCGGCCACGGTGCAGATCACAATGGAAAGCCCCGCCGTGACCTGCTTCAGCCCCGGCACCCAGGCGAACAGGCAGCTGCACACCAACGCCAGAGCCACTGCCGCCAGCACATTCCGCTCCTTCCGGGCGGGGGGTACCACAATGGCGATGAACATGCCGTAGAGCATGACCCCCAGGGCCGTGCGGATGGCCCCCGGCAGTACACTGCCCGCCAGCGCACCCAGCAGGGTTCCCCCCGTCCAGCCCACAAAGGGCAATCCCCCCAGCCCCAGCAGGAAGGGCACCGTCAGGGGCTCGGGATTTGCCATGGCCAGGGCAAAGATCTCGTCCGTATTAAAAAAGGCAATGGCGAGCCTGGGCAGCACCCCGATTTTTTCCCCCATCCGCTGGCTCAGGGCCAGACTCATCAGGGCGTAGCGGCTGTTGATCACCAGCTGGGTCAGAATCATCTCCCACAGGGTTGTCCCCGCCAGCAGCAGGGTAAGTCCCGCGAACTGTCCGGCGCTGGTCAGGTTCGTGGCGGAGATCAGGGCCGCATCCAGGGCCTTCACCCCGTTGGCCGCAGCCAATGCCCCAAAGCCGAAGCTGACGGAGAAATACCCCATCCCCACCGGCAGCCCCCGCCGAAGCCCCTGGGCGTATTGTTTCCAGCTCATTTGCATCCTTCCGTTTCTTTCCGGGAATTCCGGTTCCACCCGGCACATCGATAAATTGGTGTTTGCTGATTTCCGAATATGTTTCGTTTTTGCTGTAGGGGAGGCATTCATGCCTCCCGTATACGCGGTACGTTTTCGCCGAAACGCTGGGAATGTCGGAACATTTCACCGCCGGGAGGCATGAATGCCTCCCCTACAGTGATTTCCCGACGTTTCCGAAACAAAACTACAAACACAAATTTATCGCTATGCCGGATTTATGGACAACGGGAGAGCCGCCCGGAGGGCGGCTCTCCTGAAATTCAAGTATGTGTTTTCTTGCTTAGAAGATGGGCACAACGGCGCCGGAGTAGGTGTTGTTGATGTAATCCTTAACCTCCTGGCTCAGCAGGGCCTTCTTCAGGGCCAGGGTCTTTTCGGTATTCTCGTTGCCCTCCTTCACCACCAGGATGTTGGCGTAGGTGGTGGCGGAAATGGAGGCGGCATCCTCCACAGCCAGGGCGTCGGTTCCGGCATTCAGACCGGCCTGCAGGGCGTAGTTGCCGTTGATGACCGCCAGGGCCACGCTGTCACGGACATTGGCGATCTGGGCAGCCTCCATCTCCACAATCTCCAGGTTCAGGGGGTTGTCCACGATGTCCAGCACGGTAGCCTCCATGCCCACACCCTCCTTCAGGGTGATGATGCCCTGAGCCTCCAGCAGCAGCAGGCCCCGGGCCCGGTTGGAGCCGTCGTTGGGGATGGCAACCTTGTCGCCCTCAGCCAGATCGGCAATGGCGCTCTTGGTGCCGGCGTAGATGCCGAAGGGCTCATAGTGGATGGAGGCGACACTGACCAGATGGGTGCCGTTCTCGGCGTTGAAGGTGTCGAGGTAGGGCTGATGCTGGAAGTAGTTGGCATCGATTTCTCCGTCTTCCACCACATTGTTGGGAACCACATAGTCGGCGTACTCGGTGATCTGCAGGGTCCAGCCGTCCTTGGCCAGAACCTCGGCGGCGACCTTCAGGATTTCGGCATGGGGCGTGGGGGAGGCGGCGACGGTAATCACCTTGTCGTCGGCTTTCTTGCCGCAGCCGGCAAACAGGCTGAGGCACAGAACCAGGGTCAGAACGATTGCAATGGTCTTTTTCATAATGATACTCTCCTTTTCTCGAATAATGGTCAGCTTCTATTCTTCAGCCGCTTGTCGCAAGATGCAGCGATCTTGGTCCCGGCGGACTGGAAAATCTGTACCAGCAGGATCAGTCCGATGACTGCTGCCCACATGACGATGAACTTGAAATTGTAGTAGCCATAATTGATGGCCATCTTGCCCAGGCCGCCGCCGCCGATGATACCGGCCATGGCACCGTAGCCCAGGATGGTGCCCAGGGTGATGGTTCCGCCGGAGATCAGGCTGGGGGTGGCTTCCGGGAGCATCACCTTGGTAACAATCTGCCAGGTGGAAGCGCCCATGGATTGGGCCGCTTCGATGACCCCGTGGTCCACCTCCCGCAATGAGGTCTCCACCATCCGGGCCACCAGCGGGAAGGCCGCGATGACCATGGGGGGAATGGTGGCGACGGTGCCCACCTTGGTGCCCACCAGAACCTTGCTCAGGGGCAGGACAATGATCATCAGAATCAGGAAGGGCACGCTGCGCAGCAGATTGATCACCGCGTTCAGAAGCTTCATCAGCCAACCGGGCAGAGGGTGGATTCCCTCCTTCTCCCCGGTCACCAGCAGCACGCCCGCGGGCAGGCCGATGACATAGGCGAAAATCACTTCCAGCGCCAGGGCGTACAGGGTTTCCCACACCGCGAAGCCGTATTCGCTGGTGATGATCTCCAGCTGCTGGGCAACCTTTGCCGGGTCCGAAAACAGATCAAACATCTTCCGTCACCTCCTCCGCGCTGACACCCTCATGGGCGTTTAAGTAATCCAGTACAATTTTCCGCTGCGCCACATCCTCCGGCAGGGAGATCAGCATGGTGCCGAAGGCCTTGCCGCTGACGTTGCGGGTGTCCGCGCCCAGGATGCTGACACAGATTCCCTTGTCCGCCGCCAGCATGGCAATCACCGGCTCCTCGGTCATGGCCGCGTTGAAGGCAATCCGGGCGGTGGGGATCTCCCAGTGGGTCACGGGCTGGGCCACATCCGGGCTCACCAGCCGCCGTCCGGCCTTGGACTGGGGATTGGAGAACACACTCTCCACCGGCCCGATCTCCGCCACCACACCGGAATCCAGAATGGCCACCCGATTGCAGATCTGCTCAATAACGGACATCTGGTGGGTAATGATGATGACGGTGATGCCCCGCTCCCGGTTGATTCTCTGCAGGAGCTTCAATATGGAGTCCGTGGTCTTGGGGTCCAGAGCGGAGGTTGCCTCGTCGCACAGCAGCACCTCCGGGTCGGAGGCCAGGGCTCTGGCAATGGCGATGCGCTGCTTCTGTCCGCCGGACAGCTGCACCGGGTAGGCACTGGCCTTGTCCGGCAGGCCTACGGTTTCCAGCAGCTCCATGGCCCGCTTCCGCGCATCCTTCCTGGAAACCCCCGCCAGCTCCAGGGGGAAGCAGATGTTGTCAAGCGAAGTCCGCTGGTCCAGCAGGTTAAAGCTCTGGAAGATCATGGAGATCTTCCGCCGCTGCATTCGCAGCTGCTTCGGTTTCAGCTCCGTCAGGTCCCTGCCGTGGAAGAGAACCCTTCCCTCGTCCGGCCGCTCCAACAGGTTGATGCAGCGGACCAGGGTACTCTTGCCCGCGCCGGACAGGCCGATGATGCCGAAGATCTCCCCGGGCTGAATCTGCACCGATACATCCTGCAGCGCCGCCACCCGGCCGTCCCCGGAGCCGAAGGTCTTGGAGAGCTTCTGAATTTCAATAATGGGTTCCAATGTATCCCCTCCTGCACAAAAAGAAAACGCCCTTATGCTTGCAACAAGCACAAGGACGGGATAAAACCGTGTTACCACCTTGCTTCACAGACACCTCACGATGCCTGCCTTAGGGAGTACCAACATACTCCTGCGCGTTAACGGGCGCACCCGTCGCAGACTACCTATCGCCTGCGCGGCTCCGGGACCATGTTCGGCAAATCTATCCGTACCCCTTTCCACCAACCGGGGCTCTCTGAACGGCATCCATCCGCTTACTCTTCCCTTCACAGCCTTGCTTTGGGATGTTGGGGTGATTATAGCGCGGAAAACCCGGTTCGTCAACCCCTTTTTCGTGTTTTTTGAAAAAATGTTTTTGGAGTAAAACAATCCGTCCATCCCCGGCGCACACATCAGGCTTCCACACCCTGAATTTCCGTAAGCTCCAGCACCCGCTGCCCCCGCTGGGTCAAAGCGAAGCTCCCCCGGACGGGGTATGCTCCGTAATCGCAGCCCCGAAGAGGCTGGTCATAGTCCAGGGAAATCAATCCCTTTTTCTCCAGGCACAGAAGCGCCAGGCTCATTTCCTCCGCTTCTTCCCCCGGCCGCACCGGGGTTTGCTCCCCCATCTGCCTTGCCACGGGAAGAAAGGGAATCTGCCCCAACTCCCGCAGCACCTCCAGCTCCGTCTTCGTAATCTCCAGCATCCCCGCGCACCCGGAACACCCGGAGCAGTTTCCATTGCAGTTTCCCATTCCGTATACCTCCTCACAAGAAAAATCCAAAGCGGTAAATTGTTGTTTACGGCGATGTGCCCCAGATTACCTGTCATTGCGAACCAGTCCGCAGACTGGTGTGGCA
>CALYTB010000067.1 GCA_945486035.1 uncultured Clostridia bacterium
GGATCATCGACCGGCCCATGCGTCCCCTGTTTGACGAGGAGCTGCGCAACGACACCGTGGTGACCTGCACCGTCCTCGCCAACGACTACGACAACCCTGTGGAGATCGTGGCCTCCCTGGGCGCTTCCATCGCCATCGCCTCCTCCGACGTGCCCTGGAACGGGCCCGTGGCCACCACCAACGTGACCCATCTCAACGGCGAATATATCGTCAACCCCTCTGCCGACCAGCGGGCCGCTGGCGACTGCTTCGTGTGCATCTCCTCCACCTTCGAGAAGGTGGTCATGATCGAGACCGAGGCCAATGAGGCTCCCGAGGCCGTGGTGCTGGAGGCCATCCGCATCGCCCACGAGACCAACATGGAGATCGTGAAGTTCATTAACGGCATCGTTGCCGAGATCGGCAAGCCCAAGTTCACCTTCGAGAAGGCCGCCGTGAACCACGAGCTGCTGGACGACCTGATGGCTTACGGTCTCCCCCAGATCGAGTACGCCCTGGACACCCCCGACAAGAACGTCCGGGAGGAGCGGCTCACCGCTGCCCGTCTGGACTTCCAGGAAAAGTTCGGCGAGAAGTACGAGGACTTCGAGACCCACATCGAAGTGTGCCTGTACAAGATGCAGAAGAAGGTTGTCAAGAAGTGGCTGCTTCAGGGCAAGCGTGTGGACGGCCGGGGCATGGACGAAATCCGCCCCCTGGATGCCGAGGTGGGCGTGCTGCCCAGAGTCCACGGCTCGGGCCTGTTCTCCCGTGGTCAGACCCAGGTGCTTTCCATCTGCACCCTGAACCCCCTGTCCGCAGCCCAGAAGATGGACACCATCTACCCCGAGGATACCAAGCGGTATATCCATCACTATAACTTCCCCGCCTACTCCACCGGCGAGGCCCGGGCTGCCCGCTCCACCAGCCGTCGTGAGATCGGTCACGGTGCTCTGGCCGAGAAGGCGCTGCTGCCCGTGATCCCCTCCATCGAGGAGTTCCCCTACGCCATCCGGGTGGTCAGCGAGGTGCTTTCCTCCAACGGCTCTACCTCCCAGGGCTCTATCTGCGGCTCCACCCTGGCCCTGATGGATGCCGGCGTGCCCATCAAGCGGCCCGTGGCCGGCATCTCCTGCGGCCTGATCTCCGACCAGGAGACCGGCGAGTGGAGAACCTTCACCGATATCCAGGGCGTGGAGGACTTCCACGGCGAGATGGACTTCAAGGTGGCCGGTACCACCGAGGGCATCACTGCCATTCAGATGGACCTGAAGAATAAGGGCCTGACCATGGAGATCATCGCGGACGCCTTGGAGCGCTGCCGCAAGGCCCGTCTGGAAATTCTGGACGAGGTCATACTGAAGGCCATTCCCGCTCCCCGGGCCGAGGTTTCCGAGTTCGCGCCCAAGATGCTGTCCCTGAAGATTCCCGTGGACAAGATCCGGGAGGTCATCGGCTCCGGCGGCAAGACCATCCAGAAGATCTGCGCCGATACCGGCGCCAAGGTGGACATCGACGACGATGGCTCCGTGTTCATCTCCGCCGTGGACTCCGCCGCCGCCTACGCCGCCAAGAAGATGGTGGACGACATCTGCTTCGTCCCCGAGGTGGGCAAGCTCTACTACGGCAAGGTGGTCCGCATCCTGCCCATCGGCGCTTTCGTGGAGATCGCTCCCGGCCATGACGGCATGGTCCACATCTCCAAGCTGGAGAACCGCCGGGTAGAGAAGGTGGAGGACGTGCTGAACCTGGGCGACATGACCTGGGTGAAGTTCATGGGCTTCGACGAGAAGGGCCGCGCCAACTTCAGCCGCAAGGACGCCCTGAAGGAACTGGCCAACCAGTAATCCAATCACAAAACAGCTCCCCGTCGGGGAGCTGTTTTTCGTTTCCTCTGCGCGGCAAATTGTTGTTTGTAAAGATAAGCTGTCATTGCGAGCCAGCGCGCCGGCTTCAGTGGCAATCCCCCCGTTGAATGGAACCAGGTAACGATTACCACCAAAAATCGTAGTGTTTCCCCGTTCTGTAGGGCAATTATCGATACATTTTCCCTCTAACCGGGGGATTGCCACACCACTTAAGCGGACTGGTTCGCAATGACAGGTAATCTGGGGCACATCGCTGTAAACACCAATTTATCTGCTTACTGAGTAATGTGGATAGGCATACGCCCCGGTGAATGAAACGGCAAACCCAGCCGGGTCAGGTTCCGGCTGGGTTTATCCCATATTCAGCAGCGCCTGGGTATCGGCGAAGATGTGATCGCCCCGGATTTTCTCCCAGGAGAATTCCTTTGTCAGCTCCCGGGGGGATACGGGTTCGGGCCGGTCGATGAGGCCCGCGGCGTGGGAAAGCCACCCCATGAGCTGCTCCGGCTTCAGGTGCTTTTGCAGCTCCCCCAAATCCAGATCCTTGTCCCGCTTGCTCAGCCGCCGTCCGTCCGCCGCCAGGAGCATGGGTACATGGGCATACTCCGGGTGGGGCAGCCCCAGAAGCTCCTGCAGATACATCTGTCTGGGGGCGGAGCTGAGCAAATCCATGCCCCGGACCACCTCGGTGACCCCGGCCTCCCCGTCATCCACGGTGACGGCCAGCTGGTATACGTACACTCCGTCCGCCCTGCGGATGACCATATCTCCGCAGTCCCGGCTGAGTACGCACCGGTACTCCCCCTGAACCCAGTCCTGAACCACCCACTGCCGGTCGTCCACCCGAACCCGCCAGGCGGGAGGCCGCGCAAACCGGGCACGCTCGCCATCTGTCAGGTTCCGGCAGGTGCCGGGGTAGACGTAGGTGCCGTCGGACAGGTGGGGGGCGTTGACACTGTGCAGCTGGCTGCGGGTGCAGTAGCACGGATACACCAGCCCCAGCTCCTCCAGCTGCCGGAAGGCCCGGTCATAGGCATTCTTCCGGGTGCTCTGGGCCGGGGTCTCCCGGTCGTAGTCAAGGCCCAGCCAGCCAAGGTCCCGGCGGAGGGTTTCGGCGTACTCCGCGCTGGTGCGCTGGGTATCCAGATCCTCCATCCGCAGAACCATTTCCCCGTCCCGGGAGCGGACACTGAGCCAGGCCAGCAGCGCGGCAAACACGTTCCCCAGATGCATCCGCCCGGATGGGGTGGGGGCGAACCGGCCAACGGTTACCAGCCCAGCCACTGAATCCACCACAGAGCCACCCCGGCCAATAGGATCAGCTCCACCACCGCCAGCAGCACCAGAGGGATCAGCTTCCGTCTGCTGTCGATGGGCTCCAGGGGGTCCTCCTCCCGGAGCAGCTCCCGGGAGCGGTCCAGCACCTCCCGGTTATCGTGGCCGGTGGCGCGAAGATCCTCCCCGGTCTCCCAGGGCGCCGGGGCCCGGGGCGGCTGGGGTTTCGTATAGTCCTTGTCCAGCAGCGCTTTGAGCTCCGCCAGATCATCCCGTTCGGCCTGCTGGTTCATCCGCCGAAGCTCCTCGTCCAGCCGGTCAAAGGCATCCTTTTCCTTCTCAAACAATGGCTTCCCCACCTTTCTGGCCTCTATAGTAGCGTATTTTGGGTTAAATGTAAAGAGGAAGGGGAAAGAATTGACAATTCCCGAACCGCGCCGGGAAACGACAAATAGGTGTTTGTACGTTCTTGCTGTCATTGCGAACCAGTGCGCAGGACTTCCGTGGCAATCCCCCGGATGAATGGAACCAGGTAACGATTACCACCAAAATCGCGGTGTTTTCCCGTCCTGTAGGGCAATTGTCGATACATTTCCCCTCTAACCGGGGGATTGCCACTGAAGCCGTCGCGCTGGCTCGCAATGACAGCTTATCTTTACAAACACCAATTTGCCATACCCTCTTCGGCGCGGGGGACAGCAATTCTCCCCGGTTCCTGCTGTTTCCCCATATCCTGTGATTTTTCCCCGGATTTTATTCCCGCATCTTGTGTTTCGACGGATTCCGCGGAGGCTGGGTGCTATGATGATGCCGGGCTCCCGGAATACAGCCGGATTACCGCCGCGGTGGCATCGTCCTCCTGCTTTCCCGGGGGCCACTCCAGAAGCTTTTCCGCCATCGCCCCAGGCGGTGCGTCCGGAGCCATCCGCACCCGGCGGGGGACATCCTCTCCGTCCACGCCGTCGCTGACCAGAATCAGCGTTTCCCCTCCCCGAAGGGACAGCCGCGCCGTCCATTCCCGGCCCTCCGTCACCGAGAGCCCGGGAGGCGGCATGGCTGTCCCGATTTTTTCCGTCCGGCCACGGCGCACCAGATACCCCGGGGCCGCGCCCCATTTGTATACCAGGGCCAGCCCCGTGTCCAGCCGCAGCTCCGCCAGATCCACGGTCACCGCTCCTGAGCGTCCACCCAGGGTCAGCAGGGCATTGAGCTCCCGCAGGGCGCCCCGGGGGGAAAAGCCCGCCTGGAGCATCTGCCGTAGCAGGGCCAGCGCCCGGCGGCTGTCCTCCCGGGCCTGGGGGCCCATGCCCATGCCGTCGCACAGGAGGATGTAGTAACGGCCCCATTCGCCGGGAAAGGCCGCCCACCGGTCGCCGCTGACCTGCTCCCGCTTGCGGGTGCGGATGCCGGCCCGGACCCCGTAGCGCAGCGCCCGCCGGGGTCCGTCCCGGACAAGGCCGTCCGAAAGGCTTCGCAGATACCCCTCCAGAAGCCGAAACTGCCCCGCCAGTGCCGCCCGGTATTCCTCCCGCCTGCGGCGCTCCGCCTCCATCCGGCGAAGATTCAGCCTCGCCTCCCGCAGCTCCCGGCCCAGTCTGCCGGGCTTGCGGCAGGGGAAGGCCCGTCCCTCCTCCAGCACCCGAATGCTGAGCCGCTGCCGCTCCAAGCAGCTTGTCCGCAGGACACAGCCTCCGCAGGCCTGGGCACGCAGCCGCTGAAGCAGGGCTTCCCGGTCAATTTCCGGGGGGCGCAGGGCATCCAGCTCCCGGTGGAAAACGCCCATCACCGAAGCCGCCAGCTCCAGCCGCACCTGGGCATGTCCCGTGCTGCCCTGCCGCTGACGGGGCAAGCGGAATTGATGCAGCCTCCCCCGCAGCGCCGCCCACACCCGCCGCCTCCAGCTGTCTGCCGTGACCATCATCTGTACGCCACACCTTTCGTATCAGGATGACTTGATCCTACCACGGCAGAAAAAGAAATGCTGTCGGAACCGATTCCGAAGGAAAGTTTCTTGCATCCCGGCCCCCGGGTGTGTATAATAGGGAAATACGAACCCGTAATGAGGTAAATTGGTGTTTAGCGGCTTCGCCGAATTGACAATTGACAATTTCGGCATCCTTTCAGAATGATCAAAAACGCCTAAATCCTACTGTAGGGGAGCCATTCATGGCTCCCGGCGGTACATTGTTCCGATTTGATCCACATTTCGGCGAAAACGTACTGCCCTACGGGAGCCATAAATGGCTCCCCTACAGTAAGAACGAAGTGCGTTTGAAATCTTCAAACAACAATTTACCAGAACACAATGGATTGCTCAGGGAGAAGCCATGGGACGAGAACTGGAATACAAATTCCGCCTGACACAGGCGCAGGCTGCGGCCATTGGGGCGGATTGCGGCCCCTTCGCCGAAACCCGGATGGAGACGGCCTACTATGACACCCCCGACCGCCGTTTGTCCGCCGCCCGGCAGACCCTGCGGCGGCGGCTGGAGAACGGGGTCAGCGTGGTGACGCTGAAAACCCCCCTCCCCGACGGCAGCCGGGGGGAGTGGGAAACCCGGGCTCCATCCCTGGCGGAGGGCTTATCGGCGCTGAAAGCCCAGGGCGCCCCGGTGCCGGAGGCGGAGGGCCTGACGGAAATCTGCGCCGCCCGGTTCACCCGTCTGAGCCGGATGCTGCCCATCCCGGATGGCAGGGCGGAGCTGGCCCTGGATCGCGGCGTTCTGCGGGGAACCCGGGAGGAAGCGCCCTTGCTGGAGCTGGAACTGGAGCTGAAGGAAGGCCCCGATGAAGCCCTCGCCGCCTTCGCCCGGGAATTCGCCGGGAAATACGGCCTGTCCGGGGAGCCTCAAAGCAAATTCGCCCGGGCAAGCCGTCTGCGGTAGCGTACCCACCCGTCAGATCGATCAATTGGTGTTTGGCGGGCAGGGCCCCGATTACCTGTCATTGCGAACCAGCGCGCCGGCTTCAGTGGCAATCCCCCGGCCCCATGGAACCAGGTAACGATTACCACCAAGAATCGCGGTGATTCCCATTCTTCCGGGCCGTTTTCGGTACATTTCTCCTCTAACCGGGGGATTGCCACGCCAGTGTGCGCACTGGCTCGCAATGACAGCAAGTATTCGACAAACACCAATTTGTCGCGTTCCTGAATCCTATGTTTATTGACAATTCATCCACAGAAGGAGAGAGAGATATGGCCGAGCTGCAGAGTCTGTTCCGCCGGTATGACCGGCTGGTGCTGTTTGACACGGAGACCACCGGGCTTTCCTACCAGCGCGACGAGATCATCGAATTCGCCGCCGTGGCGGTGGAGCAAGCCCCGGAGGGGCCAAAGGTGGTCCGCGAATATGACGAGCTGGTGACCCTGTCGCCGGGGATGTTCGTCCCGCCGCAGATTGTGTCCCTCACGGGCATCACCGACCAGGACATCCGGGAGCGGGGCCTGCCCAAAACCCGGGTCTGCCGGGACATCGCCGAGCTCATCGCCGGGAACACCCTGCTGCTGGCCTACAATGCCCATTTTGACCTGAGCTTTCTGTATTATCTGCTCCTTCGCCACGGAGACCCCGCCATTTTAAAGGGGAAGGACAAGCTGGACCTGCTCACCGTATTCCGGGACCGGCACAGCTACCCCCACCGGCTGAAGGATGCCATTGACCGCTACGGCCTGTCGGGCCGGGTGGTAAATTCCCACCGGGCGGTGGACGATGTGATCGCCACATTGGCCGTGGCAAGGCAGATGGAGAATGAAAAGGACGATCTGGTGAATTATGTAAACCTCTTTGGGTACAATCCCAAATACGGCATCTCCGGCAAAGCCATCGGCTCCGTCACCTACCGCCCCCAGTGCTTCGACCCGGTCAAACCGCTGTACGAGGTGAATTGACAAAACCCACGGAAGCGGCAAATTGGTGTTTGGCGATTTTGTACGCATTGCGTTTTTACTGTAGGGGAGCCATTCATGGCTCCCGTGACGCAGTACGTTTTCGCCGAAACGCTCATATAATCGGTACATTTCACTGCCGGGAGCCATGAATGGCTCCCCTACAGAGTAATTCCAGGATTTCCAAAACATCTCGACAAACACCAATTTGACTGACCCTTATTCCGTTATTCCTTATTTCTGAAATTATTGCCGGAGGTGCACTTTATGTATAACGAAACCTGTCATCAGCTTGGTGTGAAGCGAAACTGTATCCGGGAGCTGTTTGAGTTCGGCCGCCAGCGTGCCGCGGTGGTGGGGGCGGAGAATGTGTTCGACTATTCTCTGGGAAACCCCTCTCTCCCGGCCCCGCCGGAGGTAAACCGGGCCATCCATGACATCCTGAACGAGGAGGACAGCCTCAGTGTCCACGGCTACACCTCCAACATCGGCGACTACGAGGCCCGAGCCGCCGTGGCCCGGGACTTAAACCAACGCTTCGGTACGGATGCCCGGCCGGAGGAAATCTTCCTCACCTGCGGCGCGGCTCCCGCCCTCATCGCGGTGCTGCGGGCCCTGGCGGTGGAGGACGGCGAGGTGCTGGCCATCGCCCCCTATTTCACCGAGTACAAGCCCTTTGCTGAGCGCTCCGGCCTTCGGTTCCGGCTGGTGCCCCCGGACATCCCGGATTTCCAGATCAAGCTGGATGCCGTGGAGGCCATGCTGACCCCCCACACCCAGGCCCTGATCCTCAACTCCCCCAATAACCCCAGCGGCGTGGTCTATACCCGCAAAACCCTGACGGAGCTGGCCGCCCTTCTGGAGCGGAAGGAGCGGGAGTACGGTCACCCCATCTACATCCTCTCCGACGAGCCCTATCGGGAGCTGGCCTACGGGGTGGAGGTGCCCTTCATCCCCTGCATCTACGCTGATACGGTGGTGTGCTACTCCTACTCCAAGTGCCTGTCCATCCCCGGGGAGCGGCTGGGCTATGTCTACGTTCCCCGGCGCTGCGCCGACGGGGAGCAGCTGTACTGGACCGTCACCGGCGCGGCCCGGGCCTCCGGCCACATCTGCGCGCCCAGCATCTGGCAGCGGGTACTGGTGCGCTGCTCGAAGCTTACGCCGGACCTTCAGAGCTATGACCGGGCAAGAACTTTGCTCTACGAGAGCCTGAAGGACATGGGCTACCGCTGCGCCAAGCCCGACGGCGCCTTCTACATCTTCGTGGAGGCCCCCGGCGGAGATGCCGCGGCCTTCTCGGAGCGGGCCAAGAAGAAAGATCTTCTGGTGGTCCCCGGCGGGGACTTCGGCTGCGCCAGCTACTTCCGGCTGTGCTACTGCATCCCCTACGAGAAAATTGAGCGGAGCCTGCCCCTTTTCCGGGAGCTGATGGACGAATGCCGCGCCGAGGGTCTCGTCTGAGCCACGAGCCCGGCCCTACGCCAGGAATTTCAAAAACGCCCCTTTCGGAGTTATCTCCAAAAGGGGCGTTTGGTTGCTTCAGGGGGTTTCCGGGGACTCCCGGGTCAGGTTTTGCAGCCAGATGTACTTGCGGTAGCGGGGGATCAGGAAGGGAACCTTCACGATTTCATCGGCGCACATGACGATGTAGACCACCATCACCGGCCAGTGGAAGGCAAAGCAGCCGATGAAGGCCAGGGGCAGGGCAAAGCACCAGGTGGCGAAGAACACGCTGATGGCATCGTAGGCGGCATCGCCCCCCGCGGGGAACACGCCGCAGGTGAACACGGTATTGAACGAGTAGGCGAACATGTACAGCAGATTAAACAGGATCATCTGCACCAGATACCGCTTCGCCAGGGGCTCCAGCACATAGAAGAAATACACCAGCGGCCCCGTGACACAGAGCATGGCCATGTTGGCAAAGCCGCACCAGATGGCCACATCCCAGAATTTCCTTCCGTAGACCTTGGCCTCCTCCAGTTGATTGCTCCCCAACAGAGCGCCGAGCATAATCGCGCCGCCGTTGGCAAGGCCGTGGCTGACACACTGGATCAGCCCCGTGGCCACGTTGGTCACGGAGTAGGCCGCCGCCGCGTCGATGCCCAGGTGGCCGATGATGGCGCTGTGGGCGCTGATGCTCAGGCCCCAGCTGAGGGAGCTTGCCAGCATGGGCAGGGCCACCTTCCACATGTCCTTTTCCAGCAGGGCGGAGAAGGACAGCAGGCTCCTGCCGTCGGGGCGAATCCGGTCCTTTCGTAGCGAGGCGGCCACGCACCAGCCGAAGGCAATCACCTCCACAGCGATGGTGGACCAGGCGGAGCCGTTGGCCCCCAGGGCGGGAATCCTCCCGAAGCCGTAAATCAGGAAGAAGTCCGCAGCCATATCCACCACCACGGTCACCGCGGAAATCCACACGCTCATTTTCGCCCGGCCGTCGATCTTCATCAGCATCAGATAGCACTGGGCCATGGCGGAGAACAGATAGGAGAAGCTGACAATGCGAAGATACCCGGCGCCGATGGCGATCAGCTCTTCTTCGTTGGTGAAAATCCGCATCAGCTTCTCCGGGATGAAGAAGGCCAGGGCGAAGAACACCACCGCGATGGCCGCCGCGTACCGCAGGGCCATGCACAAAAGCCTTCGGACCGCGGCAAAGTCGCCCTTGCCGTAATACTGGGCCACCAGCACCCCCACCGAGCCTATAATGGCGCCGAGGAACAGGCTCATGACGAAGGAAACCTGATTGGCCAGGGATACGGCGGCAATGGACTGCTGGGTGAGCCGCCCCAGCATCAGCGCGTCCGAGGCCCCCACCAGGGCATTCAGCAGCCCCTGCAGCGCAAACGGCACCGCCAGAGCCGACAGCTCCTTATAGAATTTCCGGTTTGTGTTCATCTCTTCTTCTCCTGTATGGCCGTAGGCTCTCCCCGGGCCGCCGCAAAACACGCAGCCTCTCCAATTCCCGTGCCCGGAAAACCATCAAATTGGGCCCCTGGCGTGCTGTTGCCCGAGTGGACGGTTTATGCTTATCGGGTTAACTCTGCTTCCCGATAAATTGGTGTTTAGGTTATCGGCTTTAGTAAGCAAGACACAAGATATTGGAAAA
>CALYTB010000068.1 GCA_945486035.1 uncultured Clostridia bacterium
CTGGCGTGGCAATCCCCCGGTTAGAAGGGAAATGTATCGACAATTGCCCTACAGGTTGTGATACGCTGCGTTTTTTGGTAGTAATCGTTACCTGGTTCCATTCATCGGGGGGATTGCCACGCCAGCGTGCGCGCTGGCTCGCAATGACAGTATATCTTTACAAACACCAATTTGTCGTTCTGTTTTTCCATGAAAAAATTTTGCATTTTCCTGATGACAAAAGGAAAAACTTATAGTATACTTATTAATGTATAAAACAAATCAAATGGAGTGTGGAAAAATGAGAGGAATTCCGTCCCTGATTACGGACATCCGTAAGAACGTGTTCACCGAAGTGGCCCGCATGGCCTATGCCGGCGGAGATTATACCCAGGCCGAGGACCTGCCCTACAAGATCGTCCCCGGCGACCAGCCCCTGCACCGGGAGAGCATCTTCCTGGAGCGGGCCATCGCCGGTGAGCGGGTGCGGCTTGCCATGGGCCTTAGCATCCGGCCCGTCCAGACCCGCAGCCTCATGACCGAGGGCATGGATCACGCGGCCATCGCCGAGCAGTATTACGAGCCGCCTCTCGTCAACATCATCCCCTACGCCTGCCACGCCTGCCCCACCAACCAGTACCGGGTGACGGAGAACTGCCAGAACTGCCTGGCCGCCTCCTGCCAGAAGGTCTGCCCCAAGGGGGCCATCTCCTTCGTCAACGGCAAGAGCTGCATTGACCAGAGTAAGTGCATCAAGTGCGGCAAATGCGCCAAGGCCTGCCCCTACAACGCCGTCATCCACATGGAGCGGCCCTGCCAGGCGGCCTGCGGCATGGATGCCATCGGCTCCGACGAGCACGGCCGGGCGGTGATCAACCAGGACAAGTGCGTTTCCTGCGGCCAGTGCCTGGTCAGCTGCCCCTTCGGCGCCATCGTGGACAAGGGCCAGATTTTCCAGGTGATTCAGTCCATCCTCAAGGGCGACCAGGTCATCGCCATTGTGGCCCCCGCCTTCATCGGTCAGTTCGGCAAGCATTCCACCCCGGAAAAATTCGTCACCGCCATGAAGCTGCTGGGCTTCGACCGGGTGGTGGAGGTGGCCGTGGGCGCGGATATGTGCACCATCGAGGAGGCCCACGACTTCCTGGAGAAGGTGCCCGCCCAGCAGAACTACATGGCCACCTCCTGCTGCCCCGCCTGGCACTCCATGATCTACAAGCTCTTCCCCGGGGAGAAGGATAAGATTTCCATGACCCTGACCCCCATGGTCTTCACCGCCCGGCTGATGAAGAAGAAGTATCCCGGCTGCAAGGTGGTCTTCGTCGGCCCCTGCGCCGCCAAGAAGCTGGAGGCCATCCGGGAAACCATTCGCTCCGATGTGGATTTCGTGCTGACCTTCGAGGAGCTGAACGGCATGTTCGAGGCCAAGGAAATCGACTTTGCAAACATCCCCGACGGGGAGGGCCTCAACGAGGGCACCGCCGCGGGCCGGGGCTTCGCGGTATCCGGCGGCGTGGCCGGGGCTGTGGTCAACCTGATTGCCCGGGAGCATCCCGATGTCGAGGTGAAAACCGCCCGGGCCGAGGGCCTGCGGGAGTGCCGCAAGCTGATGACCCTGGCAAAAGCCGGCAAGTACAACGGCTACCTGCTGGAGGGCATGGCCTGCCCCGGCGGCTGTGTGGCCGGCGCCGGTACCCTGCTTTCCGTAGAGCTGGCCTCCAAGGTGGTGGGAAAATACCAGTCCGAAGCCGAAACCGCATCCCCCCTGGAAAGCCCCTACCGGGACGAGGGCGAGAAGCTGGACTGAGGTTCCATTGACAATTGAGAATTGACAATTGACAATTTGTCAGTCAATCCATCCGAAAGCGCGAATCGATACCATGCGGCAAATTGGTGCTTGAAGCACCGAAAAAATTCTGTCATTGCGAGGAAGCCGTGCGACGTGGCAATCCCCTGGATCTTCCACCCAGCCCCCATCCTTCCACCCAAGCTGTCATCCTGAGCGAGCGCAGCGAGTCGAAGGATCTACGCACTGAACGAAGCTGAAATGTGAACGAACACGCCAGATCCCTCGACTCGCTGCGCTCGCTCGGGATGACAGGAGGAAGAACGGGGGGATTGCCACGACCAGTGTGCGCACTGGTCTCGCAATGACAGCAAGAACGTACAAACACCAATTGTCTTTCCGTACACAAACACCCCCCTGTGACTGCGGTCACAGGGGGGTGCTGCGTTCTCAAGGAATTACATGGTAAACTGAATGGCGCAGTAGGCGGCGTAGATGCAAAGAAGCAGGATGCCCTGCCAGCGGCGCAGCTTCCCGTTTGCCAGCGGGGGAACGGTGAGCAGCAGCATGACCCCCAGCATCACGGGAATATCCAGCACCAGGGAGGCATTATGGCCCAGGAACTGGCTGGCGGAGGGCACCTCGAAGGGCGCCAGAGCCACGCTGACACCGGACACCAGCACCAGATTGAAGATGTTGGCGCCGATGATATTGCCCAGGGACAAAGAGCCATGGCCCTTGATGAGGGAGGTGATGGCGGTGACCAACTCCGGCAGGCTGGTGCCCAGGGCCACAAAGGTCAGGGCGATGACCGTCTCGGGAACACCCAGAGCCCGGGCAATCAGCGTGCCGTTGTCCACCAGCAGACGGGCGCCCACGGCGATGACCGCAGCCCCCGCTACCAGCAGCACCAGCTCCTGCCAGAGCTTACGCGCCTTTCCATCCTCCTCGTCCTCTTCCGCTTCAGCGGGGGACTTGAAGCCCTGACGGACGGTGATGACCATATAGACCACGAAGATGGTCAGCAGCACAAAGCCCAGGGGACGGCTGAAATAGCCGCTGAGGTAAGCCGTGCCGCAGTACAGGGCTGCCGCGCCGAAGAAAAACAGCACAGGCAGCCGGAGGCTTTTCCGATCCACGGTGCCGGGCCGGACGGCCAGGGTAATGGCGGCGATGAGAGAGGTGTTGCAGATGATGGAACCGATGGCGTTGCCATAGGCCATGGCGCCCAGGCCCTCCAGGGCTCCGGTGGCGGAGACCATCACCTCGGGCAGGGTGGTGCCGATGGAAACCACCGTGGCGCCCACGATGATCTCGGGAATCCGGAACCGTCGGGCAAGGCCGGTGGCCCCGTCCACAAACCAGTCGCCGCCCTTAATCAGCAGCACCAGACCCAGAACGAACAGCAGAACGGGAATGAGCATAGCAATTCTCCTTAAACAGATTCCGGAATCGGCCAAAACCGCCCGGTTCAGATGGGGAATATGATACCATACCCCCGGTTTCCAAGTCAACGAAAAAACGGGGAACGCCCTCAAAAGCTTATGGCTTTAATGCTATTCCATAAGAAAATATTTATGTCCCGCGCCAGCAGAGAAATTGGTGTTTGTCGCTTCGCTTTCAAGTTTCCTGTCATTGCGAGCCAGTTCGCAAACTGGCGTGGCAATCCCCCGGTTGAATGGAATCAGGTAACGATTACCTCCAAAAAATCGCAGAAAATCCCATTCTTCCGGGTAATTTTCGGTACATTTCCTCACTAACCGGGGGATTGCCACGACCAGTCTGCGGACTGGTCTCGCAATGACAGGTAATCTGGGACGCGGCCCGACAAACACCAATTTTTCTGAGCGGTCCTTCAGAATCGTGTGCGCCTGATTTTGGTGCCATTTATATCGATATAAATATATTTTCTTTGCGTTTTTTGGTTATTTTGCCATAATTCAGTGGACAAATGGACGGAAATGCGCTATGATGGGATTTGGAAAAGGCGGCTTTGGGCCGCAGAAACTAAAAGAGGTGAGTTTTGATGGCGTTTTCTTTTTTCGGGGGAATTCACCCCAAAGAAAACAAGTGGTATTCCTGTGATCGGGAGATCGAGGAATTCCCGGAGCCGGATATCCTGGTGGTGCCCATGTCCCAGCACATCGGCGCGCCCTGCAAGCCCCTGGTGAAGAAGGGAGATTCGGTGACCGTGGGCCAGAAAATCGGTGAGTGCCAGGGCCTGGGTGTCCCGGTCCATGCTCCGGTCTCCGGCAAGGTCAAGGCCGTGGAAATGCGGGCCCACACCAGCGGTACATCCGTCATGAGTGTGGTCATCGAGAACGACCACAAGAAAACCCTCTGCCCTGAGGTTCAGCCCAGAACCCAGGAGCAGGTGGACGGCTTAAGTCCCCAGGAGCTGATGGACATCATCCGCGAGGGCGGCGTGGTAGGCATGGGCGGCGCCACCTTCCCCACCCACGTGAAGCTGTCCTCCGCCATCGGCAAGGTGGACACCATCATCGTCAACGTCAGCGAGTGTGAGCCCTTCATCACCGCCGATGACCGGCTGTGCCGGGAGTATCCCGGGGATGTCGTCTCGGGACTGCGCATTGTCATGAAGATTCTGGGCATGGAGAAGGCCCACATCGCCGTGGAGGACAACAAGCCCGAGGCAGCCCGGTCCTTAAAGCGGGTGCTGGCAAACCAGACCGGCATTACCGTGGACGTGCTCCCCGCCAAGTACCCCCAGGGCGCGGAGAAGCAGCTGATCTACGCCGTCACCGGCCGGGAGGTTCCCTCCGGCGGGCTGCCCGCCGCCGTGGGCTGCGCGGTAGTCAACTCCGCCACCTGCAAGGCCATCCATGACGCGGTTTACCAGGGAATGCCGCTCATTAAGCGGGTGGTGACGGTCTCCGGCGACATCGCCATGGACCCCAAGAACCTGCTGGTATGCGTGGGCACCCCCTTCCTGGCCCTGATGGACTGCGTGGGTGTCAGCGAGAACCCCTACAAGGTCCTCTCCGGCGGCCCCATGATGGGCGTGACCCAGTACGATCTGATGGTGCCCGTCATCAAGGGCGTCAACGCCGTCACACTGCTTGGCCGGAAGAACCGCTTCGCCGTGGACGAGCCCCGGTGCCTGCGCTGCGGCAAGTGCATCGAGGCCTGCCCCATGCGGCTGATGCCCGTGCTGATGTACAAGGCCATGCAGACCGGAAATCCCGAGGAGATGAAGGCCACCAATCTGATGGACTGCATCGAGTGCGGCTGCTGCGCCTATGTATGTCCTGCCAGTGTGCCGCTGGTGCTGGGCTTCCGGGCCGGAAAGCAGCGCCTGCGGGATGCCGCGGCCAAGGCCAAAGTATAAAGGAGGCGGTAAGCTATGGAAAAGAAAATGAAGGCAGCCCGTCCCAGATACTTCTATGAGCTGACCATTGCCAGCTCCCCCCATGTCCACTCCCCGGTCACCACCCAGACCATCATGCGGGATGTGCTGATCGGCTTGCTCCCCGCCATGGCGGGCGCCGTGTACTTCTTCGGCCTGAGAGCCCTGGCGGTGACGCTGGTTTCCGCCGCGGCCTGCGTGTTCTTTGAGTATATGTGGTGCGCCCTGACGAAAACCCCCTGCCATGTCCACGACCTGTCCGCCGTGGTCACCGGCGTGCTGCTGGCCTTTGTGTGCCCGGTGAGCATCCCCTACTGGACCATCATCCTGGGCGATTTCTTCGCCATCATCGTGGTCAAGCAGCTCTTTGGCGGTCTTGGCAAGAACTTCGTCAACCCCGCCCTGGCGGCCCGGGCCTTCATGTTCAGCTGGCCCACCGCCATGACCAGCTGGACCGCCCCCGGCTTTGAAAACGGCCCGGACATCATCATCAAGGCCGCAGACACGGCCAGCTCCGCCACGGCCGACGCGGTTTCCATCGCCACCCCCCTGGCCTCCATGCATCTGGGACAGCTGCCCGACTGCTCTGTTTCGGACCTGTTCCTGGGCAATGTCAGCGGGTGCCTGGGCGAAACCTCCGCGCTGCTGCTGCTGGTGGGCTTCGGGTATCTGCTGGTTCGGAAGGTCATCACCGCCCGGATTCCCGCGGCGTACCTGCTGACCGTAGCGGTGCTCAGCTTCCTGTTCCCCCGGGGCAACAACGGGGCCGAATGGATGTTCTTTGAGCTCTTCGGCGGCGGCCTGATGCTGGGCGCCATCTTCATGGCCACGGACTATGTGACCTCCCCCCTGACCCGCCACGGGCAGATTATCTACGGCATCGGCTGCGGCGTGCTCACCATCCTGATCCGCTATTTCGGCGGCTACAGCGAAGGTGTCAGCTACGCCATTCTGGTGATGAACACCTGCGTGGTGCTCCTGGACCGGATGGGCAGACCCACCCGGTTCGGCGCACCGAAGAAGGAGGCGGGTAAGAAATGACGAAAAAAGCAACCGCGCTTTACGTGCTCCGGCTGAGCCTGACCCTGTTTCTGATTACCGCCCTGGTGGCGGCGGCCCTGGCCGGGGTCAACGGCATCACCGCTCCCCGGATCGCGGCGGAGAAGGAGCGCAAAACCCAGGCCGCCATCGAGAAGGTGCTGCCCGGCGGCGGCACCCTGGTGGACCCCGGCAGCTACGACAATCAGGGCGGCCTGGTATCTCGGGTGTTCGCCTCGGATGCGGGCTACGCCGTGGAGGTGGCTCCCACCGGCTTTGACGGCGCCATCACCATGATGGTGGGCGTGAGCCGGGACGGAAAGGTGCTGGACATCAGCATCATCTCCCACACCGAAACCGCGGGCCTGGGCGCCGTGGCGGCGGCGGATACCCCTGACGGAGAATCCTTCCGGGCCCAGTTCCGGGGATTGTCCGGGGAGCTGTCCGTGAAGAAGGACGGCGGCACCGTGGACCAGCTCAGCGGCGCGACCGTAACCTCCCGGGGCGTGACCCGGGGTGTCAGCGCGGCGCTGAAGTGCGTTGCCAGCCTGGGTTAAGGAGGCGCGAATATGAATTTCAGAAAACAGTTTTTTGAGGGCCTGCTGACCAAGAACCCGGTCACCGTCCAGCTGCTGGGCATGTGCTCCACCCTGGCCATCACCACCAGCCTGTTCAACGGCCTGGGCATGGGCATCAGTGTCACCATCATCCTGATCTGCTCCAACGTGCTGATTTCCGCCCTGCGGCGGGTGATCCCCTCCCAAATCCGGATCGCGGCCTACATCGTCATCATCGCGGGCTTTGTCACCATCGTGGACCTGCTGCTGCAGGCCTTCCTGCCGGAGCTAAGCCAGAGCCTGGGCGTGTTTATCCCCCTGATCGTGGTCAACTGCATCATCCTGGGCCGGGCGGAGGCCTTCGCCTCCAAGAACGGCGTCCTGGCCTCGGCGGTGGACGGACTGTGCCAGGGCATCGGCTACACCGTGGCGCTGGTGGTCATGAGCGTTCTGCGGGAGCTGCTGGGCTCCGGCACCTTCGGCGGGGGACTGCTGGGCGGCGGCCAGGGCTATACCGTCATCCCCGACCCCTACCCCGCCATGAAGATCGTGATGCCCGTGGGCGGCTTTCTGACCCTGGGCGTGGTCATCGCCTTCTCCCAGTGGCTGGTCGCCCGGATTGAGAAGAAGAATAAGAAGAAGGAGGCGGCCAAGGTATGACAACCTATGTGCAGACCCTGCTGGGAATCCTGATCAGCGCCCTCCTGACGGAGAACTTCATTCTGGTCAAATTCTACGGCATCTGCCCCTTTATGGGCGTTTCCAAGAAGATTGACACGGCCCTGGGCATGGGCATGGCGGTGACCTTCGTCATGGCCATCGCCTCCGCCGCCTGCTGGGCGGTGTACAACCTGATTCTGGTGAAGCTGAACCTGCAGTACATGCAGACCGTGGCCTTCATTCTGGTCATAGCCGCCATCGTCCAGGTGGTGGAGATGTTCCTGAAGAAGGCGGTGCCTTCGCTGTACAAGGCCCTGGGCATCTACCTGCCGCTGATTACCACCAACTGCGCCGTGCTGGGCGCGGCCCTGGTGAATGTACAGAAGGGCTACGACTTCCTGCAGAGCGTGTTCTTCGGGGCCTGCGGCGGCCTGGGCTTCACCCTGGCCATCGTGCTCTTCGCTTCCGTCCGGGAGCGGGTGGAGAAGGCGGATTGCCCGGCTTGCTTCAAGGGCTTCCCCATCACCCTGATCAGCGCGGGCCTGCTGGCCCTGGCCTTCATGGGCTTCTCCGGGCTGAAGCTGTTCTGAGGAGGGGAAACGTATGGAAATTATCATTGCCATTGCCATTCTGGGAGGCTTGGGACTGATTTTCGGCCTGGTGCTGGCAGCTGCCTCCAAGATTTTCTATGTGGAAACCGATCCCCGGCTGGAGCAGCTGAACGCGTGCCTGCCCGGCGCCAACTGCGGCGGCTGCGGCTATGCCGGCTGCGCGGGCTACGCCGAGGCGGTGCTGAAGGGGGAAGCCCCCATCGGCAAATGCGCCTCCGGCGGCAACGATGCCGCTCAGGAAATGGCCGCCATTATGGGCGTTCAGGCGGATGCCGTCACCCGGAGGGTGGCTCTGGTCCGCTGCTCCGGCGAAAAGCACTATGACAAGGACGGCAACCTGACCAGCGGTGCCAGAGTGAAAGCGGAGTACGAGGGCTTTAAGGACTGCCTGGCCGCCTCCAAGGTGGGCGGCAACGGCCCTCTGTCCTGTAAATTCGGCTGCCTGGGCTTCGGAACCTGTGTCAAGGCCTGCAAATACGGGGCAATGTCCGTGGAAAACGGCGTGGCCCATGTGGATGAGGATCTGTGCGTGGGCTGCATGGTCTGCGCCGACGTGTGCCCCCGGCATCTGATCGTCCCGGTGGAGCCGGACCGGAATGTGGTCATCGCCTGCGCCTCCCTGGCCAAGGGCGCGGTCACCACCCGGGGCTGCACCACCGGCTGCATCGGCTGCGGCCTGTGCAAAAAGATCTGCCCCAAGGATGCCATCACCATCGAGCGGAACCTGGCCTCCATCGACTACAGCAAGTGCGACAACTGCGGCATGTGCGCCACGGTCTGTCCCAAGCACCTGATCAAGGACTCCCGGGTGGAAACCCTGGGCGAGCCCGTAGTCAAATCCATCAACGGCCCCGAGGTCAAGGTCTGAAAGCGCATCCCCAAATGCCCTCCCAAACCCGGGAGGGCATTTTTGATGCAGCGGACAGTGAAAGCGCCCCTTCAGGACGATGAGATGTAACGCAGCGACAAATTGGTGTTTGGCGGGCAGGGCCCCGATTACCTGTCATTGCGAGCCAGCGCGCACGCTGGCGTGGCAATCCCCCGGTTAGTGGGGAAATGTATCGATAATTGCCCTACAGTGTGGGAAACGTCGCGATTTTTGGTAGTAATCGTTACATGGTTCCATTCATCGGGGGGATTGCCACGCCAGTGTGAGCACTGGCTCGCAATGACAGCATATCTTTACAAACAACAATTTATCGGGCAGTTGAATAAAAAAGCATCCCGCCGGTTTTCCGGCGGGATGCGGGGGGAATTACATATCGAAGGGCTCCATGCTGAGGACGGGGTGGCCGACCTCGGACAGGTAGTTGAGCAGCGCCTCGGGATCCTCGGTGCAGATGGTCTCGTCGGCGATCATATCGGTGAAGTTCTCCACGCCGTAGAGCTCCAGAGCGGTCTTGTCCAGACGCTCGCGCATCTGGTCTTTCAGCATCTTGGGCAGCCACACGATACGGCCGGGGCCGCCTTCGGCGGCGATGAACTTCTTGGAGGCGATGAAGTGCTTGCCGTGGCCCATGAAGCCGGGGGTCTGCACGCCGCCGCCGGTCATGGAGGCCATCTCGGAGAAGGTCATGCCCAGAGGCGTCATGCCCGCGTGCTCACGGCAGGTGATGACCACGCCCATGGAGACAGGCTCCACGCCGCAGATACACTCGAAGCAGCCGCAGCTGGTCATGGGATCCTGGAACAGGGAGTACAGCGTCACGTGCTCCAGCGCGCCGTGGGAGTACTTGTTCACGGCCTCGTCCACGTCGTCGTAGCGGCCCAGCTTCTCGTCGATGCAGTGCTCCTTGGGAACGATCTGGCAGGGGCCGGTGGGATCCAGCTCGTTGGTGGCCTTGGCGTCCAGCCAGGAAACGGCGCCGCAGAGGCCCAGACGCTCGGGGGTGACGATGCACACGTGGCTGGGGGAGAAGGCCTGGCACATGATGCAGGTGTAGAACTGATCCACGGACTCGTCGGTCATGGAGCTGAGACGCGCATCACGGCGGTCAAAGACCTCGTTGGCGGCAGCCCGGAGGGCCTTGTTCTTCTCGGCATCCACCACGATGGTGACCTGGCACTTGTCCACAACGGCCTCGAACTCGCTCTTGACCTTGGCGTAGAG
>CALYTB010000069.1 GCA_945486035.1 uncultured Clostridia bacterium
AGCGGCGGGCCACGGGCATCTTCGGCGTGCTGAACATCCGGGACAATACGGTGATTTCCAGCCTGAAGCGGCATAAGCGCCTGGGTCTTTACCTCAGCGAGAAGTCCCAGCGGGAGGATACCCAGCACTACATCGATGCCCTGCGGACCAAGACACCCTCCCAGGAAACCAAGATCCGCAGCCTCTCCGGCGGCAACCAGCAGAAGGTCATCATCGGCCGCTGGCTGCTCACCGAGCCCGAGGTGCTGCTGCTGGACGAGCCTACCCGCGGCATTGACGTGGGCGCGAAATATGAGATTTATCAGCTGATTCTGGATCTTGCCAACAAGGGCAAGACCGTCATCATGGTATCCTCGGAGATGCCGGAGCTGCTGGGCGTCTGTGACCGGATCGTGGTCATGTCCGGCGGCCGGGTGGCCGGAGAGGTGGATGCCGCAACCGCGACCCAGGAGCAGATCATGACCCTGGCTGCCAAGTACGCTTAAGGAGGTAACAGAACATGGCTAATCCCGTAACAAACCTTCGCAAAACCGCGGAGGAATTTCAGCGCATGGATGCGAAGGACAAAAGACGCAGCATCACCGACAGCATTCTCAACAACGCCCTGTATATCCTGATGCTGATCTTCGTGATCTACACCGCCATCAAGCGGCCCAACTTCCTGACGCTGGGGTCTCTGGCCAACCTGATTACCCAGGTGGCGGCCTACCTGCCTCTGGCCCTGGGCATCGCCGGCTGTATCGTGCTGACCGGTACGGACCTGTCCGCCGGCCGGGCCGTGGGCCTGACCGCCGCCGTGGCAGGCGTGCTGCTGCAGAAGTCCGACTTCGCCAACAAGATGTTCCAGAATCTCCCCGCGGTAAATACCGGGTGGATTCTGGTCACCATGCTCATCGTCATTGCCATCGGTGCGGTGATCGGCCTGGTCAACGGCTTCTTCGTGGCCAAGTTCAGCCTGCACCCCTTTATCGTCACCCTTTCCACGCAATTGATTACCTACGGCATCATCCTGTGGTTCTTCTCCCTCAACGGAAACAACGGCCAGCCTATCTCCGGCCTCAGCGCCGAGTATAAGGAGTTCGTGGGCGGCACCATGTTCCGCCTGGGCAACGTGGCGATCCCCTGGTACGTGCTGTACGCCGTGATTCTCACTGCTCTGATGTGGTTTATCTGGAACAAGACCACCTTCGGCAAGAATATGTTCGCCGTAGGCTCCAACGCCGAGGCGGCCCGGGTTTCCGGTGTCAACGTGTTTCTGACCACCGTGCTGGTGCATACCCTGGCCGGCGCCATGTATGGCTACGCGGGCTTCATCGAGGGCGTGCGCAGCGGCTCCGTGGCCGCCAGCACCGGACTGAACGCCGAGTGCGATGCCATCGCGGCCTGTGTCATCGGCGGCGTATCCTTCGTCGGCGGCACCGGTAAGATCAGCGGCATCATCCTGGGTGTGGTGGTTCTTCGGCTGATCTTCGTGGCCCTGACCATGCTGGGCGTGGATTCCTCCAGCCTGTTCATCATCAAGGGCGCCATCATCCTGTGCGCCTGCGCCCTGGATATGCGCAAATACCTGGTGAGGAAGTAATGGCAGAAGATTCTCAGCGCCAGCTCCGGGGGCTTTACAGGAATGTAAAGATCTCTGTGAAAACCCTGGATACCATTATTATTGCCTGTATCCTGGTGATTGTGGTGCTGCTGGCCATCGACCTGCAGAATCCTGGCTTTACCATCACCTTCGACAGCAAGGGCGGTACGGATGTGGCCCCCCAGAACCAGATGTACGGGGAACTGCTCACCGTCCCGGAGCCTCCCACCCGGGAGGGCTACACCTTCACCGGCTGGTATCGGGACAGTGCCTGCTATGAGGCCTGGATATTGGAATCGGATACCATCCAGGAGGACATGACCCTCTACGCCGGATGGGAAAAGAACCCCTGACAATGGAATGAACCCGGCACGGCCCGATGGCTGCGCCGGGTTTTGCCGTGCGCTTCGGAAAGCTGGTTTGCCTGTCAGGTATACAGAGCGGCAAATTGGTGTTTGGCGATTTTGTACGCATTGCGTTTTTACTGTAGGGGAGCCATTCATGGCTCCCGTGACGCAGTACGTTTTCGCCGAAATGCTCATATAATCGGTACATTTCACCGCCGGGAGCCATGAATGGCTCCCCTACAGAGTAATTCCAAGGTTTCCAAAACATCTCGACAAACACCAATTTGTCGCTCTTTGGATGGCGGTCCTTTGCTGCCTTTTGGGCGGTGGGTGGGAGTCGGGGAACTTTTGCGTTGCATTTCCTGCTCCGGGATGGTATGATAGGAAATCATGCTTATGGGGGGAAACGGCCGGTGGAGGAGCTGGAGGAGTGGAACGACATTTACGACGGAAACCGGGTGCTTACCGGCCGGGTGCACCGAAGAGGAAAACCCTGGAAGCCGGGGGAGTACGGGCTGGTGGTGTGTGTCTGGGTCTATGACCGCCGGGGGCACCTGCTGCTGACCCGCCGGGCTCCGGGCAAGAGCTTTGCCGGAACCTGGGAGAATTCCGGCGGCGCGGCCAAAGCCGGGGAGACCAGCCTCCAGGCCATCCGCAGAGAGCTTTTTGAGGAAACCGGCATTCAGGCGGAGGAAGCCGAGTTTGAGCTGCTGGAATCCGGGCGGGACAAGAATACCTTCTACGATTTCTACTGCCTTTACCGGCCGGTAGCGCTGGAGGAAATCCGGCTCCTGCCGGGAGAAACCGACAATGTGATGTGGGCAAGCTTCGGTAAGGTTCACTGGATGATCCGTACCGGGAAAATCTGTAAGATTATCGCGAGCCAGTTCCTGCGGCAGGAGAAGTGGCTCCGTTTGCGCAGTTTGCCCAAGGAAAGGGACTGAATTTTGTGAGCCGTTCCCAATTGCGTTTGAACGGATATGGGGTTATAATGAAAAAAAGCGTTTTTCACGGCCCGGCAAAAACGCTTGCGCCGGGCTGAAAACGCTTTTCTTTTTGGCAAAAGTGAAAAATGGAGGTTTCATCATGATCGAACTGGTTCATCTGCCTGTGCGCCGGGGCAATGTTCCCCTGCGGGTTGCCCGGGGGCATTTCGCCACCAACCATTCCCACATCAACTACTACATCGACATCACCTATCAAAAGACCCGGCTCAGCGAGGCCAAGGACAGCGCCTACCAGTTGGTGTCCCATTTTGTGAATGATACCCCCGTGGATACGGTGCTCTGCCTGGACGGCACCGCCGTGCTGGGCACCTGCGTGGCTGAGGAACTGACCAAGACGGGCTTCCGCACCATCAACCAGCACCAGACCATCTACATTACCGAGCCGGAGTACAACGCCAACTCCCAGATCATCTTCCGGGACAACATCCAGCCCATGATCCGGGGCAAGCATGTGCTGATTCTCATGGCTTCCGTTACCACGGGCTTCACCGCCCGGAAGGCCATTGAGGCCATCGGCTACTACGGCGGCGAGGTGGCCGGTGTGGCTGCCATCTACCGGGCCGTGGACGAGGTGGGAGGCTTCCCCATCCGCTCGGTCTACTCCGTGGCGGATCTTCCTGACTACGAGAGCTACGACTACCGGGAGTGCCCCTACTGCAAGAAGGGCCGCAAGATTGACGCTCTGGTCAACAGCTTCGGCTTCAGCGCCATTTAAATTCCCTGACATACCGAACCGGGCCGCGGATTTTCCGCGGCCCGGTTTTTTATCCCTGTTTTTTCCGGAACTCCCGGGGTGTCATTCCCAGAACTCTGCCAAAATCCTTTGTAAAATAGGAGGCATTGCAGTAGCCCAGTGACTGGGCGGCTTCCGCGGCAGTGCAGTTGCCGCTTTGAAGAAGACCGGCGGCTTCCTTCATTTTCTGTTCCCGGATATATTCCAGGGGACTTTGCCCCAGCTCCTGCCGGAACAGAACAGAAAGGTATTGGGGATTATACCCAATAGCTTGGGCGACATCAGCTACCCGACACCGGCCGTAAAGATGCTCCCGGATGTACAGGATGGCTCTGCCCACCGGAACGGAGCAGGCCCGCTTTTTCGTCTCCTGCTCCAGCCGGCTGTATTCCCGGAGCATTTGCCGGAGCAGCTGCTGCAGCTGGCCGGGAGAGTTCTGTGTTTCAATCTCATTAATATAGAAGTCGCTGACGGCAAAGCTTTTTTCCGGAGGTACACCCCGGTCGATGGCACTCCGGCTGATAACAGCCGCCAGGCAGATAAGGGAGTTTTTCATGGCCCGGAGCCGGTCAGGGGCCAGAATATCCGCATAGGTCTCCAGGTTCAGTTCATCGGAGATGATGCTGTCCCACTCGCCCTTCTCCATAAGCCGGGAGAGCTCCTGCTCCAGCGCGTAGGGGTGGTGGCGGTAACCGCTGAGCAGCGATTCACGCATAAAGTCTGCGGCTTTTTCTTTGCGCATAGAAAATACCTCATAAAAATGCCAGAAATCAAACAAACTTATTATTATGATAGCAGACTGCATGATATAATGCAAGGGTAAAGGTGGGGAATCCGTGAAATTCTCCAAAACCAGTGCAAAGGAGCATGCTCTATGAAACAGAAAAAACAGTTTACAACCTCCAGAATGGAGCGGACCAGTGTGGGTCTGTATGCCTTCGGCACCATTTTGTCCTACTACATGATCATGAGCTACCTGCAGCTGTATATGACTGATATAGGCATATCTGCCGTGGCGGTGGGCCTGGTTTTCATGTTCGCCAAGGTGTGGGACGCCGTCAATGATCCCATCTTCGGTGTGATGGTGGATAAGATCAATCTCAAGGGCGGCAAGTACCGTCCCTGGCTGCGGATTTCCACCGTTGCCATTCCCCTGACCACGATCCTTTTGTTTATTGTCCCGGCAAACGCTTCCGTTCAGGCCAAGATCATCTGGTCCAGTGTGGCCTATGTGCTGTGGGATACCGCCTACACCATGTGCGATGTGCCTATGAACGCGATTGTTACCGCCATGACGGAAAGCACCTTTGAACGGAACAAGATGTATTCTCTGAATGCCTTTTTTGTGTACCTGGGCGGTCTGTTGGTGGCGATTTCCGTGCCCATGCTCTATCCCGCCATCGGCTGGGGAACCACTGCCATTATTCTCAGCGTGATCAGCATGGTTACCATGGCTTTTGTTGGTGTCAAGGCAAAGGAGCGCTTCACCCCTGCCCGGGAAGAGGAGGCCTCCGTCAAGGATATCGTCCTTTCTCTGGTGCGCAATAAGTACCTGCTGATTTACACCCTCTCCGCCGTTGTAGGCTCCATTTTCGATTTCACCGGCACCCTGAATGCCTATGTGGCCATCCACTGCCTGGGGGACCAGAGCTATATCACATTGCTGAGCCTGGCAAGCGCCGTTCCGGTGCTGTTTGTTGTGCTGTTTGTTCCCCGACTTCTGGAAAAGACCGAGAAATTCACCACCTATATTGTTACCCGGGTTGCTACCATTCTGGTAAGCCTGGTGATTTATCTGGTGGGCTATCAGAATGTGGGCCTGCTGCTGGGCCTCATTGTAATCAAGACTCTGTTTTCCAGTGTCTGGGGCATTATGGCGGTCATGTTCATTGCCGACTGTGTGGAGTACGGCCAGTACCTCACCGGTGAGCGCAACCAGGGCATCGCCTTTGCCACCAAAGCCTTCACCAATAAAATCATTGTTGCCATCACCGGAGCGCTGGGCATGTTCGGCCTGGCTGCCTGCGGTTTCATCGAGGGCGAGGGCGTGGTGCAGAGCACCCATACCGTCCAGGGTATCTGGACCCTCTACGGTCTTGGCCCCATTGTGGGCAGTGTACTGTCCATGCTGATCCTCATTGCCTATAAGCTCCGGGACGCGGATGTAAAAACCATGATCCGCTGCAATTCCGGCGAGATCACCCGGGAGGAAGCGGAGGCTGCTTTTACCCGGAAGTTCTGAGGTGACCGCCATGAAAAAACTGGATCTTTGCGGTCAGTGGCAGATGCGCCAGGTCTCCCGGGAGCAGTGGCTCCCGGCACAGATACCGGGAAGCGTGGTCAGCGCGCTGCTGGCGGAAAACAGGATGCCCGACCCTTACTGGCGGGACAATGAGAAAATAGTTCAGGAATTGTTCCTGGAGGACTATCTTCTCACCCGGAGTTTCCGGGTGGAAGAGGCCTTTCTGAAAAGTCAGAATATCGACCTGGTATGTGAAGGCCTGGATACCGTTGCGGAGCTGACTCTCAACGGCATTGCGCTGGGAAACGCCGACAATATGCATGTGACCTGGCGCTTTGCCTGTAAAGACGCGCTGCGGTCCGGGGAAAATACCCTTACTGTCCGCTTCCGGTCGCCCATACAGTATCTGAAGGAGCATCCCGCGCCTATTGGCAAGCGCTTTACAACCATCCGGAAGGCTGCCTGTATGTTTGGCTGGGACTGGGGTCTGGACCTTTCCGACTGCGGTATCTGGCGGCCTGTTTACCTGGAAGGCTATGACCATGGCCGGCTCACTCCCGCTGTGGTGCGCCAGCACCACAGCGATGATGGGGTAACGGTCCGTATGACGCCCGGGGCTGAAGAGTTTTGCGCCGGAAGTTCGATTCGGGTCACACTGGAAGACCCTCAGGGCAATTGGCTGCAGGTGAAAACAGCCCGGCCGGGAGAAGAAGTATCCTTCTTTATCCCCGAGCCTCAGCTGTGGTGGCCGGCAGGGTACGGAACGCAGCCCCTCTACCGCCTGATCACGGAGCTTGTCCACGGGGAAGAGGTCTGCCACCGGCGTGAAGAGCGCATCGGACTGCGAACCGTCGTGCTGGACAGAAGCCCCCGGGAGGATGGCGTTACCTATCAGTTCCTGGTCAACGGTGTATCCGTATTTTTCCGGGGTGAAAATCTGATCATTCCGGATTCAATCCTGAGCCGCACCGATGAAAGCTACTGGAAAAAACTCATTTCCAACTGCCTGAAATCCAATCTCAACGGCATCCGGGTCTGGGGCGGCGCCTATTATCCACCGGATATATTTTATGAACTTTGCGATGAAGCGGGTATCCTGGTCTATCAGGATGCCATGTTTGCCTGCTCTTTTTACGCGGTAACACCGGAGCTTCTTCGTAATGTCCGTCGGGAGCTGGAGGATAATCTTTCCCGCATCAGCCACCATGCCTGCTTGGCGCTGCTGTGCGGCAACAATGAGATCGACGGAATTTATACCGTGGGCGCTTCCCGGGATCCGGAGACCGCGGCGCTGCGCGTCCTCTTTGGAGCCGGTCCGGACCCGCTGCCGGAGAAGACCCGGCAGTTCCTGTGGAGCCAGTATAAGCCGCTGTTCCTGGAGCTGATTCCGGAACTGGCGGAAAAATGGATGCCGGATGTGAGCTATGTGCCATCTTCTCCCTCACTGCCGGAGCCGGGAGCGGCGGAATCCTTCTTCGATTACCTTCCCCGGGGGGATATGCATTACTACCTGCAGTATAACGGCAATGCCCCCTATCAGAAAATGCGCGCCATGCGCAGCCGCTTCATGACGGAGATCGGCTTCCAGAGCTATCCGGACTGGAAGACGATTTGCTCCTTTACGGAGCCTCAGGACCGGCTGCCCTATACCCCGGTGATGTACGCTCACCAGAAGTGCGCCAGCGGCAATGAGACCATTGAGCTTTATATGGAGCGGGATTATGCTGTGCCGAAGGATTTCCGGGACTATGTATTCCTTTCCCAGGTTCAGGCCGGCCAAATCATGGCCTATACCGCCGAGCATTTCCGCCGGGACAGCGGTTACTGCCGGGGCATGGTGCTTTGGCAGCTGAATGACTGCTGGCCGGTGGTCTCCTGGTCGGGCATCGACTACTATGGACGGTGGAAGGCGCTGCAGTATTACATCCGCAGATTCTATGCTCCGGTGCTGCTGAGTGCTGAGGATACGCAGACCTGTGTGGACCTTTGGCTCAGCAACGAGACCCTCCGGGATGCCCGGGGAATACTCCGCTGGCAGCTTTGGCGGGCCGACGAGGTACTCCAGCAGGGAGAAACGGAAGTCCTGACACCTGCAGGACAGAGTCATGCCCCGGTAAAGCTGGACTTTGGCGATGTGCTGACACCGGAAAACCGCGCGGATGCTTACCTGCGCTTTTCCTATGAAAGCGGCGGCGAAGTTCAGAGCGGCACGGTGCTGTTCGTTCTTCCCAAGGAATTCCGGTTCCAACAGCCGGGGATCTCCTGGGATACCTGCGATGACGCGGAGAGCATCGTACTGCGGATCCGGGCGGAGAAATTTACCCGCTGTCTGGGACTTACCACCCGGGAAGGCGACTGTATTTTCCCGGATAACTATTTTGACTTTTCTCCCGGGGAAGAACGCCTTCTGCGCATCAGCCGGGAAGACTGCACGGGTATCCGCTCGGCAGAGGAACTGGCAGCCGTTCTGGAGGTCAACAGCCTGAATCAGGTCATGCTCCGGACGAAAGAGGCATAATCTATGGATATACTGGTAAAAACACCCTACGGAACTCTTGCGGGAACCCGGGAAAAAGGTTTTGTTTCCTTTCTGGGGGTGCCCTATGCGGCACCTCCTGTGGGGCAGCTGCGGTTTCGCAGACCCCAGCCGGTGCAGCCCTGGGAGGGCATCCGTCCGGCAAAGCGCTACGGCGATTACTGCCCCCAGCCCGGAAAACGGGAGACACTGGAAAAAGAAGCCCTGCCCAGTGAGGACTGCCTTACCTTGAATATCTTCACTCCCGGCTGCGACGGAAAGAAGCGGCCGGTGGCGGTCTGGATCCACGGCGGTGCCTATATGACCGGCTGTGCCAGCGAAGCATCCCGGCAGGGCGGCTGGCTGTGCCGCCGGGAAGATATCGTTGTGGTTTCTATCCAGTACCGTCTGGGCGCTTTCGGACAGGTGGATTTTTCCTGTTTGTCCGGAGCAAGGGGACGGTTCGATACAAACTGCGGCACTTGGGATCAGGTGGCGGCGGTGAACTGGGTCCGGGAGAATATCGCGCTTTTCGGCGGTGACCCGGAATGCATCACGCTGATGGGAGAATCTGCCGGGGCCAGCAGCGTGCTGACCCTGATGACCGCACCCTGTCTGCGGGGTAAAATCAAGGGCGCAGTTATGGAAAGCCTGCCGCCCAATCTGATCAACACCCGGGAAAACGGCCGGCGGGCTGCCATGGAGGTGCTCCGGCGGCTGGGACTGACGGAGGAGGAAGCCTGGAAAGTTGCGGAGCTTCCCGCTGAAATCCTGGTGGATGCGGTGAAGGAAACGGAGGATGCCTGGGTGGATATCCGCCCCTACACCATTCCCACCGCGCCGGTGGTGGATGCAGACCTGATCCCTAAACTCCCCTTTGACGCGGTCATGGATGGCGCGGCAAAGGGGATCCGGGTGCTGATGGGAACGACCCGGGACGAGGGAACCATGTTTGCCCGGGGAAAGAAGGGAGACCTGTTTCCCACGAGCCGGGAGCAGTTCGGGAAATTCGCGGCGGCACACCCGGAAGCGGATTGGGAAAAGATCCTTGCCCATTACGATACGGAGCCGGAAAAACTCTGGGCAGAACTGGGAAAAGAGATCACCTTCCGGCTGCCGACTGTGGCACTGGCCCGGCGGCTGAGCCGGGACGGACAGGTCTACCTTTACCGGTTTGACCATGCTTTTCCTATGCTGAGGCTTCTGAGGCTTGGCGCGGTTCACTGCAGCAACAGCGTGCTGGTATTCGGCGGTAAGCGGGAGGGTTATATCAAATTTCTGGGCCTGTTCTCAGGCATGACGGGAAAACGGCTGTCAGACCAGGTCCACCGCAGCTGGGCGAAATTCCTTGCCTGGGGCGACCCCAACTGCGATGCCATCCCGGACTGGCCTCCCTTTGGCGAAGAGGAGCATACCTTTGTGTTTGACAAAATGTGCCGTGTGGAAAAGGCAGCCTCAGCACAGGCGGAGTCCCTGTTCGGCCTGATCCGCCCCTGGGGCAACTGAAAATAGAAAACCGCTGCCACAGGGTAGCAGCGCATAAGACAGGTTTATAAGGTTTAGAGAGAACAGCGTGGCGGAAGTCACGCTGTTCTGCTTGTATATCTGAAAACCACTCGTTAAACGAGTGGTTCCAAAAAGCCTATGGCGAT
>CALYTB010000070.1 GCA_945486035.1 uncultured Clostridia bacterium
CGAAAACGTACTGCCCCACGGGAGCCATGAATGGCTCCCCTACAGCAAGGACGAAAAGCGTTTGAAAACTGTAAACAACAATTTGTCGGGTTGCTGACTTAAGCCGATAAGCACATTTTTCAAAATACTCCCGAAGGGACACAATAATTGTCAATTCGGCGAAGCCGCTAAACAACAATTTATCTTTCCCCCTTTACATTGACAACCCTCGATAATACGGATATACTTACTCCGAACGGAGGGAGTAATTCATGGATATTCTGGAGCTTGACCGGGGCATCACCCTGGCGTGGTGCCCGCTGGAGGAAGAGACCGGCCACGATGCCGGGCTGCGGCTTCTGGCAGCCCTGTACCGGCGCGAAACCGGCATGGACCTGCCGCCCATCTCCTGGACGGAGCGCGCAAAGCCATACTTTCCCAACAGCCCCTTCCATTTTTCCATCTCCCACACCCCCCGCCACGCCTTCTGTGCCCTCTCCCCTTCCCCCATCGGCATTGATGCCGAGGAAACGGACCGAAGGATTCGCCCGGAATTGGCGGGCAAAATCCTCTCCCCCGGGGAGCGGCGGCAGTATGAAGCCGCCCCGGACAAGCGCCGGGCGCTGCTGACCTTCTGGGTGCTGAAGGAAGCAACGGTCAAGCTGTCCGGCGAAGGCCTGCGGAGCTATCCCAATCACACGGATTTTTTGTTGACGGACCCCCGGGTTCGGGAATTGGGCGGCTGCTATGTCGCCATATTGGAGGAATAAGCCATGCTGTTTGATACCCACGCCCATATGGATGACCGGGCCTTCGACGCTGACCGGGATAGCCTGCTGTCCTCCCTCCCGGGCCAGGGGGTTGGTCTGCTGATGAATCCCGGCTGCAGTCTGGCCTCCTCCCGGGAAGCCTCGGAGCTGTCCCGGAAGTATCCTTTTGTCTACGCCGCCGTGGGCTCCCACCCGGACGCGGCGGACGAGGTAAACGATGCCGTTCTGGACGAATACCGCCGCCTGGTGCGGGAGAACCCCAAAATCAAGGCCATCGGGGAAATCGGCCTGGACTACCACTACGAGGATATCCCTCGGGAAATCCAGCAGCGCTCCTTCCGGGCGCAAATGGCCCTGGCCCAGGAACTGAACCTCCCCGTCATCATCCACGAGCGGGAAGCCCACCAGGACGGTATGGACATCGTATCGGAATTTCCCGCCGTCACCGGGGTGTTCCACTGCTATTCCGGTTCCGCGGAAATGGCGAAATGGCTCATCGCCCGGGGCTGGTACATCGGCTTCACCGGGGTGCTGACCTTCAAAAACGCCCGGAAGGCGCTGGAGGTGGCAGCTTCCATTCCCCTGGACCGGATTGTGCTGGAAACCGACTGTCCCTATATGTCCCCGGAACCCTTCCGGGGCAAACGCAACGACCCCGGCAAGCTCTACCGCATGGCCGAGGCCCTGGCCTCTCTCCGAGGCTTAAGCCGGGAGGAAGTGGAAGCTGTCACCCTGGAAAACGGGAAGCGGCTCTACAGAATCCAGCTGGGGGGTGCCCAATGGGAAGCCTGTTAAAAAGCACCTTCAACACCCGGGCAATTCTTCCGGACAGTCTGCGCTTTGTACGCAGCGATGTGCCCTGGCAGCTATCCGATGAGGAAACCCGTTGGCTGCTTGCGCAGAACATCACCACAATTATGGATCTCCGCACCCCGGAGGAAAGGCTCCGAAAGCCCTGCCCCCTGGCCAAGGACAGCAGATTCCGCTGTTATGAAATGCCGGTTACAGGCGGAAGCGAAATCCCTCCCTCAGTGAAGGATGTTTCCGGTTCCTATATCCGTATGGTGGACACTCAGATGGAGAAAATCATCGACCTGATCTGGAACGCGCCTTCCAATGTCCTGTATTTCTGCAATGCCGGGAAGGACCGTACCGGGGTTGTGTCCGCGATCCTGCTATGCAGGGCAGGGATGCGCCGGGAATACATCGTCCGCGACTATCTGGAGTCCGGGAACAACCTGAAAAGCCTTTTGGATTCTTTTGCCCGGCAGTTTCCGGAAATTGACAGCGCCGTCATCACGCCCCAGCCCCGGTATATCCTGGAATTTCTGGACTGGTACTTATCCGCATTCAGCACCCGTTGAGCCTTCGATTCCATCCCCCGCCGTGTCTGGAACAGCGTAATGTGCTTATCGGTTTTCCTCAGCTGTCCGACAAATTGGTATTCAGACTATCGGTTTTCGTAAGCGAAACAAATTGGTGTTTGAATATTTCAAATGCGTTTCGTCCTTCCTGTAGGGGAGCCATTCATGGCTCCCGTGACGCAGTACGTTTTCGCCGAAATGCTGGGGATATCGGAACATTTCATCGCCGGGAGTGGTGAAACGCGCAGCGAATCAGAATTACAATGATTGCCAGTGGCAATCATTCCATAATTCAAATGAATGGCTCCCCTACAGTGTTATTTCGACATTTCCAAAACAGATCTGCAAACAACAATTTGCTGTGCAGCTTATGAAAGCCGATAACCTGAATTGGTGTTTGTCGGGCTGTGTCCCAAATTACCTGTCATTGCGAACCAGTCCGCAGACTGGTGTGGCAATCCCCCGGTTAGAGGAGAAATGTACCGAAAAGTACCCGGAAGAATGGGAATCGCCGCGATTTTTGGTGGTAATCGTTACCTGGTTCCATTCAACCAGGGGATTGCCACACCACTTAAGCGGACTGGTTCGCAATCATCACGTGCAAACACACCACGATAAACGAAAAATGGTGGAAGGACGGGGGATTGCCACACCACTTAAGCGCACTGGTTCGCAATGATAGCGTTTTTCATGGCAATGACAGGCAATTTGGGATGCTACCCGACAAACACCAACTTTCTCGTTTTGCTGAGTCATTCCGATACCCATACAGCATAAAATGGCATCCGCATGGTTCCATGAACCGCGCGGATGCTTTTGCGTATTGCTCAGCTCTCCATCTGCTTTCCCAGAAATCCCGCCACAGCCCGGACCAGGCCCTGGTCCGACTCCCGGAGCGCATCGTCCCCCTCGCCCAGCAGGAGCAGCACGCACCCCATCAGATCCCCTTGGGAAAGGATCGGGGATGCCGCACCCAGATGGTACTTGTCCAGCCCCTCCGCCGCGGGAATCCTGGGCTCCCCGGGCTGATAGAGGTAGTTCTTCCGCTGCTCCATCAGCTTCTCCAGCTCCTGGGAGTTGGTTTTTTCCAGCAGCTCGCGCTTGGGTGCCCCGTGGAGGGCGATGATGCTGTCCCGGTCCGTCACCGCGGCGATATGCCCCGTGGCAGAGCCGATTGCCTCGCACATCTGGGCAGCGAACTCCTGCAAATCCCCCATAGGTGAATACTTCCGAAAAATCACGCCCCCATCCTTCTCCGTATAAATCTCCAGCGGGTCGCCCTCCCGGATGCGCAGGGTGCGGCGAATCTCCTTGGGGATGACGATACGCCCCAGATCGTCCACACGTCTGACAATTCCTGTTGCTTTCATATCTTTTCCACTCCTTGCGGTTAATTCCACGGTGGTATTGTTTGCAGGAAATGGAGAATTATGCGGTTTATCTTTCCGCACCGTTTCAATGGGAGCCGCAATGACCCCCTTTTCAACCGCGCCGTAAACAGAAAAGCGGTCTGAGCGGAAATGCGTTGTTTGCGTCTCGCTTCCCTGCATGCCTCAGCAGTTCGGCAAATTAGTGTTTGGCGGGCAGGGCCCGCGGCCAATGCGTCACGAACCCTGGGTAGTGAACCAACATCCTTTGGGCCCCTCGACCGATACCGCTCAGGAAAATTGTTTTCAAAATCCTTTCAAAGATCGGAGTCTGTGTTTGCAGGGTGAAGGCGCATAAAGTGTAATTTGTGGTATGGGCATCCATGCCGATATAGGTTATACTATTCATCGTGACCTCTCCTTGTATGTCGGTAATTCCTGTGTATTGAGTTGTTTCCACTCTTAGTATGTCAGGTAAATCCACGTTTTGCAAGTGAGAGGTCATTTCATATTATCTAAATTCCCTTTTGAATTCAGTCGTCTTGTTTTCCGTAAACATAGGCAAGCCCCCAACTATTCAAATCATAAATTTGATCTAATAATTATTATAATCATTTTGTTAGGTTGTACAAGCAGCAATCGTGTAATTATTTGAATTCCTATATAGAAAAGCGACGGTGATAATAGAAGGGTGCCGCGAAACGCGGCACCCTTCTGAAATATAGGAATATTTAGCACTGTTGCCTGGTTCCACCGGGGAGTTGCTGATGTCCTCCGCCGTCAGATTCGGCCCAATACCGTCAGCTTTCATGCACTCATCCGGCTTGCCGGTTTCCCCCTCGTAGTTCTCAACGCACAGATTTGGGGGGCACAGCCGGCGGATGTTATTATGTTACGCCTTTCGGACAGGATAGCATACCTCGGTGACGTATTCATCGGGGTTCGTGGTCTCGTGGGGGCTGACGTGGTAGATGTTGAACATGGGGCCGTCAAAGGTGAAGCCGTTGTCCGCAACCCATGCCGCGACGGCGGCATTGATGCCGTCCATCTGCGCATAGGAGCCCTTGCAGGTAGCGCAGGCCACGGTGAGCTCCGGCAGTGCCCGGAAGCGGACGTGTTCGGTGTCGCGGTAGCTGCCCTTCACATCCTTTCGGACTTCCACATCCACCTCCGTCTCCCGGTACTCCTTGTCATGGAATACGGCGCAGCAATAGCAGGGATCGCCGTCCGTCATGTGCAGCGGCGCGGTTTCCTCCATCAGAATGTTCCACAGCATTCCCTCCTCCTCGTAGGAGGGAATCACCATACGCACCGTTGCGGAATAACGGGACGGAAATGTCTTGAGGGTTACATCATAGTTCATGGTCTTGTCTTCCTTTCTCAGCCGCGTTTGGGCTGTTTCCAGAAGCCGCAGCCGGTATGCCGTCTGCTCGGACAGGGTTTGAAGCTCCGCCTGCTTGCAGCGCAGATGCCGCCCCAGGGCCTCCCGGTCCTCATAGCAGGGCAGGATCTCCGCGATGACGGCAAGGCCGAAGCCCATGTCCTTCAGGGCGTTGATCCGTCCCGCGACGGGAAGCTGGTCCGCGGAATAATAGCGGTAGCCGGATTCCGGGTCAATCCAAACAGGCTTCAGCAGGCCAATTTCGTCGTAGTGGCGCAGCATACGGATGCTGACTCTGGACAGTTTCGAAAAATCTCCGATTTTCAGCATAGGGGTTCCTCCAGATCTGTCGGTTTTTGAGCTCAGCATCATTGTAGCACCTGCCACAATGGTAGAGTCAAGAGAAATTTTCCCGCCGTTCATTGCCGCTGCAGAGCACATGGCCGCAGGCAATCCGGTAGGTTATGACAAAATACAAGCCGTAGATGCCCGCAATCACCAGCGCGATCAGCACGGCGGTTTCCATCGCCTTCCCGCTGCTGAGACCTGTCAGGTTCCAGATTTCATACACCTTTCCGAAGATCACGCCCACGGGAACGGTCATGAGAATCGGGAACGCAAAGGGCATCAGAAAAAACGCGCCTGCCTGCCGCAGCAAGGCAGCCTTCTGCATATTTTCATCTGCGCCCAGCCGGTACAGCACCGCAAAGCGCCGCCGCTCCTCGGCCAGAGTGGACAGAGTCTTCACCGAGAGAATGGCCAGCGCCATACACACGAACACCGTGGAGACATACAGCGCACCGATAATCAGGGTTCCGGCGTTGGCCTTGCTGTAAAGCCGGATGTATTCCTGAACGGCGTGCCAGCAGCGCTTCTCCGGTCCCTCCGGGCTATACTCCGTCCATGTCAGATCGTTTACCAGCGCTTCGGCATCCGGGCGGTGGTTTTCCAGCGTGTAGGCTGCCCCCAGATAGGCAACGGGCATATCCGCCACAGCCTCGTCCGGCACCACAAAGTAGAAAAACAGCCTCCGGGCGAAATCCGGGTATTCCATGCTGCTGCCCGCCCATGTATATGTCTCGCCGTTGAGGGTCACAAATCTTTCGGAAAAGTCGATGTCGCAGATGCCCTGCACATCGGTGACGAGCAGATACCGGCTGTCCAGTTCAACCGGCTCCCAGCCGCAGCCGGTGAGTAACCGGTTGAACTGGCTCAGGGGCATATACAGATCCGTCCATTCCATCAAATCGTAGCCGATGATGCTGCCGCACAGGGTCGTTTCTCCCGAAGTGTACAGCGCGAATCCCTGTTCATCGGTAATGGGGCTGTACTTCTCGATGACCTGTCTGCCCTCGTCCATGGAGATGCCCGGCTCCTTGGAACGATCATACAGCGCCATCACATCATAGGGGCATTCCTTGCCTATGGTCAGATCGGTATAGATCTTCTCGCTGAAGGCCACATTGGACATGACAATGGCGAACACCAGCAGGGTCGCCAGTGCGCCGATGAGCAGAGCGTTCACCGTCATCTTCCCGGACAGCCCCCGCAGAACCACGGTATTGGTTCCCTTGTTTTTTAACCGCCTGCTTCGCAGCAGCATCCCGGCAAGGGTTCTCGATAGGGTGAAGTGGGTCAGAAAAACCATCACAAGGTCGATCACCAGCCACAATAGCAGCACCACACCGTCCTGTTTATGGAATGCCGCCATCAGGCTCCGGTAGGTAATCACCAGGCACGCGGCAAAGCCCGCCAGCGCTACCGCGGACAAAACGCACCAGAGGACAGGATGCTTTTCACTCCGCTCCGAAGCCGCCTCCTTCAGCAGCTCGGAAACCGTGACCTTCTTCAGGTACCGCAGGGATGCCAGGGTAGACAGCACGAACAGTCCGGCGCTGACGGCCACGGTCAGCAAACCCCCCCGACCGGAGTAAGCCGACACGGCAAAGGGAATCTCCAGAATGGCGGCAAACAGGGCCGCCATCAGCTGAAAAATCACCAGCCCCAGTCCCATGCCCGTCAGCAGCGCAAGGCAGGACAATAGCCCCGTTTCGCAGGCAAAGAGGGTCTGGATGTTCCGCCGGGTCATGCCCAGGGTCAGGTACATGCCAAACTCCCTCCGGCGCAGCTTCAACATGAAGCCGGTGGCATAGCTGAGCACCAGCGCCGTGACAAAGCAGGACAGCATCGTGACCATGGTGAACATACTGCGGATATCCGTGGAAAGCTCCGAAAGCGCCTGGATCCGGTCGCTGTAGCTCAGATTGTTGACCGCGAACAGCAGGGCGATGCTTAGCGATACGGTGACAAAGTAAATAAGGTAATTGCGGATCTGCCTGCGCACATTCCGAAGCGCCAGCTTAGCGAACATCCGCTTCACCCCCCAGTACCGCCATGGTGCTCAGAATCTCGTGATACATGGTCTGGCGGCTGCGCTCGCCCCGGTGCAGCTCGTTCCAGATCCTTCCGTCCTTCAGAAACAGAACCCGGGAGGCGTAGGACCCCACCACGGCATCGTGGGTTACCATCAGAATGGTGGAGCCAAGTTGCTCATTCATGAGCGTAAAGATCTGCATCAGCGCTTTGGAGTTGGCACTGTCCAGCGCGCCGGTGGGCTCGTCCGCCAGAATCAGGGCTGGCTCGGTAATCAGCGCCCGGGCGCAGGCGGCCCGCTGCCGCTGTCCGCCGGAGAGCTGCCGGGGGAATTTCTCCAGCTGATCCGTGATTTCCAGGGAAGCGGCGGCCTTTCTCAGCCGGTTCTCCGTTTCCCGAAGGGGACATTTTTTCAAATTCAGGGGCAGCACAATGTTTTCCCCCACCGTCAGGGTATCCAGCAGGTTGTACTCCTGAAAGATGAAGCCCAGCCGGTCCCGGCGGAAGGCCGCCAGCTCCCGCTCCTTCATCTGCGCGATATCCCGTCCCTCCAGCGCAACGTGTCCCGAGCTGGGGCGGTCAATGGTGGCAATGACGTTCAGCAGGGTGCTTTTGCCCGAGCCGGAGGCGCCCATCACGGCGGTAAATTCCCCCCGCTCCATGGAAAAGCTCACGCCGTTCAGGGCCTTGGACACAGCGTCACCGCTGCCGAAATATTTGGTTACGTTTTGGATTTCCAGTAATGTATTCATGGGTATTCCACCAACCTTTCGCTGTCATGATACCACACCCCAGCGCGAATCGTTCTAACGGTCTCTATCCGCAATCTAACAGTTTTGTAAGGTTGGCCCGCAAAAGCGAAAGACAAATCGGGTATACTCCCCTTCCCGGGAGCTCAGCTCCATTCCGATATTCAGGCTTTGGCAAAGGCTGCTGACGATATACAGTCCCATACCGGTGCTCTCGCCCCGGGTTCGTCCGGCAGTGCCGGTAAATCCCCGCTGGGTAACCCGGCGCAGCTCATGGGCGGGAATGCCGGGGCCGTTGTCCTCAAAGAGCAGACCGTTTTCCGACAGCTCCATGCGCACCCGGCAGTCGGGGCAGTATTTGGCGCAGTTGATGAGCAGCTGCTTGAGGATGAACACCAGCAGCTTGGGGTCGGTATACACCCTGCCGTCCCCTTCGATGGCGACGGAAATCCCCGCGGCGATAAGCAGCTCCATCTCCTGGCGCACCGCCTGGTCGCAGACCGTCCGCAGATCGGTGAGGCTGATCTGGGTATCCTTCTCCACCTCCCGGATTTTGGCATAGGTCAGGATTGTCTCCGTCAGATTGTCTGCCCGCCGCAGCTCCCGACGGAGCTTGGATGGATTTCCGCCGTTGGCGAGAATCAGGGAGCAGGCGGTCAGCGGAGTCTTGATTTCATGAACCCAGCTTTCCACATAGTCGCAGTAGTCCTGCTTCTCCGCCCGTGCCTGTTCCACCGCCCCGATGGCGGAGCGGGAGATTTCCTTCATCAGCAAATAGTATTGCCGTTCTACCGCATCCCGGGGACACTCAAGCGTTTCCCCGATGAGAAACCTCTCCGGCAAGGCCTCCAGCCGGTTTCTCAGAATCCCCAGACGCCGGTTAACCCGCCGCCAGGAGCACACCAGGCAGAGGGCCAGCACCAGCACACCACTGAAGCAGAGCAACAGCAGCAGGGAAAGGGGCAGTCCGCAGAGCCATACAATCAGTGTCAGATACAGAATACCGATCCCGCCCATGCACAGGGCGATGGCCTTGGAACCAAGATAGTCCCGGAAGCTCATAGGCGGTACCCCACGCCCCGCACCGTGCGGATAAAGTCCTTCGCGCCGATTCTGTCCAGCTTTTCCCGAAGCCTTCCGATGTTCACATACAGGGTGTTCCCGTCAATGTACATGCCGTTTGTCCACAGGTCCTCGATCAGCTCGTCCCGGGTGCAGACATCCTTGCTCATCAGGCACCACAGGATGCGGGCCTCGTTTTTCGTCAGCTCCACGGTATTTCCGGCGTAGACAGCCTTCATGCCCGGCAGATCCAGGGCAAGTCCCCGGACCGTCGGGCTGTCATTCGCGGAGGTTTTCAGAATTCGCGCGATCCGGGCAAGCAGCACGGCGGAGTTGTAGGGCTTGCGGATAAAATCATCCCCGCCCACGCCGAAGGCCAAAAGCTCGTCCTCCGGGGTATCCCGGGCCGTCAGGAAGATCACTGGGGTGCTGGATGTCTGCCGCAGCTTCCGGCACAGGGTATAGCCGTTTTCCCCCGGCAGATTCACATCCATCAGAATGAGGTCACAGGGGCCGTCGTCCACGGGCCTGTAGCCGTTGGTCTGAAGCAGCGTTTTCAGCTCCGTTCGGATGGCGGAGTCATCCTCGATAATCCTGATCTGTTTCATCGGTCATAATCCCCCTTCTTCATTTCCCCACGCGGCATCCCGGTCAGACGGACAAGCCAAAACGGGCCGCAGGTTGTCTCATACGCTTAGACCCCAAAGCAGCCCGTCCTGTATATCCCCATTATACCTACCTATCGTTCGGATTTCAATCCCATCTCCCCCTTCCGCGCTCCTTTTGGAAGGATGTCCTTCAATACGGTTTGGTTGTATCGCATTTTTTCAAAACCGAAGTCCCGACAAAATCAAAAACTTTTACGCATCAGCTTCCCCCACCTGCCCGATAAATTGTTGTTTAGCGGGCTGTACCCCGATTACCTGTCATTGCGAACCAGCGCGCACGCTGGTGTGGCAATCCCCCGG
>CALYTB010000071.1 GCA_945486035.1 uncultured Clostridia bacterium
AAGGGATTCCTTAATTGTCAATTGTCAATTGTTAATTGTCAATTATAAACACCAATTTGCCGCATTGCTGAGTGGACCCGACAAGTGCGTGAGAATATCCCCGGTATCTGCGGAAAGAAGGGGCCGGGGCGAAATACAAGGAGGCAAACGATATGGAAATCAAAATGTGCACCTGCCCCAATGGGCATTACTTTAACGCGGATATCTATGACCGCTGCCCGGAGTGCGGCGCCGAGGCGGCGAACAGGAGCCAGGCACCCGGCGGCTACGGCGGCGGGGCCTTCCCCAAGACCACTGACCCCAGCCAGAGCCGGGAGGCGGCGGGAGGCTACGGCGGCGGGGCCTTCCCCAAGACCACTGACCCCAGCCAGAGCCGGGAGGCGGCGGGAGGCTACGGCGGCGGGGCCTTCCCCAAGACCACCGATCCCAGCCAGAGCCGGGAGGTGGCGGGCTACGGCGGCGGGGCTTTCCCCAAAACCACTGCCCCCGGGTCGGCCGCTTCCGTGCATCAGGCCGGACCCGCCACTCCCTTCAGCGTGCCCACCCAGGCCGCGGTGGATATGCGCGACGGCACCGGCTCCGAGCCGGTGGTGGGCTGGCTGGTGTGCATCGAGGGCCCCATGCGGGGCGTGGATTTCCGGCTCCATGACGGCTATAACTTCATCGGCCGGGAGGAGGGGGACATCCACATCCACGGCGACAACGCCATCTCCCGGCAGAAGCACGCGGTGGTGGCCTTCTACGCCAAGCGGAACACCTTCCATGTGGGCCCCGCCGACGGGCGCAACATCATCGAGCTCAACGACGAGCCCGTGTTCAACCATGTGCAGATGCGCAATTACGATGTGATTACCGTGGGCAACACCAAGCTGATGCTGGTGGGGCTCTGCGGCGACCAATTCAGCTGGACGGACGGTGTGAAGCATGGATGAGGATGTCAGCCTGATTCCCCCCGGCCCATGGGGCATCCCGATGGACCCCGGGGAAACCACGGCCCCCGAGGAGGAGACCACGCAGGCTCCTGAGGAAAACACGGAGGAGCCCACGCAGGCTACCGAGGAAACCACACAGCCCACGCAGGTGCCCATCATCCCCACCGGGGAAACCACCGTTTACACGGGGGAAACCGTGGCGGCGGAGCCGGAGCCCGCGGCAGCCTGCAGCCATGGCTGGTGCATTGCGGCGATCTGTTTTCTGGCGGTGCTGAGTCTGGCGCTGCTGGCGGCGGTGATTGTCCAGACGGTCCGGCTCAGGCGGCGGAAGGCCCCTGCCATCCCCGCAACGGTCCGGGGCAGCGTCAGCGCCTCCGGGGTGATTCAGGTGGGCAAGCTCCACTGTCAGGGCGACCGGGAGAGCCAGCAGGACTGCATGGCGGTTTCACCCCCGGAGCTCTACGGCGCCCAGGGGCTGCTGGCTCTGGTGGCCGACGGCATGGGCGGTCTGGCCGACGGGGACCGGATGAGCCAGGCCGCGGCCTCGGCCATGCTTGAGAGCTTCCTGGAAAACCGGGAGCCGGACCCGCTGTTGGCCCTCACCGCCCGGGCCAACCAGGCGGTGAATGCCCTGCTGGGCCCGGAGCAGCTGGGCACCAGTGGAACCACCCTGGCGGCGGGAATCGCCCGGGAGGGACTGTTCCGGTATGTGTCCGTGGGAGACAGCCGGATCTGCCTGTTCCGGCAGGGCAGCCTGATTCAGCTGAACCGGGAGCATGTCTACCGAAACGAGCTGATTGTCCGCGCCGTCAACGGGGTCGGCACCCTGTGGGACGCGCAGACCCACCCCAAGGCCGGGGGGCTGACCAGCTACCTGGGCATGGGAGAGCTGAAATATGTGGACATTCCCGCCGAGCCGGTGCGGCTTCTGGCCGGGGACCGGATTGTGCTGATGAGCGACGGGGTGTACAACGCCCTGACCCGGCAGGAGCTGGAAAGCGCCCTGGGCCAGCATGCCCAACAGGCGGCGGATTCCATCGCCCGGATGATTCAGGCCAAGGCCTACCGCAATCAGGACAACTACACCGCGGTGATTCTGGAGTTCTGAGCGGGGATGTGATTCCTTCGCTTCAAAAACGACTTTCCTCGGCGGACAGATAAATTGTTGTTTGAAGATTTCAAACGCACTTCGTTCTTACTGTAGGGGAGCCATTTATGGCTCCCGTGACACAGTACGTTTTCGCCGAAATGCTGGGGATATCGGAACATTTCACCGCCGGGAGCCATAAATGGCTCCCCTACAGTGTTATTCCGACATTTTTAAAAACTGATCTGCAAACACCAATTTGTCGTTTTGGAGGAATCCGATCAGCATAGGCACCGCTGAAGCGTGCTTTCCCTTTGCGAGTAACCAAAGATTGGAGAGAACAATATGAGAAAGAGATTGATTCCTGTTTTGCTGGCACTGGTGATGTGCCTGCAGATGGTGCTGCCCGTATCCGCCGCGGAAGGCGGCAAGGCCGCGGCGGCCAGAAGCGGCGTGGTCCGCATTGTCTCCCAGGGGCCGGACGGCAGCCTCAGCACCGGCTCCGGCTTCGCCGTGGGCAAGGTGGGGGAGGAAACCGATATCTTTGTGACCAACCACCATGTGATCTACGGCACCTACTACACCGAGGATGGCTATGCCCTGGATCTGCCCGCCACTCAGGTGTGGATTCTGAAAAACAGCAATGCCTACAGCCCCGTCAACGGACTGGACACCGCCCAGTGCATCCCCTGCGAGATCATCTATGCCGACGACAACGGCTACCCGGATCTGGCGGTGCTGAAAGCCGCCGAGCCGGTGCCCGGGCGGGTGGCCCTGCCCCTGCTGGCAGATGACGACCAGGTGCAGAGCGGCGACGCGGTGTACGCCCTGGGCTATCCCGGCAGCTCCGACTATATGGACGAGGAGTTCTACGGCCGGAAGCTCCTGGGCGGGGTGGAGGACGTGACGGTGACCCGGGGCGTGGTGTCCCGGCTGACCACCTCCAAGAATGTGCTGGACAATACCCGGATCATCCAGCATGATGCCATTGTCAATCATGGCAACTCCGGCGGCCCGCTGATCAACGAGGACGGCGCGGTCATCGGCATCAATACCTACATCTACGGCATGGACCCCGATACCGGCGACTCCAACAGCTCCTACGCCGTCCGCGTCAGCCATGTGCGGGAGGTTCTGGAGAGCCTGGGCATCTACTATGATGTCTACAAGGAAACCGGCTGGGTGCTCTACGCGGTGATTGCGGCGGTGGTTGCCGCGGCGGTGGTTGTGGCGGTGATTCTGATTGTCCGTGGGAAGAAAAAGCGCGTGCCCGCCCCCATCCCCACCCCGGGCCCCGCTCCCAGACGGTACGACCTGCCGGTTTCCACCCCGGCGGACGGACGGCCCCGGCTCCAGTGCGTGTCCGGCACCTTCGCGGGGCAGCGGTTCTCCCTGGACAACAGTGTCCGCATCGGCCGGGACCCCAACAAGAACGATCTGGTCTTCCCCGCCGGGGCCCAGGGCATCAGCGGCGTGCACTGTGTGCTGATGGTGGACGGCGCCACCGTATGGCTCAAGGATCTGGGCTCCACCTACGGCACCTATCTGCCCGGGGGCCGGAGACTGGCGGCCAACGAGGCCGTGCAGCTGCGCATCGGCGAGAAGTTCTATCTGGGCTCTGAACGGGAAACCTTTGTAATTGCTCCCAAGGGAGGAATCTGAGTATGGAATACTGCCCTCACTGTATGCGCCCGGCTTCGGGGGATTTCTGCCCGAACTGCGGCGGTGAGATTCATTGGAGGGCTCCGGCCTGCCAGCTGCCGGTGGGCTCCCTACTGCGGGGTACCACCGGAAGGGTGTACCAGATCGGCGCGGCCAAGGGCCAGGGAGGCTTCGGCATCACCTACGCGGCCATGGATCTGGAGAGCTGGAATCCGGTGGCCATCAAGGAGTATTTCCCCAGCAGGTGCGCCTCCCGGGACCCGCTGAACATGGTGGTCCCCACCACCGGCCAGATGGACTCCTTCCAAAGCGGCATGGACGGCTTTCTGGAGGAGGGCAGGATGCTCTCCTCGGTGGGGGCGCTGCCCTCGGTGGTCAGCGTTCGGGACAGCTTTGAGGCCAACGGCACCGCTTACATCGTGATGGAATACGTGGAGGGCGTTCCCCTTCACGAGGTGGTGAAGCAGCAGGGGCGGATGCGATGGCCGGAGCTGGAGCCCATGTTGCACGATCTTCTGCGGGATCTGGACATTCTGCACCGGGCGGGGGTCATCCACCGGGATATCAGCCCGGACAACCTGATCCTCACCCCCCAGCGGACCCTGAAGCTGCTGGACTTCGGCTCTGCCCGGAGCATTCAGACCGGAAACATGACCGTGATGCTGAAAGCGGGCTTCTCCCCGGTGGAGCAGTACCGCAGCAGCGGACAGGGCCCCTTTACCGATGTGTACGCCCTGGCAAGCACACTGTATTACTGCCTGACCGGGGTGATTCCGCCCTCCTCCGCGGACCGGCTGGACCGGGACGAGCTGGTTTCGCCCAACGCGCTGGGGGCGGGGCTGACACCGTCGCAGGAGAGGACCCTGCTGTGGGGCATGGCGGTTCAGCCCGCGGCTCGGCCCCAGACCATGGGAGCATTCAGCAAAGCGCTGCTGCAGGGGCAGCCGGAGAGTAAGCCCTGGCAGTACCCCCGGGAGGACCCTGGGGTGCAGGTTCCGCCCCCAACGAAGAAGGAAAAGCAGGGCTCCGAGCTGACGGAAAAGCCGCGCATGCTCTGGCCGGTGCACAAAAAGAAAATTCTGGCGGCGCTGGGCGGAGTCCTGGCCCTGGCCGTCGTCATCGGGGGCATTGGCCTGACCGTTTCCCTGGTGGGCGGAAAAACCACGGACCAGGGTCTGCGCTATAAGCACAAGGGGGATTCCGTGTGGATCACCGGCTACAAAGGAGCCGCGGCGGAGCTGACCATTCCGGCACAGGTGGACGAAAAACCGGTGGTGTGCATCGGCGAAGGGGCCTTCTCCGGCTGCTCCGGCCTGACGGAGGTGACGGTTCCCGGAAGCGTGACCACCATTGAAGCCAATGCTTTCCGGGACTGCGGCAGCCTGGAACTGGTGCGCTTTGCCCAGGGGAGCACCGCGGTGAAGCTGGACAGCGCCGCGTTCTCCGGCTGCGAAACCCTCCGCTGCCTGGTGGCGGAGAACCCGGGCCGCATCCGAAGCGGGGCGGCGGACGGCCTTCCCAACGCGGCGGTGTGCGTTCTGGGCGAGGAGCTGGAGCAGGGCAGAATCGTGGATGTGCAGGTAAGCGGCGGCATCGCCTATGCCATCACCGACCTGGACTGCGCCGTGGCCCAGGGGCAGCCGGGAAAAGGAAACCTGCCGGCCTTCCTGGGAGATTGCCGGGTGTTTGACCCGGACGGAAGCCGGGCCGCCGTACAGGGCGGCATCACGGACGGGAAGATGAAATACGAGCTGCACAATGGGCAGGCTTACCTTGTGGGCTACACCGGCACGGACTCCTGCCTGGATATGCCCAGCGAGATTGAGGGCTGCCCCGTCACCACCATCTGCAGCCGGGCATTTGAGGGCCTGACCGGAGTGGGGTACGCGTATCTTCCCCGAAGCCTGACCCGGATTCAGGCGGAGGCTTTCCGGGGCTGCGAGACCCTGCGGGATCTCACCGTCTACAGCGCCGCCCAGGCGGATCCGAGCGCCTTCGCGGACTGCCCCAAGCTGCGCTGCGTGGTGCTGGCGGAGCCGAATGCCTCGGTACGTTCCTGGACCCTGAGCCAGGATGTGCGGGTGTACTCCAAGGGAATGGAAACCGGTGTCGGCGGTCTGGATTATGTGCTGGTCAGCAGCGACGGCGTGATCTACGGCTCCACTGCCAACGGCAAGGTGCTGATGGACATTCCTCAGGGCCTGAGCCAGGTGGATGTTCGCTCGGACACGGTCTGGACCTACGAAAAGGCGCTGGACCATGTGCCGCAGAGCATTGTCATCAATATGGATTCCGACATGGGCTTCCCCCTGGAGCTTACCGATCGGGCGGACTGGGAATTTGACAGTGTGGACGATTTCAGCTGCGGCTGGCTGCTTTCCTGCCTGGTTTGCCAGCGGATCAACGAGACCCGGACCCAGGGCCCCCGGATTCAGCCGGATACGGCAACACTGAGGGCGGCCATGATTCGGGCCGAGGAGCTGAGCAGATCCTACTCCTTCACCCGCCCCAGCGGGGAGAAGTGGGGGAGCACCCTGACGGAATGCGGCGTGGACTGGGGCAGCGCTTCCCATTACCGGGAGAAGCTTTCCGCGGTGTCGGACAGCACCTTGTCCGAGGAGCTGGAAAGTCTGGTGGAAAGCCTGGTGGAGAGCTACAGCGGCACCGACGATGAGGGCAGATACTATGTCCGCTTCGCCACTGCGCTGTACGCCTATATGAAAACAAAAACCGTCTATTCCGGCTCCATCGCCATTGTGGAAGATTGATACCCCTCCCGCAAACCAAAATCCCCGGCCGGTTCGGCCGGGGATTTTTTAATGAGGGTCGGAAAGCAGTGGGGCGGGGGGACAATTGACAATTAAGGAAGCCCTTCGGGAGGCATTGAAAATGGTGCATTCGCTTATTGGATTCCCTCAGCAGAGCGGGAAATTGGTGTTTGCCACAATGGTGCGGCAGCACCCCATGCCTTCCCCCGGGGGGAAGGTGCCCCGTAGGGGCGGATGAGGAACGGCGACATCTGGGACAGCATTTGCACGAAAGCAGGACAAATTATGTCCAAATCCGGTGCTTTCTCACGCACTGCACCGAATCTTTTCAAATATCGCCGATCCTCATCAGTCTCGCTTCGCTCGACAGCTTCCCCACGGGGGAAGACAAAGCGTTTCGCGCAAATACTCTGATAAACACGGGCTCAGACTATCGGTTTTAGTAAGCTGAACAAATTGGTGTTTGAATATTTCAAATGCGTTTCGTCCTTCCTGTAGGGGAGCCATTCATGGCTCCCGTAGAGCAGTACGTTTTCGCCGAAATGCTGGGGATATCGGAACATTTCACCGCCGGGAGCCATGAATGGCTCCCCTACAGTGTTATTTCGACATTTCCAAAACAGATCTGCAAACAACAATTTGCTGTGCAGCTTAGTAAAGCCGATAACCTGAACACGGGCTTAGGTCTTGGAGGTCTCCAGGGCGCGCAGCTCCGCGGCGATGGGGCAGGCGGGGGCGTGGACACAGGCGGGGTAGCAGCAGTCCACCTCGGTGAGCGCGCCGTTCTCGGTGACGGCGGTGACCACCCGGCTCTGGTCCAGCTGGCGGCAGTAGCCGGTGATGAATTTCTCGTCCTCCATGTATTACGCCTCCTTCACCACGCAGAAGCCCCGGGGGCCCAGGGTCAGCCAGTCGGGAGCCACGGTCTGCAGGTTATAGCCAAAAACCAGCTGCCCTGAGGGGATCTCCCAGGGGTCGCCGCTGCGGTTGCAGTAGATTCTCAGGGTTTCGCCGGCGTGGGAGCGGGTGAAGCCCAGGTGCCGGTCCCCGGCCTGGAAGAAGTGGATGTCCCCCAGACGGAGGGCTTCCTGGTCCCGGCGGAGGCGGCCCAGGCGCTTATAGTGGTTCTGCAGTTCCCAGTCCTCCCGGCCCCAGGGGAAGGGGCGGCGGTTGAAGGGGTCCTTGTGACCCTCCATCAGAGCCTCGTCGCCGTAGTAAATGCTGGGGCTGCCGGGGAGGGTGTATTGCAGAAACGATGCCATGAGAAGCCGCTCCCGGGCCACCTCCAGCTGGTTGCGTCCGAGGTGGCGCTTGGCCTGCTCCTCCCGGGGGCCTTCGAAATCGTCCACCAGGGCGGTGAGAATCCGGGGGGTGTCGTGGGTGCCCAGCAGATTCATGTTGCAGGGGAGCACCTGGGGCGGGTAGTTCTCCGCGATGGTCAGCACCGTGTCCCGGAGGCCCTGGCCGGCATCCCGGCCCCGGACAAAGTTGAGGATCGCCGTGCGGAAGGGGTAGTTCATGACACTGTCCAGCTCTCCGTCCACGAAGTAGCGCCGGCGGCAGCCGTAGGCCACCTTGTTGGAGGCATCCTCCCACACCTCGCCCAGGAGCAATGCATCGGGCTTCAGCTCCTTAAGGCGGCTGCGCAGCAGCTTCAGGAATTCGTCCGGCAGCTCGTCCGCCACATCCAGCCGGAAGCCGTCGGCTCCCAGACGAATCCAGTGGGCGATGACACTGTCCTCATCGGTGATGATGTATTTGACAAAGGCGGGGTCCAGCTTGTTCACCGTGGGCAGGGTGTCAAAGCCCCACCAGGAGTTGTAGCAGTCCGGCCAGTGGTGGAAGGTGTACCAGCTGTGGTAGGGGGAGGATTGGCTCTGGTACGCGCCCTTGCCGGGGAAGGCCCCGTCCTTGTTGAAGTACAGGCTGTTGGAGCCGGTGTGGGAGTAGACCCCGTCCAGGATCACCCGAATCCCCCGGTCGTGGGCCGCCCGGCACAGGGCGGCGAAATCGGCCTCGGTGCCCAGCATGGGGTCCGGGGTCTTGTAGTCGCCGGTGTCATAGCGGTGGGAGGAGAAGCTCTTGCTGATGGGGTTCAGGTACAGCAATGTGACCCCCAGCTCGGAAAGGTAGGGCAGCTTCTCGGTGATGCCCCGGAAATTGCCGCCGTAGAAATCGTTGTTCAGCACCAGACCCTCGGGGGTGGGCTGCCAGTGCACCTCCTCGTGCCAGTGCTTATGCAGAACGTAGGGCTGGAGCTTGCCGGAAAGGTCCGGCCGCCCGGAGGCGTGGAACCGGTCGGGGAACACCTGGTAGATGGTGGCACCCTTGGCCCAGTCCGGGGTGGTGAAGTCCTGGGGGATGCAGCTTAGCTGCCACAGGTCCCCGGCCTCCATATTGGTGTCGTCCCCCTGTTTGTACAGCCGGAAGGAGCCCTCCCGGTTGTGGATGCGGAAGAAGTAGAAGAACAGGCCCGGGAAGGGGAGGGTGAAGCTCCCCTGGAAAATGTCGTAGGGGCCCTTCTTCATTTTGAAGCTCAGGTCGAAGGGACGGTAGGGGGCGTTGTCCTGGTGCAGCAGCTCCAGCTGCACCCTGGATGCGTGAACCGTGGAGGGAATGTGGATTGCAATGGTACACGTCTGCCCCGGCATCAAGGTTCCGAAGGGCGTTTTGAACTGGGGGTTCTTGCTGTCGTAGAGAATTCTCATAGCTGGCTCCTGATGGTTGTGATGAGAACATTATAACCGAATTGGAAGAAAAAGGGAAGGGGGATTCGCGTTTTCTATTATATTGTTATATGCATATCGGCTTAAGTCAGCAAACCATCAAATTGGTGTTTGTCGGGCCATGCCACGTTTACCTGTCATTGCGAACCAGCGCGCACGCTGGTGTGGCAATCCCCCGGCCCCATGGAACCAGGTAACGATTTCTACCAAAAACGCAGTGTTTCCCCTTCCTGTAGGGAAATTGTCGATACATTTCCCCACTAACCGGGGGATTGCCACGCCAGCGTGCGCGCTGGCTCGCAATGACAGCATATCTTTACAAACAACAATTTACCTGACCGCGAACAAAAAACCGGCCTGCCGATTTGGCAGGCCGGAGAGTGTTGATTGGGTTACCAGGACAGCATGTTGCGGAAGAGGTCCATGTAGCGCTCGGCGGGGACGTTCCAGCTGAAGTCCTGCTCCATGTCCCGCTGCTGCAGGGCGCGGAAGCCTTCCCGGTTGTGGTTGTACAGGTTCAGGCAGCGCTTCAGGCTGGCCAGGAAGTCGTCGGCATTGTAGCTCTGGAAGGTGAAGCCCAGGCCGCCTTCGCCGTTTTCATCGGCGGGGGGCACGGTGTCCTTCAGACCGCCGGTGGCGTGAACCACGGGCACGGTGCCGTAGCGCATGGCGTTCATCTGGCTCAGGCCGCAGGGCTCGGACTTGGAGGGCATCAGGTAGA
>CALYTB010000072.1 GCA_945486035.1 uncultured Clostridia bacterium
AGCCCTGCGGCCTGAGCCAGATGAACGCCATGCGCTACGGCACCGTGCCCGTGGTTCACGCCACCGGCGGTCTGAAGGACACCGTGCCCCCCGCCGATGAAAACGGCGAAGGCGGCCTGGGCTTCACCTTCCAGAGCTACAATGCCGACGACTTCCTGGCCAGCCTGAAGCGCTGCCTGAACCTGTACAACCACAACCGGGAAGGCTTCCGCGCCCTGCAGCAGCGGGACATGGAGCAGGACTTCAGCTGGAACGTCCCCGCCGAGCGCTACATGGACCTCTTCCGCAACATGCTGTCCTGGTAACCCAATCAACACTCTCCGGCCTGCCAAATCGGCAGGCCGGTTTTTTGTTCGCGGTCAGGTAAATTGTTGTTTGTAAAGATATGCTGTCATTGCGAGCCAGCGCGCACGCTGGCGTGGCAATCCCCCGGTTAGTGGGGAAATGTATCGACAATTTCCCTACAGGAAGGGGAAACACTGCGTTTTTGGTAGAAATCGTTACCTGGTTCCATGGGGCCGGGGGATTGCCACACCAGCGTGCGCGCTGGTTCGCAATGACAGGTAAACGTGGCATGGCCCGACAAACACCAATTTGATGGTTTGCTGACTTAAGCCGATATGCATATAACAATATAATAGAAAACGCGAATCCCCCTTCCCTTTTTCTTCCAATTCGGTTATAATGTTCTCATCACAACCATCAGGAGCCAGCTATGAGAATTCTCTACGACAGCAAGAACCCCCAGTTCAAAACGCCCTTCGGAACCTTGATGCCGGGGCAGACGTGTACCATTGCAATCCACATTCCCTCCACGGTTCACGCATCCAGGGTGCAGCTGGAGCTGCTGCACCAGGACAACGCCCCCTACCGTCCCTTCGACCTGAGCTTCAAAATGAAGAAGGGCCCCTACGACATTTTCCAGGGGAGCTTCACCCTCCCCTTCCCGGGCCTGTTCTTCTACTTCTTCCGCATCCACAACCGGGAGGGCTCCTTCCGGCTGTACAAACAGGGGGACGACACCAATATGGAGGCCGGGGACCTGTGGCAGCTAAGCTGCATCCCCCAGGACTTCACCACCCCGGACTGGGCCAAGGGTGCCACCATCTACCAGGTGTTCCCCGACCGGTTCCACGCCTCCGGGCGGCCGGACCTTTCCGGCAAGCTCCAGCCCTACGTTCTGCATAAGCACTGGCACGAGGAGGTGCACTGGCAGCCCACCCCCGAGGGTCTGGTGCTGAACAACGATTTCTACGGCGGCAATTTCCGGGGCATCACCGAGAAGCTGCCCTACCTTTCCGAGCTGGGGGTCACATTGCTGTACCTGAACCCCATCAGCAAGAGCTTCTCCTCCCACCGCTATGACACCGGCGACTACAAGACCCCGGACCCCATGCTGGGCACCGAGGCCGATTTCGCCGCCCTGTGCCGGGCGGCCCACGACCGGGGGATTCGGGTGATCCTGGACGGGGTCTACTCCCACACCGGCTCCAACAGCCTGTACTTCAACAAGGACGGGGCCTTCCCCGGCAAGGGCGCGTACCAGAGCCAATCCTCCCCCTACCACAGCTGGTACACCTTCCACCACTGGCCGGACTGCTACAACTCCTGGTGGGGCTTTGACACCCTGCCCACGGTGAACAAGCTGGACCCCGCCTTTGTCAAATACATCATCACCGATGAGGACAGTGTCATCGCCCACTGGATTCGTCTGGGAGCCGACGGCTTCCGGCTGGATGTGGCGGACGAGCTGCCGGACGAATTCCTGAAGCTGCTGCGCAGCCGCCTTAAGGAGCTGAAGCCCGATGCATTGCTCCTGGGCGAGGTGTGGGAGGATGCCTCCAACAAGGTGGCCTACGGCTGCCGCCGGCGCTACTTCGTGGACGGAGAGCTGGACAGTGTCATGAACTACCCCTTCCGCACGGCGATCCTCAACTTTGTCCGGGGCCGGGATGCCGGCCAGGGCCTCCGGGACACGGTGCTGACCATCGCGGAGAACTACCCGCCCCAGGTGCTCCCCTGCAACATGAATCTGCTGGGCACCCACGACACCCCCCGGATTCTCACCGCCCTGGTGGACGATTTCGAAGGCCCCCGGGAGGAGCAGGCCAAGCGCCACCTCGGACGCAACCAGCTGGAGGTGGCCCGGGAGCGGCTTCTCATGGCATCGTTTCTGCAATACACCCTCCCCGGCAGCCCCAGCATTTACTACGGCGACGAGGCTCTGATGGAGGGTCACAAGGACCCCTTCAACCGCCGCCCCTTCCCCTGGGGCCGGGAGGACTGGGAACTGCAGAACCACTATAAGCGCCTGGGCCGCCTCCGCCGGGACCAGGAAGCCCTCCGTCTGGGGGACATCCACTTCTTCCAGGCCGGGGACCGGCACCTGGGCTTCACCCGCTCCCACGCCGGCGAAACCCTGAGAATCTACTGCAACCGCAGCGGCGACCCCTGGGAGATCCCCTCAGGGCAGCTGGTTTTTGGCTATAACCTGCAGACCGTGGCTCCCGACTGGCTGACCCTGGGCCCCCGGGGCTTCTGCGTGGTGAAGGAGGCGTAATACATGGAGGACGAGAAATTCATCACCGGCTACTGCCGCCAGCTGGACCAGAGCCGGGTGGTCACCGCCGTCACCGAGAACGGCGCGCTCACCGAGGTGGACTGCTGCTACCCCGCCTGTGTCCACGCCCCCGCCTGCCCCATCGCCGCGGAGCTGCGCGCCCTGGAGACCTCCAAGACCTAAGCCCGTGTTCAGGTTATCGGCTTTACTAAGCTGCACAGCAAATTGTTGTTTGCAGATCTGTTTTGGAAATGTCGAAATAACACTGTAGGGGAGCCATTCATGGCTCCCGGCGGTGAAATGTTCCGATATCCCCAGCATTTCGGCGAAAACGTACTGCTCTACGGGAGCCATGAATGGCTCCCCTACAGGAAGGACGAAACGCATTTGAAATATTCAAACACCAATTTGTTCAGCTTACTAAAACCGATAGTCTGAGCCCGTGTTTATCAGAGTATTTGCGCGAAACGCTTTGTCTTCCCCCGTGGGGAAGCTGTCGAGCGAAGCGAGACTGATGAGGATCGGCGATATTTGAAAAGATTCGGTGCAGTGCGTGAGAAAGCACCGGATTTGGACATAATTTGTCCTGCTTTCGTGCAAATGCTGTCCCAGATGTCGCCGTTCCTCATCCGCCCCTACGGGGCACCTTCCCCCCGGGGGAAGGCATGGGGTGCTGCCGCACCATTGTGGCAAACACCAATTTCCCGCTCTGCTGAGGGAATCCAATAAGCGAATGCACCATTTTCAATGCCTCCCGAAGGGCTTCCTTAATTGTCAATTGTCCCCCCGCCCCACTGCTTTCCGACCCTCATTAAAAAATCCCCGGCCGAACCGGCCGGGGATTTTGGTTTGCGGGAGGGGTATCAATCTTCCACAATGGCGATGGAGCCGGAATAGACGGTTTTTGTTTTCATATAGGCGTACAGCGCAGTGGCGAAGCGGACATAGTATCTGCCCTCATCGTCGGTGCCGCTGTAGCTCTCCACCAGGCTTTCCACCAGACTTTCCAGCTCCTCGGACAAGGTGCTGTCCGACACCGCGGAAAGCTTCTCCCGGTAATGGGAAGCGCTGCCCCAGTCCACGCCGCATTCCGTCAGGGTGCTCCCCCACTTCTCCCCGCTGGGGCGGGTGAAGGAGTAGGATCTGCTCAGCTCCTCGGCCCGAATCATGGCCGCCCTCAGTGTTGCCGTATCCGGCTGAATCCGGGGGCCCTGGGTCCGGGTCTCGTTGATCCGCTGGCAAACCAGGCAGGAAAGCAGCCAGCCGCAGCTGAAATCGTCCACACTGTCAAATTCCCAGTCCGCCCGATCGGTAAGCTCCAGGGGGAAGCCCATGTCGGAATCCATATTGATGACAATGCTCTGCGGCACATGGTCCAGCGCCTTTTCGTAGGTCCAGACCGTGTCCGAGCGAACATCCACCTGGCTCAGGCCCTGAGGAATGTCCATCAGCACCTTGCCGTTGGCAGTGGAGCCGTAGATCACGCCGTCGCTGCTGACCAGCACATAATCCAGACCGCCGACACCGGTTTCCATTCCCTTGGAGTACACCCGCACATCCTGGCTCAGGGTCCAGGAACGTACCGAGGCATTCGGCTCCGCCAGCACCACGCAGCGCAGCTTGGGGCAGTCCGCGAAGGCGCTCGGATCCGCCTGGGCGGCGCTGTAGACGGTGAGATCCCGCAGGGTCTCGCAGCCCCGGAAAGCCTCCGCCTGAATCCGGGTCAGGCTTCGGGGAAGATACGCGTACCCCACTCCGGTCAGGCCCTCAAATGCCCGGCTGCAGATGGTGGTGACGGGGCAGCCCTCAATCTCGCTGGGCATATCCAGGCAGGAGTCCGTGCCGGTGTAGCCCACAAGGTAAGCCTGCCCATTGTGCAGCTCGTATTTCATCTTCCCGTCCGTGATGCCGCCCTGTACGGCGGCCCGGCTTCCGTCCGGGTCAAACACCCGGCAATCTCCCAGGAAGGCCGGCAGGTTTCCTTTTCCCGGCTGCCCCTGGGCCACGGCGCAGTCCAGGTCGGTGATGGCATAGGCGATGCCGCCGCTTACCTGCACATCCACGATTCTGCCCTGCTCCAGCTCCTCGCCCAGAACGCACACCGCCGCGTTGGGAAGGCCGTCCGCCGCCCCGCTTCGGATGCGGCCCGGGTTCTCCGCCACCAGGCAGCGGAGGGTTTCGCAGCCGGAGAACGCGGCGCTGTCCAGCTTCACCGCGGTGCTCCCCTGGGCAAAGCGCACCAGTTCCAGGCTGCCGCAGTCCCGGAAAGCATTGGCTTCAATGGTGGTCACGCTTCCGGGAACCGTCACCTCCGTCAGGCCGGAGCAGCCGGAGAAGGCCCCTTCGCCGATGCACACCACCGGTTTTTCGTCCACCTGTGCCGGAATGGTCAGCTCCGCCGCGGCTCCTTTGTAGCCGGTGATCCACACGGAATCCCCCTTGTGCTTATAGCGCAGACCCTGGTCCGTGGTTTTTCCGCCCACCAGGGAAACGGTCAGGCCAATGCCCCCGATGACGACGGCCAGGGCCAGGACTCCGCCCAGCGCCGCCAGAATTTTCTTTTTGTGCACCGGCCAGAGCATGCGCGGCTTTTCCGTCAGCTCGGAGCCCTGCTTTTCCTTCTTCGTTGGGGGCGGAACCTGCACCCCAGGGTCCTCCCGGGGGTACTGCCAGGGCTTACTCTCCGGCTGCCCCTGCAGCAGCGCTTTGCTGAATGCTCCCATGGTCTGGGGCCGAGCCGCGGGCTGAACCGCCATGCCCCACAGCAGGGTCCTCTCCTGCGACGGTGTCAGCCCCGCCCCCAGCGCGTTGGGCGAAACCAGCTCGTCCCGGTCCAGCCGGTCCGCGGAGGAGGGCGGAATCACCCCGGTCAGGCAGTAATACAGTGTGCTTGCCAGGGCGTACACATCGGTAAAGGGGCCCTGTCCGCTGCTGCGGTACTGCTCCACCGGGGAGAAGCCCGCTTTCAGCATCACGGTCATGTTTCCGGTCTGAATGCTCCGGGCAGAGCCGAAGTCCAGCAGCTTCAGGGTCCGCTGGGGGGTGAGGATCAGGTTGTCCGGGCTGATATCCCGGTGGATGACCCCCGCCCGGTGCAGAATGTCCAGATCCCGCAGAAGATCGTGCAACATGGGCTCCAGCTCCGGCCATCGCATCCGCCCCTGCTGCTTCACCACCTCGTGAAGGGGAACGCCCTCCACGTATTCCATCACGATGTAAGCGGTGCCGTTGGCCTCAAAGCTGTCCCGAACGCTGACCACCGAGGGCAGCGCCCCCACCGAGGAGAGCATCCTGCCCTCCTCCAGAAAGCCGTCCATGCCGCTTTGGAAGGAGTCCATCTGGCCGGTGGTGGGGACCACCATGTTCAGCGGGTCCCGGGAGGCGCACCTGCTGGGGAAATACTCCTTGATGGCCACCGGATTCCAGCTCTCCAGATCCATGGCCGCGTAGGTGATGCCGAAGCCTCCCTGGCCCTTGGCCGCGCCGATCTGGTACACCCTTCCGGTGGTACCCCGCAGTAGGGAGCCCACCGGCAGCTGGCAGGCCGGAGCCCTCCAATGAATCTCACCGCCGCAGTTCGGGCAGAAATCCCCCGAAGCCGGGCGCATACAGTGAGGGCAGTATTCCATACTCAGATTCCTCCCTTGGGAGCAATTACAAAGGTTTCCCGTTCAGAGCCCAGATAGAACTTCTCGCCGATGCGCAGCTGCACGGCCTCGTTGGCCGCCAGTCTCCGGCCCCCGGGCAGATAGGTGCCGTAGGTGGAGCCCAGATCCTTGAGCCATACGGTGGCGCCGTCCACCATCAGCACACAGTGCACGCCGCTGATGCCCTGGGCCCCGGCGGGGAAGACCAGATCGTTCTTGTTGGGGTCCCGGCCGATGCGGACACTGTTGTCCAGGGAGAACCGCTGCCCCGCGAAGGTGCCGGACACGCACTGGAGCCGGGGCCGTCCGTCCGCCGGGGTGGAAACCGGCAGGTCGTACCGTCTGGGAGCGGGGCCCGGGGTGGGGATGGGGGCGGGCACGCGCTTTTTCTTCCCACGGACAATCAGAATCACCGCCACAACCACCGCCGCGGCAACCACCGCCGCAATCACCGCGTAGAGCACCCAGCCGGTTTCCTTGTAGACATCATAGTAGATGCCCAGGCTCTCCAGAACCTCCCGCACATGGCTGACGCGGACGGCGTAGGAGCTGTTGGAGTCGCCGGTATCGGGGTCCATGCCGTAGATGTAGGTATTGATGCCGATGACCGCGCCGTCCTCGTTGATCAGCGGGCCGCCGGAGTTGCCATGATTGACAATGGCATCATGCTGGATGATCCGGGTATTGTCCAGCACATTCTTGGAGGTGGTCAGCCGGGACACCACGCCCCGGGTCACCGTCACGTCCTCCACCCCGCCCAGGAGCTTCCGGCCGTAGAACTCCTCGTCCATATAGTCGGAGCTGCCGGGATAGCCCAGGGCGTACACCGCGTCGCCGCTCTGCACCTGGTCGTCATCTGCCAGCAGGGGCAGGGCCACCCGCCCGGGCACCGGCTCGGCGGCTTTCAGCACCGCCAGATCCGGGTAGCCGTTGTCGTCGGCATAGATGATCTCGCAGGGGATGCACTGGGCGGTGTCCAGTCCGTTGACGGGGCTGTAGGCATTGCTGTTTTTCAGAATCCACACCTGAGTGGCGGGCAGATCCAGGGCATAGCCATCCTCGGTGTAGTAGGTGCCGTAGATCACATGGTGGTTGGTCACAAAGATATCGGTTTCCTCCCCCACCTTGCCCACGGCGAAGCCGGAGCCGGTGCTGAGGCTGCCGTCCGGCCCCTGGGAGACAATGCGGACCACGCCGCTTCTGGCCGCCGCGGCCTTGCCGCCTTCCGCGGCGGATACGGGCAGCACCATCTGCAGGCACATCACCAGTGCCAGCAAAACAGGAATCAATCTCTTTCTCATATTGTTCTCTCCAATCTTTGGTTACTCGCAAAGGGAAAGCACGCTTCAGCGGTGCCTATGCTGATCGGATTCCTCCAAAACGACAAATTGGTGTTTGCAGATCAGTTTTTAAAAATGTCGGAATAACACTGTAGGGGAGCCATTTATGGCTCCCGGCGGTGAAATGTTCCGATATCCCCAGCATTTCGGCGAAAACGTACTGTGTCACGGGAGCCATAAATGGCTCCCCTACAGTAAGAACGAAGTGCGTTTGAAATCTTCAAACAACAATTTATCTGTCCGCCGAGGAAAGTCGTTTTTGAAGCGAAGGAATCACATCCCCGCTCAGAACTCCAGAATCACCGCGGTGTAGTTGTCCTGATTGCGGTAGGCCTTGGCCTGAATCATCCGGGCGATGGAATCCGCCGCCTGTTGGGCATGCTGGCCCAGGGCGCTTTCCAGCTCCTGCCGGGTCAGGGCGTTGTACACCCCGTCGCTCATCAGCACAATCCGGTCCCCGGCCAGAAGCCGCACCGGCTCGGCGGGAATGTCCACATATTTCAGCTCTCCCATGCCCAGGTAGCTGGTCAGCCCCCCGGCCTTGGGGTGGGTCTGCGCGTCCCACAGGGTGCCGACCCCGTTGACGGCGCGGACAATCAGCTCGTTTCGGTAGACATGCTCCCGGTTCAGCTGAATCAGGCTGCCCTGCCGGAACAGGCAGATCCGGCTGTCTCCCACGGACACATACCGGAACAGTCCCTCCCGGGCGATTCCCGCCGCCAGGGTGGTTCCACTGGTGCCCAGCTGCTCCGGGCCCAGCAGGGCATTCACCGCCTGGTTGGCCCGGGCGGTGAGGGCCAACAGCGGGTCCGGCTCCCGGTTTTCCAGGAAGCTCTCAAGCATGGCCGAGGCCGCGGCCTGGCTCATCCGGTCCCCGTCGGCCAGACCGCCCATGCCGTCGGCCACCAGAGCCAGCAGCCCCTGGGCGCCGTAGAGCTCCGGGGGTGAAACCGCCATGCAGTCCTGCTGGCTCTCCCGGTCGCCCTGACAGTGGAGCTTGCCCACCTGAATCACCCCGGAGGCGCTGACGCTGCCCCGGACCGTTGCGGGGATGGCAGGGGCCTTCCGCCGCCTGAGCCGGACCGTCTGGACAATCACCGCCGCCAGCAGCGCCAGACTCAGCACCGCCAGAAAACAGATCGCCGCAATGCACCAGCCATGGCTGCAGGCTGCCGCGGGCTCCGGCTCCGCCGCCACGGTTTCCCCCGTGTAAACGGTGGTTTCCCCGGTGGGGATGATGGGCACCTGCGTGGGCTGTGTGGTTTCCTCGGTAGCCTGCGTGGGCTCCTCCGTGTTTTCCTCAGGAGCCTGCGTGGTCTCCTCCTCGGGGGCCGTGGTTTCCCCGGGGTCCATCGGGATGCCCCATGGGCCGGGGGGAATCAGGCTGACATCCTCATCCATGCTTCACACCGTCCGTCCAGCTGAATTGGTCGCCGCAGAGCCCCACCAGCATCAGCTTGGTGTTGCCCACGGTAATCACATCGTAATTGCGCATCTGCACATGGTTGAACACGGGCTCGTCGTTGAGCTCGATGATGTTGCGCCCGTCGGCGGGGCCCACATGGAAGGTGTTCCGCTTGGCGTAGAAGGCCACCACCGCGTGCTTCTGCCGGGAGATGGCGTTGTCGCCGTGGATGTGGATGTCCCCCTCCTCCCGGCCGATGAAGTTATAGCCGTCATGGAGCCGGAAATCCACGCCCCGCATGGGGCCCTCGATGCACACCAGCCAGCCCACCACCGGCTCGGAGCCGGTGCCGTCGCGCATATCCACCGCGGCCTGGGTGGGCACGCTGAAGGGAGTGGCGGGTCCGGCCTGATGCACGGAAGCGGCCGACCCGGGGGCAGTGGTTTTGGGGAAAGCCCCGCCGCCGTAGCCCGCCACCTCCCGGCTCTGGCTGGGATCGGTGGTCTTGGGGAAGGCCCCGCCGCCGTAGCCTCCCGCCGCCTCCCGGCTCTGGCTGGGGTCAGTGGTCTTGGGGAAGGCCCCGCCGCCGTAGCCTCCCGCCGCCTCCCGGCTCTGGCTGGGGTCAGTGGTCTTGGGGAAGGCCCCGCCGCCGTAGCCGCCGGGTGCCTGGCTCCTGTTCGCCGCCTCGGCGCCGCACTCCGGGCAGCGGTCATAGATATCCGCGTTAAAGTAATGCCCATTGGGGCAGGTGCACATTTTGATTTCCATATCGTTTGCCTCCTTGTATTTCGCCCCGGCCCCTTCTTTCCGCAGATACCGGGGATATTCTCACGCACTTGTCGGGTCCACTCAGCAATGCGGCAAATTGGTGTTTATAATTGACAATTAACAATTGACAATTGACAATTAAGGAATCCCTTCGGGATAAAACATAAT
>CALYTB010000073.1 GCA_945486035.1 uncultured Clostridia bacterium
GTCAACTGTCAATTGTCAATTGTCAATTCGGCGAAGCCGCTAAACAACAATTTACATTTCCTGTTTCCGATCGCAAAACACCCGCCGTTCCTTGTTCGGAACAGCGGGTGCTTTCCTTTACTTTCTCCGGAACACCTTCTTCCGGTACTCCGGGTAATACACCGGAATCATCCCGGCAAAGACCAGCGCGCACAGGAGGGTGATCTTCCAGCCCATGGAAAACGCTCTGTTTTCATAGCGGAAGCTCACCGTGTGATTTCCTTCGGTCAGCTCCACAGCCAGCATCACATTTCCCACCAGCACCGGTTCCACGGCCACACCGTCCACCAGAATTTTCCAGTTCCCATTGTCGGGGATGGAGGTGTACATCAGCCCATCTTTGGTACAGTCAATGGTGCCCTCCACCAGGGTGGTTTCAAACCGTGTAAGCTCCCACTGGGACTGTGCCAGCTTCGCGTACCCTTCCCAAAACAGCTCCCCTTCCAGAAGCGCACCCTGGATGCCGATGGAGCCGTTGTCCCCGGACTTGCACTGGAGCCGCACCTCCACCAGATCCCCAGCCTTCACATCCCCAACCGCGACCATCTGGGGAAGGCTGTAGGATTCCTTATACAGCTCAATGCCGTTGACACTGACATAGAAGTCATTGCGTTTGGACTGGTCCAGCTGGATGCACATGAATCCGTCCCGGTCAATGGTATAGCTGTAAGTGACATAGGAGTTGGTTTTCGCGTCCTGATAGATGCAGTCACCGGTCTGCCCCGTCCGGCTCACCGTAATATCGCTGCCCCAGATCGCCAGATTCTCCCCGGGAATCCGATACCATACCTGACGGTCCAGCCCAGTGGCCTTGGCAAACAGATCATCCTGCGCCGCAAAGGGGTCGCTTTCACCGGCGACGTTCCACGCGGACAGGTCGCTCTCCGCCAGGAAGCCCAGGGGAAGATAGGCGTTGTTTCGCAGCAGATGGACACTTCCAAAGTGATGCACATCCGTCCAAAGCTGGCCGCCCTTGTCCTTGCCGTCCCGCTCGATCATGTACTTGATCCCCAGGAAGAGATTCGCCACCGGGGAGCTTTCCTCGAAGCAGTAGCGATTATAGGTATTCTTGGCCCCATAGCCCAGGGCCTTCATGAACTCGGTAACCCGCACATTGGCGGAGCTGGTAAAGCAGGAAATGCCGTTGTAATCATTCAGCGCTCCGTCATTCAGGGTCTGGGAATGAGTGGTTTCCGCCCGGAAAAACAGGGTGTTTTTCTCCCGCTCATGCATGTAGCGGATCATGGAGGCCGCTTCTTCCCTGCCCTTGGGATAATTGGTGGTGTTGGTCCCCGGGAAATACAGCCCGAAGCTTACCAGGGTGGATGCCAGCTCCACCGCGATCACCGCCAGCACCCAGATTCGGCCGACACCTCTGCGCCGGTAGCTGGAATGCTGGGCCTGGCGGACCTCCTTCGCTTCCGCGTTTTCCGGAAGCCTTCTTCTCCAGTTGCTGTAAAGCATCGCGGAGAAATACAGCAGCAGGAACAGTACATTATAGAGCAGGTACACCGGAACAGTGAATTCCAGTCCCAGAATCGGGACGGATTCTCCCGCCGTAAGCTCCTTGGAGCAGCTCAAAAGGCCCGCCGTAATCACAAGGGCGCACACCAGCGCCAGCGGTTTGAACTTTCGCCGCAGCAGCCAGGCCCGGTATCCCATGTACAGCAGAACAAAGCTGTACAGGAAGCTGAAGCGGTAGGGAATCATATTGGTAAAATGGAAGCCGTGCCAGATATAGTCCAGCTGCCGGATAAGAAAGCTAAGGTTGAAAAAAGTCAGCAGAAACACCGCGCAAAGCTTGTCCCGAAGCTTCACATCCCCTGCCATGCAGTAGAGCACCGCGAAAAACAGGGTGCCCACCCCACAGTACAGATTGGGAAGCCCTTCCTTGAAGGTGGGCTCCAGGCTCCCGCCCATATTCCCCGCCACCTGACGCATGGCATCCAGCAGTCCTGCCAGCGTATTGGAGGAGGCAATGTTCAGCCGGAAGCCGGTAGGAAACTTATTCACACTGGATTGGGTGTTGCCCAGGGCTGCCAGGGCAGGCAGCTCCAGAATCAGTGTCATACCGATGGCCAGCAGGGAGAACAGCGCAATCCTCCCCAGGTCCCGGAAGAATCTTCCCCATCCCTGCCAGCGGCAGATCTCATAACAGAAAAACACCAGCGCCACAAAGATGCACACAAACAGGCCGATGTAGTAGTTGGCAAACACCGCCAGGAACAAAGACAGCGTGTACACAATTACCTTTTTGTCCCGGATCAGCCATACGGCGCCCAGCACCACCAGCGGTGTCAGGGCAAAGGAATCCAGCCACATCACATTCCACTGGTATCCCAGCGCCCAGGCACACAGACCGTAAAAGGCGCCGAACACAGAAATGGAAAAATCATTCTTCCCGAAAACATTTTTCAGGAACATGGCGAAAAACAGTCCCGCAAACCCCAGCTTCAGGGGCATCAGCAGGGAAAAATACCCCAGCACCATTCCATCCGGCACCAGCACGCTGAGCAGGTTCAGCGGCGAGGCCAGATAATAGGAAATGAGTCCCAGGTAATCCATGCCCATTCCCGCGCTCCAGGTGTAGAGCAGGCCGTCCCCCCGGCGCAGGGCTCTGCGGAAGGCGGTGAAGAAGGGATAGTACTGGTGGTACATATCGGAATACAGCATGGAGCTTTTGCCAAAGGGCGCGTATCCGCTCACCAGCATCAGAAACAGCATTCCCAGGAATGGAATGGCAAAGGCCAGCGCGAGATACCTCTTCTTCCACGCACCGATCCGCGACAGTTTCATAGCTTGCCTCCTGAAAAGAACATTCTTGGGTATTATACCACAGAATCCCTCCGGGGTAAAGCATTTCCGTCCCGGTTTTTTCCCGGCAATCCCCCGTACTTCCCGAATATTCTCCCGCGAAAGCTTTCCGCCCCGAAGCTGCAGCTCCGGGGCGGTTTCGTTATGATGTTTCCACTTCAATCTGATGGCTGCGGACAAGCTCCACAAACAAATCCGCCAGCACCGGGTCAAACTGCCTGCCCCGCTCCCGCTCCAAAGTCTCCAGGGCTTTTTCAATACTCATGGCGTTTTTGTAGCTGCGCTTGGAAACCATAGCGTCGAAGGAATCCACCACGCACAGCATCCGTCCCATCAGCGGGATATTCTCCCCGGCCAGGCCTCTGGGATATCCCCTGCCGTCATAGCGCTCATGGTGGGAGATCACCGCGGGAATGACGTAGTCCAGGGAAGGCAGATGCCGGATAATTCCCACGGAGTTTTCCACATGGGTTTTCATGATGGCATACTCCTCCTCGGTAAGCTTCCCGGGCTTATTGAGGATATCCTCCCGGATACCGATCTTACCGATATCGTGGAGCAGTCCCGCCTCCCGGACGATGTCCGCGAACTCCTGGTTCATGCCGTAGGCCTTGGCCAGCCGGGAAGCGTAATTGGCCACATTCCGGGAATGCCGGAAGGTATAGTGATCCTTGGTATCGATGGTTGCGGTCAACGCCACAATGGTGGAGGCGTATGTATCATAGCCGCTGGTCTTCTCCGCCTCCTGGCTCTGGATCTTGGCCTCCTCGGAGTAGATGACAACCTGGTTCTTGCCTCCCCGTTTGGCGGTGTACACCGCGAAATCCGTATTGGCGATCAGTTCCTCCACCGTGGAGGCCATAAACGGCGCGGCGCAGATGCCGCAGCTCATGGTCAGGGTTTTCAGCTGGTACAGCTCCTTGGATTCATGCAGACTGCGTACCTGCTGCAATATGGACTCCGTCAGCAGCTTTGCCGAATAGATATCATAGTCCGGCAGCAGCAGGGAAAATTCCTTCCCTGCCATTCGGAAGGCAGTACCCCGGCCCTCCGAGGATACCCGGATAATATCCGCGATCCGGCGCAGCGCCGCATCCCCCTCCTTGTTTCCGTAGAGCTGGTTGTAGAGCTTGAAATCGTCCACACTCATCATCACCAGCGCCAAAGACCGGTCCCGGCGCTGCTCAAACAGCTTGTTCACGGATTCATAGAAGCTCTTCCGGTTGTACAGCCCCGTCAGCTCATCCCTTCGAGCCTCAGAATAGGCCTTCTCATAGAGCCGGGAATTCTTCACCGCCATGGAGCACACGGAGCACACCGAGGACAGCAGGCTGAAATCATCCACGGTGTAGGCCTTCCCCTTGCGCTTCTGCGGCAGCAGCAGCAGCCCCGTCAGGTCATCGCCGTCCTTCATGGGAACCACGCAGGTGATCTCCCGTTCCTTCAGCTGCCGCTTTTCCTGTTCCCACATGGAGCGGTACTCCCGGGTGCAGGCAAAATCCTCCATCAGGACGCCGCTGTCGTGGGTAGACAGGTAGGTCACCAGCGGATGATCCGCCTTCAGCACAAAACTGTCGTTGTGCAGCGCGCTCAGGGTCTGGGCAACGGTATACTCCCCGTTTTTCTCCTTCAGACACACATAGGCCATGTCCACGGGAATCATCTGCTGGATGACCTCCAGCATGTCCGAGAGGATTTCCTCCTTGTTGAGGGTTTTGGAAACGGTGCGGCTGAACTGCTGTATGGTTTCCGCCTGGCTTTGCTCATCCTTGACGAACAACGCGTCCAAAAACCGCTTCATCACAAGATACAGAAGGAAAATGACTCCCACCAGCATGAACGCCACCAGAAGCGTAGCAAATTCCTGGCTCATGCGCAGGGTGCGGATCATGTAACGCTGCAGGGGCATCACCAGCTTATAGAACACCGCCATACAGATCAGCACCGCCACCACATAGCAGTTCGCGGGGGATGCCAGCAGCGCCAGCTTCAGCAGGCGCTTGCGGTACAGGGCGTAAAATACCAGATAGGCAAAGACCACACTGGAAATGATGTCCAGGGGAATGCCCGCCAGAAACTTCAGGGTGGAAAGGGCGGTACCTCCCACCAGAATACCCAGGCCCAGCAGCACAGGCCGCAGCTGCCGCAGAATCAGCGCGTCCCCCTTGCAGTATCGGACGAACAACACGGTGCACTGCACGACGATGCACACCGCGCCGGCGAGCAGGATCAGCACGCCCCAGCCGTAATGGTAGACGAAACTGACATTTCCCAGCGCATCCGTCCGCACCTCCGGTGTGGGAATAAACCACTGGGTAAACAGATTGACAATGTACGCCGCGCCGAAGAAAACCACCCAGAAGAGTCTGCCGTGGCCTCTCTTCTCCTCCAGAAAGTCCAGGAAGAACCGGAAAAACACACTGGGGACCATCACAATTCCCAGCAGGGACACATAATGCCAGAAATTCACCGACGGCCAGAACCGGGTCCGCATGAGGAAGGAGCCCCCCGCGGCAAGGATCATGCACACCAGCAGGCACATGAAGGAGCGGATTACCTTTGTCTTTCTGGCAACCATAAAAGCCAGCAGCAAAAACAGATAGCTGAACAACGCGGTGACCGAAACCCAACTGTAGCTTGCCACTTGCTCTCCCTCCTTCCGTGAATCCGGCGCGCCGTTCCATGAGGCCTCCGGTTATAAAGACATAAACTCAGAAATCTCCAGCTGGGTCGGATTGATCCGGCGGATGCGCCTTCCGCAGCTTTGCCGGTAGGCATCGAAGATCCCGCACTTGACAATGGTGATTTCCAGCGGGTCCACACCCAGGATCTTCTTCAGATCCATATAGTCGCTGTCCAGATACTTAAAATAAACGCTTAAATGCTCCTTCAGCACGTCCGTATTTACGGCCATGCCGGCCAGGGCGCTGCGCTCCAATTCCACATACATGTGAAGTCGGGGGCGGTTGTTTTCCGTATACTCCTTCACCGCGAACCAATCCCGGATGGGCAGGCCCGACAGCCGGATGGAGTGGTCGATGGAATTCTCCGTAATTCTGGTAAAGCCCGCGATGTCGATTACATCCGGGACCCGATCGATGTAAACAAATCTGGGAATCCGGGTCTGCTCCTCCCGATCACCGATTCCCACACAGCGGTACACATCCCCCACCCGGTAGCGGACAAAGGCGCCGCCCTTCAGCACGGAGATGACCAGCTCGTAGCGTTCCCCGGGAACCACCTGATCCATCAGCACGGTGCGGGGCTCATAGGTCGGGTTCTCCATACTGCGCAGCATTTCCGATTCCGGAATGAATTCATAGAAGCAGGCATCCGGGAACAGATACAGTCCGTTTCTGGACCAGGTTTCCGTGCCGATGCAGGTAGGCTCCGTTCCGGCAGAGATTTCCATGGGACGGATGCCCCATAGCTTCTCCAGATCGTCCTTGTAGCAGCCGTTGTCCGTTCCGGCGATCATAAAGCCCTTCAGCTGGAACAGATCCTTGGGCATCAGCTGCCTGTGCTCTTTGTGGCATTTGCGCTTCGCGTTCAGATACCGCAGCAGCATTCCCGGGGAAATTCCCTTCAGCTTGTCCAGCATGGAGCCGCCTCCGGCGGAATGCTCCAGGGCTGCCACGCTCTGGCTGATGTAATAGGTCACGCTGCCCAGGCCGAAGAAGTATTCGATTCCCTTCTTCAGCCCCAGCCGGAAACCGCAGGCGTTCCGTTCCCGGAAGGACATAGCCGCGGCCTGCTTCACGGGGGGTAAGTATTCAATGTCGATTTCGTCCTTTAGAAGCAGCGGCATCAATCCGGTGGCAAAGGGCAGAGGCGCCAGGGCGTAGAGCATGTGGTCGGTAACCGAAACATCAAAATCTCCCCGCCGTTTACCCGTGGCCAGAATGAAGCAGGCCATCATATTCCGCTTGTAGGTGTCCAGCATTCCCTTGGTGTAGGGAGCGGTTTTCATGGGGTGTAGGCCGCCCTCCCAGGTAGTCTGAATCCACAGCACCGCCTTTTCCGGAAGGCTTGCATCTTCCTTCTTCAGCAGAATATCCGCATAGTCCTCATAGGTGGTCAGCGGCACCATTTCCCGGAACTCCTCCAGAGTTTGGGGCATTTTCCCGTCAAGGATCCGCTGGCCCAGCGCTGACCGGCTCCAGATTTCAATCTGCTCGTTCATCAGCCTGCGCTGGATGCGCATATACTCCTCCATGGACAGGTCCAGAAAGCCGCAGTACTCCTGCCAGATTTCCTCTTTGGAGTAATTCCGGATCTTCTCCTGAAACCGCATAGCCATCCTCCGCAATCAGCGGCGTGTATCCCACGCCCTTTTCAAACTTCCGGCAGTGGGAATCAGAAACGGAACCCGCTTCCGATACCCTTCATAATCGTCAAAGGTCCGGGGAAAGGTCCACCGGTCCTGAAGAATCACATAGCCCACATTCAGCAGGCTGTAGACAATTGCCATTCCCCAGATCAGCCCTGTCCCCCAGGCCAGCGCCAGAAACAGATACCCAAAACAGAACCACAGCACCCCGGGATGCCTGCACAGCGCGTACATTCCCCGGTCGCAAACCACGGTTTTTCCGGGAATATGCACATAGGTTTCCGTAAACGGAAGGGCAAAAAACAGGGAATACACCGTCTGGCCGAAGCTCACAGCCCCGGGGATCAGATACAGCCACGCCGAAAGACTGCGCGCAAGCCGGGAGCCTTCGTATTCCCGCAGCAGGCACACCCCGGTGGAGGCCAACAGCAGCAGAACGCCCAGAGAAAAAAAGCTTTGCAGGTACTTTTTCTTCCAAACCACGCTGTTGATATCATAAAGAACGAACAGAACAAATGCTGCCGCTCCTGCGAAAAACCATCCCATCCCGGCTCCTCACCTTTCGACTGGATAACACTGACGATTATACAACAGCCATTTCGCAACTGCAAGTATTTTGTAAGATTTTTTAATCATTTTGTAAACTTTGTCATTTTCTTCAGATTCTGTTCAGCATAATTCCCAATATCTGGGATTATCACCAGAACCTGCCTAAGCACGGAAATAGCAGGCCCATGGTTTTCCATGTGCCTGCCGTTTCCCTTTCGCCTCCCGGGGGAAGCGGTATTCCATTACCGGTCATCATCCAGACCGTCATCGGGATCTTCGTCATCCTCGTGATCCTGACCCACGGTCATAATTTCGCCGACCCGGACCCGGCGGCGGATCTTCATCTCCTCCACCTGTCTGTGCAGCAGCTCCTTCACAGCCACGGGGTCCTTGATATTCTTGAGCTGGAGCGTGGGCATGGTCTTGTCCGAGGACATCACCGTCACGGTGCCCACCCCGAACATTCTCTGCCAAAGGCTCCGGCTGGTGGTGATATCCCGGATCCGATAGAGCAGTACCTCGTCATCCTTAATATTGAAAAAGCCCACCGAGAGAAACAGGCGGTCTTCGGACAGCGCGTACCGGGTAAAGCTCAGGGGCATTCCCAAATAGCGCTTGCGGTCCTTCCAGATCATATCCACTCCCAGTTTGTCCATGCGGATCCCTCCTTTTTTCTGTATTGTATACCGAAAAACGGCGGATGTCAACACTCGCTCTGCGAAACCGCCAGGTTGCGCTCCATCCCGCGCCAGCTGCGGCAAATACGAACCATGAGCACACTGCAGCCCACCGCGGCAGCGGTCAGAATCAGGTAGATGATTCCGTAGGCCGCCGTCTGGGACAGGCCTTTCCCCACCAGGTTCTGAATTCCCGCCGCGGAATCCAGCAGCGTATGCACTCCCAGGCAGGCAAGCGCCCAGGGAAGCATCCGTTTCTGAAAAACGCCCCAGCAGACCATCAGGCTCATAGCGGTCTGACAGACCATGGTTACCAGCCGCTCATACCCCGCCAGCAGGAAAACCCCGGCAGGCAGCGTCAGGAGGCTGTCCCGGATTGCCAGGAGCTGGGATACGTCCGCCCCGGAGGCGGAAACCTGGGCAACCATCGCATCAAAGCCTCCGGTCTGAATCATGACCATGTACACCAGATTGTTGATATAAGTCAGTCCCACAATCAGGATTGCCTCGATGCTGCCGTGGCCCATTCCCGCCGCCAGCGCTCTGCGGCAGGTCAGCCGCTTTCGCATGAGCATGGCCACAGCCAGCCGCCCCACCAGCTCAAACAGCGCGGCGCTCACCGCGAGGCCAAAGCTGAACACCCAGTGATGGCGCTGGCTGAACGCCATGAAACCTGTATTCGCCGCCAAAACGCCGAGAATCGGTGACCGGATCAGTATCTGCATCACGAAGAACCCGGCAGCTCCCAGCAGCCAGGCGCTCCACACCCCCTGCTTTCCGCTGCGGATGCCGTAAACCACCAGACACAGAACCGGCAGCACCAGACTGATGAACAGTGTCACAATACAGGCGATCATCGTTGCGTTTGAAATCATTTTTCACACACTCCTCTTCGGGAATCCCCCAGAGATTCCCGGTATCTTTTGTTTTCTCTTCCGGCAAAGAATAGGAAGACCGATAAATTGTTGTTTACACGTTCTTACTGTCATTGCGAGCCAGTGCGCACACTGGCGTGGCAATCCCCCGGTTAGAGAGGA
>CALYTB010000074.1 GCA_945486035.1 uncultured Clostridia bacterium
GCCAGTGTGCGCACTGGCTCGCAATGACAGCGTTTCTTAGATAAACAACAATTTATTGATCATCTGAAAACCGATATGCGCATCGCAAAGGATGGAGTTCCGATGCCTGCGGAGTGTCATCCGCGGTGCTGCCCGGGGAACGGATGGAGGGAACCGTCCGCAGAGAAAGGAATCGAATTATGGAAATTCTGATTGGAGCGGATTTGGTTCCGACCCAGTTCAATTGGGAGGCGTTTGCCGGGGCGGATACTCTCAGCATCCTGGGGCAGGAGCTGCGGGAGCTGATGGAGAAGGCGGATTTCAGAGTATTCAATCTGGAGGCTCCGCTTACGGACGGGGATACTCCGATTGCGAAATGCGGTCCCCGCCTGCGGATTCCTACCCGGACCGCTCCGGGGCTCAGGGCCATGGGCGTGGATCTTGTCACCCTTGCCAATAACCACATTCTGGATCATGGGGAAGCCGGCCTGAGGTCCACCATTTCCACCCTGGAGCGTGTGGGAATTTCCTGGATGGGGGCGGGAATGACCCCCCGGGAGGCGGCGAAACCATTTATTCTGGAGCGTGATGGAATCAGAGTGGGCTTTTATCCCTGCGCGGAGCATGAATTCTCCATCGTCACGGAAAACTCCCCCGGGGCAAATCCCTTCGACCCGATGTGGAGCCTGGATCACATCCGCGAGCTGAAGCAGCAGTGCGATTATGTGGCGGTGCTGTATCACGGAGGCAGGGAGAAATACCGGTATCCCTCCCCGGAGCTTCAGAGGGTCTGCCGAAGGATCGCGGATAAGGGTGCGGATCTTGTGCTCTGCCAGCACAGCCACTGCGTTGGCTGCCGGGAGGAGTGGAACGGGAGCACCATTGTCTACGGACAGGGAAATTTCCTGCTGGGCAAAAGCAGTGTAGAAGCGTATCAGACCGGGATGCTGGTAAAATGGATTCTTTCTTCCCGGGAAAGCCGCGTGGAGTATATCCCGGTGGAGAAAAGCGGAGCCTATGTCAGACTTGCGGGAGAAGAGAAGGCTGTGCAGATTCTGGGAGGATTCCATAAGCGCAGTGAGGAAATCCGGAAACCGGGGTTTGTGGAGGATGCCTATACGCGCCATGCCAGAGAATCGGTTCTGGAATACTACGGAAGATCCTTGGGGCGCAGGCGTTATATGGTTTTCCGGGCGCTGAATCTGCTTTGCGGAGGACGGCTTCGGGAAAAATGCTATACGGATGCGGATGCGCTGGCGCTGATCAATACCCTGACCTGTGAGCCCCACAGGGAGCTGTATGCTTCCGCTCTGAGAAGTCAGGTTCAAAAACAGGAGAAATAGAATTCCCGGCATGGATATGCGGATGCCAACCCTGTAGATGTGAGGAAAAGAAATATGACACAGCCTTTTTTTTCGGTACTGGTTCCGGTTTACAATGTCAAAAAATACCTGGACGAATGCGTGGAATCGCTGATGAGTCAGAGCTTCCCGGATTATGAGGTGGTTCTGGTGGACGATGGCTCCACAGACGGCAGCGGGGAAATGTGCGATGCCTGGCAGGCACGGTTCCCGGAGCGGATCCGGGTGGTCCATCAGGAGAACAGAGGGCTGATCATGGCACGCTTGACGGGGTTCCGGACAGGGCGGGGAAGGTATTTTGTGAATGTGGACTCCGATGACGCGCTTCATTCGGATGCACTGAGGATTCTTCAGGAGTATATCGTCCGCAATGATGCGGATCTGGTGTTCTACTATGCATCCGTGAAACCGGATTTTTCTGCCACTGCCCGGAAGCTTCCCTTCCGGGACGGGGAAGTGATGTCCATTGCCTCCCATGGAGAGCTGAGGCGGATTCTGAGCACAACCTTCCAGATGAACAGCGTATGCACCAAGGTGTTCCGGAGGGAGCTTGCTGAAATTGAACGGGATTATTCTTCTGTTCGCCACATCAGCGAAGGGGAGGATCTGATGTTCAGCCTGCCACTTATGGACCGTGCGGAGCGGATCGTTTTCTGCGATCATGTCCTGTACTATTACCGGACGAACCTTGCCAGTATTTCCAACACCTTCAAGCCCACGCTCTTCCGTTCTATGAGGGATACTCTGCGGATTCAGCGGTCCTATGCCGAGAAATGGGACCCTACCGGGGAGCTGGCCCGGAAATGCGACGCGAACGGACTGATTAATTTCTACAATGTGGCAGTAAAAATTACCCGCTCCAGCTATCCGATGAAGAAAAAACGGGAGTATCTGCTGGAGATGGTTACGGACCCGGATTTCCTGCGCGATTATTCCTATATTGATCAGATGAATAAAAGGAAAGTAAAATACGCACTGGTTCTGGCGAAAAATAAGTGCTTTGTCCCGCTGTACCTGTTCGGTGCCCTGAAACAAAGACAGGCCTCCGTGGCGGATAACCCGTAGGCTGCCCGCATTGCTTCTTTTCGTGCATACCGGTTTGACGGGGCAAACAGTAAATTGGTATTTATCGGGCTGTCTCCAGGTTTCCTGTCATTGCGAGACCAGTGCGCACACTGGTCGTGGCAATCCCCCGGTTAGAGAGGAAATGTGCCGAAATGTATCCGGAAAACATGGATTGTTGCGGTTCTTGGTGCTAATCGTTACCTGGTTTCTTTCAACCGGGGGATTGCCACGCCAGTGTGCACACTGGCTCGCAATGACAGCGTTTCTTAGATAAACAACAATTTAACGTTCCATGAAGCTCCCCACAGAGTGTATCGCATTTAATTTCGTGAGGTGAAAGCGGATGAACAAACACGCTTACATGATTATCGCCCACAATGAGCTGGGGCTGCTGCAGAAGCTGGTATCCGCCCTGGACTGTCCGGAAAATGATATCTATATTCATTTTGATAAAAGCAGATATACTGAGGAAGTGAACCGGATTACTGCCGTCCATTCCAGGCTTACAATCGTCAGTGAGATTGCGGTTCACTGGGGAAGCTACAGCATGGTGCAGTGTGAGCTTTTGCTGCTGAAGCTGGCAACCAGGACACCGCATTCGTACTACCATCTGCTGTCAGGGGTGGATCTGCCCCTGAAAAGCCCGCGGGAGATTTATTCCTTCTTTGAGAGTTCCGGTAAGCAATTTGTGCATTTCTTTGGACCGGAATTTCTGGAAAAGCATGAGGATTGGGTTTATTACAGGCATATTTCCGCTGAAAAGTTCCGCAGCGGAAGAAACGGGCTCGAAAACAAGTGGTTTGAGGTCAGCGACCGGCTGGGTGTCAGAGTCCAGAAGCTCTTTGGGAAAAAGAAGAAGCTGCACTTTACGGAGCTTCGCAAGGGAACCCAATGGTTCAGCATCACGGAGGATTTTGCCAAATACATCCTGTCGCAGGAGGATGTGATTGAGGCGGATTTCAAAGAGGCTTATATCCCGGATGAACTGTTTGTGCAGACGGTGCTGGTGAATTCCCCCTGGCGGGATCAGCAGGCCAATCCGGACAGGTTCAAGATACGGGAGCAGACCATGCGCTATATCGATTGGAACAGAGGCAGCCCCTACACCTTCACCATTGCGGACCTGGAGGAATTGCGGGGCTCCGGGTGTATGTTTGCCCGGAAGTTTTCCTCTGCGAAGGACAGTAAAATCATCGATGCACTTACGAATGAAATCGGTTGAAAGGTGTTGTAAATGGACGCTCAGAAAAACGATAAGCTAAAGAAAAGCACCTTTGACGGAATGCTTTGGATTTTCGCGGAGCGGATGTCTGCAAAGCTGGTATCCTTCCTGGTAACACTGATTCTGGCGAGAATCCTGATGCCGGAGGATTACAGTGTCATCAGCGTTGTCACGATTTTCTTTTCTTTTTGCTATGTGATCATTAACGGAGGACTGAATACCGCGCTTATCCAGAGAAAAGATGCTGACGGGTTAGACTATTCTTCGGTCCTGTGTGTTACCGTGATTATGGCGGCAATTCTGTACGGGTTTGCTTTTTTTTGCGCCCCCTATATAGCCAGGGTATTTGAAAAAGATCAGCTGACCATGGTCATTCGTGTAATGGGGCTCAGTTTTTTTGTAACGGCGTTCAGGTCTGTGCTGAACGCGTATACCTCCAGCCATCTGCAATTCCGAAAATTCTTCTTCGCTACCATCGTGGGGACTTTGGTATCCGCGGTGGTGGGAATTGTATTGGCATTGAAGGGTTGCGGCGTGTGGGCTCTGGTTGCTCAGGAGATGACCAACAATACCATTGACACGGTGATTTTGCTGATCTCCACCCATATGAGCGTGAGCTTCCGGTGCTCTCTAGCGCGGCTGAAAAGGCTGTTCTCCTTTGGAATGCACAATTTTGCCAGTTCCGTTGTTACCGTTATTTACGACCAGCTGAGTCCCCTGGTAATCGGTCTGCGGTTTTCCTCGGTGGATTTGGCATTCTACTCCAAAGGAAAGAGCTTCCCCGGACTGATCAATACGACCCTTAGCGATACGATGACCCAGGTCCTTTTCCCGATCATGGCCAAGGTTCAGGACAATATAGTGGATGTGCGCAATGTTTGCAGGAGGTATCTCAAGACATCAACCTATGTTGTTTTCCCGATCATGGTGGGCCTGTTTTCGATTGCGGATACGTTTGTGATGCTTCTGCTTACGCAGAAGTGGATTCGCTGTGCTGTCTATATTAAAATATTCAGCATTTCCTATATGCTGAGGCTGATTAATCTGGGGTCAACACAAGCTTTCCGCGCGATCGGAAGAAGTGATGTGGTCCTGAAGCTGGAGCTGGCAAAGAAGGGGCTGTCTTTGACGGTGCTGACTGTGTTTATTTTCCTGTCAAAACAGCCGGAAGCCTTGGCGGTGTGTGCGGTTGTGTGCAGCTTCCTGGCTTTTTGCCTGAATTCCATTCCCGCGAAAAAGATTCTGGGGTACGGTTTTTGGAGTCAGGTTACGGATATTCTGCCCAATCTGCTGCTTTCGGCCGCTATGGCTGTGCCGGTACTGCTGGTGGCGCGGCTGGATATTCCCAAAATCGTGATGCTTCCCCTTCAGATTCTTACCGGAGCAATCGTTTATACGCTGGCCAGTATTCTGGTGAAAAATGAAAACTTTTTCTTTGTGCTGAAGACAGTCCGGCAGAGGCTTCAGACCGGCAAAGGGAGATCGTGAAGAACACTGGAATTGTCTGCCGCAGCATTCTTAAGTTCGGGGATTGGCACGGAAGCCGGCGCGCCGGTTCGCAATGACGGTTCCAATTCTCCACATGCGTGCGTTGATAGGACGAACAGATTCAAAAAAGAAGACCAAGGAAAAAGAGGAAAATCCAATGGGAGAGCTTGTAAGCGTAATTGTGCCTGTGTATAAGGTGGAGAGCTGTCTGGACAAATGTGTGGACAGCATCGTGCAGCAGACCTACCGGGATCTGGAAATCATTCTGGTGGACGATCAGTCCCCGGATCGCTGCCCGGAGATCTGCGATTGCTGGGCGCAGCGGGATCATCGGGTCAGGGTAATCCACAAGACCAACGAGGGGGTGGGCAAGGCCAGGAATACCGGTCTTGCGGCGGCATCGGGAAGCTTTGTCATGTTTGTGGACTCCGATGACTACTTGCCCCAGGATGCGGTCCAGGTGCTTCTGGAGCGCTTGATAGCCGATGGAAGCGATATGGCAATCGGGAAGAATCTGCGGGTTTTTGAGGATGGCCACACCGATGGCAGGGCCTGCGCATTCATGAAGAATCAGCTCCTGTCGTCAGATGCTTTTCTGACCGCCATGGGGGAAAAGGAACACTATTCCGTGGCACCCTGGGGCAAGCTCTATACCCGCAAGGCGCTGGAGGGGATTGCCTTTCCCACGCTGGTCTGCGGACAGGATCTGTGGGTTTTTCCGTTGATTGTTCTGCAGTGCGAAACCATTTCTGTGGTGGAGCATCTGGTTTACTATTACTTCCAGCGCCCAGGCAGCACTATCCGTTCCAATAAGGACAAGCATAAGCTGTCGGCCATAGAGGCATCCCATCACATGACGGATATTTTCCTCCGGCGGGGTCAACTGGACTGCGCGGAAAAATGGATGGAAGCCGAAATCGATTTGGCGGGGGATATTACGAATCCGAAGGAGGGGGTTGATCTGGTGGAGTCTCTTTTTGACCGCACTCAGCTCCGTCAGCTGCTGCAGCGCTCCCCCCTGCGCGTGCGTGGAAAATGGTTCCTTCTCCATCATCCGGGAGTCTATCGCTGTGTCCTGGGGGCCAAACGGAAGCTGACGGCCCTTCTGGGGAAATAACCTCTGCGTGGAAGACAATCTGGGAGGAATGAAGATGCACTGTCGGGAAGTATTTGAAAACCAATACCGCAGAGAGCCGGAGGATGTGGCCTTCTGTCCCTACCGGGTTTGCCCCATGGGGGCTCATAGCGATCACCAGTTCGGAAAGGTTACGGGACTTGCCATTGATAAGGGGGTTTCCATTGCCTATGGGCCAAAGAAAAACGGTGTGGTGGAGCTTTCTTCGCTCCAGTTTCCCAAGCGGGCGCAGTGGCACATCCGGCAGGTGGAAGAACGGCCTGTGGGGGACTGGGCGGATTATCTGCGGGGCGCTACCTGGGCCCTGGCGAGGCGCCATGTACTGAATGTGGGAATCTGCGGCGTGGTGGAGGGAAGCCTGCCCATCGGGGGCCTTTCCTCCTCGGCGGCGGTGATTATCGCGTTTTTGGATGCGCTCAGCAAGCTCAACGGCATCCGCTTACGCTCCCGGGAAATGATTCAGATCGCCCTGGAAGCGGAGCGGGACTATGTGGGGGTATCCGTGGGCACCCTGGATCAGAGCTGCGAGGTGCTGTGCAGGGCCGATCAGCTGCTGTATCTGGATACCCTGGACGGAAGCTTTGAGCGGATTCCCCAGAGCCCCAATATGAAGCCCTATGAGATTGCCATTTTCTTCTCCGGCATCGAGCGGAACCTGGCGGGAAGCAAATTCAATATGCGTGTGGACGAACTAAAGTCTGCCGCCTATGCCCTGATGGCCTACGCCGGGATGGAATATGGGAAATTTGAGGAGGCCAGACTGCGCTATGTGCCCCGAGACGTTTTTGAGAAGTACAAGGATCGCCTGCCCGAAACCTGGCGCAGACGGGCTACCCACTATTACACCGAGTTTCAGCGGGTAGAGGAGGGCGCTGAGGCCTGGCGGCGGGGTGACCTGGAGACCTACGGACGGCTCTGCTTTGAAAGCGGCTACTCCAGCATCTATAACTACGAAACCGGATCTCCCGAGCTGAAAACCATCTATGAGCTCATGCGCCGGACCGATGGTATCTACGGCGGGAGGTTTTCCGGTGCGGGGTTCAAGGGCTGCTGCATGGCCCTGATTGACCCGAGCTACCGGGAAAGCATTGCGGACACCATCACCCGGGGGTATCTCGCGGCATTCCCGGAGTTGGAGGGCAAATACTCCGTCCATTTCTGCCACAGCGCGGACGGAATGATTCTGGAGGAAGAATGATATGAAATGCCTGATCCTTGCGGCGGGCTACGCCACCCGGCTTTATCCGCTGACGGAAAATTTCCCCAAGCCTCTGCTGAAGGTGGGGGAGAAGACCATCCTGGACTGGCTGGTGGACGATCTGGATTCCGCCGGGGTAATCGACGGATATGTGGTCATTTCCAACCATAAGTACGCATCCCATTTTGAACGCTGGGCGGAAGGGAAACCCCAGCGGATTTCCGTGGTGGACGACGGAACCGAGTCCAACGAAACCCGCCTGGGGGCAGTACGGGATATTCAGTTCGCCATGGATCAATTGGGCTTGGATGACGATCTGCTGGTCATCGCCGGGGACAATGTGCTGGATTTCAGCCTGACAAAATTCCTGGATTACGCCCGGGAAAAGGCAAGCTCCTGCGTGATGCGCTACTTTGAGCCGCGACAGGAGAAGCTGCGAAAATGCGGGATCGCTCAGGTGGATGAGAACGACCGGGTGCTCAGCCTGGAGGAGAAGCCTGCCTCGCCCAAATCCAACTGGTGTACGCCTCCTTTCTATTTCTTCACCCGGCAGGATGCCCGACTGGTGGCCCGGGGAATTGCGGAAGGCTGCGGTGTGGATGCTCCCGGCAGCTTCATCGCCTGGCTTTGCGGTCAGAGGGTTGTTTACTCCATGGAGATGCCCGGCAGCCGCTACGATATCGGCAGCCTGCAGAGCTATGAGGAGGTTTGCAGAACCTACCCCGGAATTCGGGGAAAATAGGTTGCCATATAGAGCGAAGTTTGCTATAATTGGTTCAGGAGCAAACGCTCCGGGCTCCCGCGGGAGCTGTCAGGAAATGGAGGACAGATATATGGAAAAACCGGTATTGGTGGTCATGGCTGCGGGTATGGGCAGCCGGTACGGCGGACTGAAGCAGATCGATCCTGTGGGAAGCCAGGGCGAGGCGATTCTGGATTATTCCATTTATGATGCCTACGAGGCGGGCTTCCGCACCGCTGTAATCATTATTAAGGAGGCCATCCGGGAGGACTTTATGCAGACCGTGGGCAAGCGGCTGGCGAAGAGTCCCATGGAGATTCGCTACGCCTATCAGGAGCTTACCAAGCTCCCGGAGGGCTATTCCGTTCCCGAGGGCCGCACCAAGCCCTGGGGCACCAGCCACGCGGTGCTCTGTGCCAGGGAGGCCATCGGCGATGCGCCGTTTGCGGTGCTGAATGCGGACGATTATTACGGAAAGGCCGCTTTCCGGGAGATTTACCGCTTCCTGTGTGAGAATGGGGATGCGGAGGACTATGGCTACTGCATGGTGGGCTATGAGCTGGGCAAGACCGTTACCGATCACGGCAGCGTGGCCCGGGGTGTCTGCGTTACGGATTCCAATGGGTATCTGGTGGATGTGGCCGAGCGTACCAGGCTTGAAAAGTATCCCGGCGGCATCCATTTTACGGAGGATGATGGCAAAACCTGGACGGATGTGCCGGAGGATGCCACGGTTTCCATGAACTTCTGGGGGTATAAGCGCAGCTTCCTGGAGGAGATTCAGGCCCGGTTCCCGGCTTTCCTGGACGATGTGCTGGTTTCCAATCCGCTGAAGGGAGAGTTCTACCTTCCCAAGCTGGTGGCACAGCTGCTGGCGGAGAAGAAAGCTACGGTCAAGGTGCTCCACACCCCGGACAAGTGGTTCGGCGTGACCTATGCCGCGGACAAGCCCCTGGTGGTGGATGCCCTGAAAAAGATGACCCAGGAGGGCGAGTATCCCGACGGACTGTGGGGATAAGGTATTTCAGATCAGATAGTCAAACATAAAAAGCTGTCATTGCGAACCGGCAATGACAGCTTTTTTATGTTGGGGAATGGGATTTGGTTTTGTTCAGCAGGACGATAGCCTATAGCGGACTTTTACTACATCTAGGCTCATGCTGTTTAAAGCCGATAGCCTAAATTGGCGTTTGTCGATTTCGTACACACTGCGTTCTTACTGTAGGGGAGCCATTCATGGCTCCC
>CALYTB010000075.1 GCA_945486035.1 uncultured Clostridia bacterium
CCCTTCCACTCCATGGCTGCCCGGAAGGTGCCCGGCTCCCAGGAGTCCATCCGGCTGCTGCGCAGCGCGGAGCGGGTCAGCTCCATCTGCTGTGATGTGGTGGGCGATATCTGCGGCGTTGTTTCCGGCTCCGCATCGGCCACCATCGCCGCCCAGGTTGTGACGAGGATGGAGTTTTCCTGGCCCCAGGTGGTGTCGCTGCTGATGTCCGCCCTGGTGGCGGGGCTCACCGTGGGAGGGAAGGCTGTCGGCAAGACCGTCGCCATCAATTCCTGCACGCAGATCGTGCATACCGTGGGAAGATTCCTCTACACCCTGCACCACCTGCCGAAGCTGAAACGCAAGAAGAAATAGGAGCGGGGATAGAAGATAAATTGTTGTTTGAAACGCTCTTGCCCTCCCCTTTGGGGAGGGTGGCCGAGCGGAGCGAGGTCGGGAGAGGTTCGCTGACTTACTGTTTTCTTGCTCTTTTCCGCAAAATGGCACCTGAAAACCTCTTCCGTCAGCCCTTCGGGCTGCTTTCATTCCCCAAAGGGGAAGGCAAGGCGCTGCGCGCTTCAAAACTTCAAACAGCAATTTTCCACTGCGATACAGGAAATAATACAAAGATTAGGTTGTGTGATTTCGTGAGTATACTAGAGAGCATCAACGGTCACCAGGACTTGCTGCGCTTAAGTGACGAGGAGCGCAAACAGCTTTGCCGGGAGATCCGGGAGTTCCTCATTGCCAGTGTCAGCCGCACCGGCGGCCATCTGGCGGGAAATCTGGGCGTGGTGGAGCTGACCGTCGCCATCGAGACCGTTTTCGATACAAGTTCAGACCGCCTGGTTTTTGATGTGGGGCATCAGTCTTATGTTCATAAGCTGCTGACCGGTCGCCGGGCGGATTTTGCGCATCTGCGGCAGTTCGGAGGGATGTCGGGCTTCCCCAAGCCCTCGGAAAGCGATTCGGATGCCTTTGTGGCGGGGCATGCCTCCAACTCCGTGTCCATCGCCCTGGGCATGGCCCGGGCGAGAACCCTGCTGGGGCAGGATTACCAGGTGGTGGCCCTTATCGGCGACGGCGCCGCCACCGGCGGTATGGCTTACGAGGGTCTCAATAACGCTGCCGTGAGCCAGGAGCCCATGGTGGTGATCCTCAACGACAATGAAATGTCCATCGGGAAAAATGTAGGGGGTCTTTCCCGGCACCTTTCCCGGCTCCGCTCCAGCCAGCGGTATCTGGATGCCAAGCGGGCCTACCGGAACCTGATGAAGAAGCTTCCCGGAGGTCGGGCGGTGTATCAGCTGTCCAGCCGGGTGAAAAACCGCCTGAAGCGGATGCTGCTGCCGTCCACTATCTTCGAGAATATGGGCTTTACCTACCTGGGCCCGGCGGACGGCCATGACCTGCCGGGGCTTATCGCGCTGCTGCGCACCGCCAGGGATATGCACGAGCCGGTGCTGGTCCATGTGCTGACCCGGAAGGGCCAGGGCTACCCCTTCGCCGAGGAGGACCCGGCCAAGTTCCACGGCATCGGCAAATTCGATCCCGAAACCGGCAAAAAGCTGGCCCCCAAAACGCCCACCTTCTCCGATTCCTTCGGGGACTGTATGCTGGAGCTGGCACGGCAGGACAGAAGGGTCTGCGCCATTACCGCCGCTATGCCCGGGGGAACCGGGCTGCTGAAATTCATGAAGCAGTATCCCGACCGGCTCTTTGATGTGGGCATCGCGGAGGAGCATGCCGTTTCCATGGCGGGAGGACTGGCCAAGCAGGGAATGATTCCTGTGGTAGCGATCTATTCCACCTTCCTGCAGCGTGCCTACGACCAGATTCTGCAGGATGTGGCCATGCTGCGCCTGCATGTGGTGTTTGCCATTGACCGGGCGGGACTGGTGGGGGACGACGGTCCCACCCACCACGGGGCCTTTGACGTGGGCTTCCTGCGGCAGACGCCGGGGATGTTGATTCTTACCCCTGCCAGCCTGGAAGAGCAGAGACAAATGCTCCGCTGGGCGGTGGAGGAATATGACGGCCCCGTGGCCATCCGCTACCCCAGGGGCGGGGAAGGGGCTTACTCCGGCTCTGCGTGGGATGCTTCCATGGTCCGGCTGGGCGGTGTTGTCCGGCACCGGGAGGGCAAGGATGTGACCCTCATCACCTACGGCACGATGCTTTGCAATGTGCTGGAGGCGGCGGAGCTGCTGGCAAAGGAGGGCATCCAGGCCACGGTGCTGCGGCTGCTGACCGTATCCCACCTCCCTGCGGAGGAAATCCTCACGCTCATGTCCGAAAACCGCCGCGTGGTGCTGGCGGAGGAGGTCTGCGCCGGCTCCGGAATCCGGGAGGCACTGGCCTGGGAGCTGGGAAAATGCTGCCCGGAGCTGAAGATGGAGGGGTTGGATCTGGGCTCCGATTTTGTGACCCACGGAAATACACAAAAGCTGTATGAGGTCTGCGGTCTGGACGGAGCGTCCATCGCCCGGGCCGCGAAGGATGTGCAAAGTAAGTGAAGGTAAAAAAACGACTGGATGTGCTGCTGACCGAGCAGGGCTACGCGGACACCCGCTCCAAGGCTCAGGCCATTATTATGAGCGGCCTTGTGTATGTGGATGGCCAGAAGGCGGACAAGCCCGGGGTTTCCTACCCGGAGACCGTGAACCTGGAGGTTCGGGGAGCGGTATGCCCCTACGTCAGCCGGGGCGGACTGAAGCTGGAAAAGGCGCTGCGGGACTTTGGCGTGAAGCCGGAGGGGTATGTGTGCAGCGATTCCGGAGCCTCCACCGGAGGCTTTACCGACTGCCTGCTCCAGCAGGGGGCGAAGAAGGTCTTTGCCATTGATGTGGGCTACGGCCAGCTGGACTGGAAGATTCGCTCCGATCCCCGGGTGGTGGTGATGGAGCGGACCAACATCCGCTACGTTACCCCGGAGCAGCTGGGCCAGCCGCTGGATCTTTCCGTCATTGACGTGAGTTTTATTTCCCTGAAAATTGTGCTGCCTGCCGTGAAGGAGCTGCTGAAGCCCGCGGGGCAGGTGGTCTGCCTGATCAAGCCCCAGTTCGAGGCGGGCAAAGAGAAGGTGGGCAAGAAGGGGGTTGTCCGGGACCCAGCTGTTCACAAGGAGGTTCTGGACAATTTTGTGGCGCTGGCCCGGGAGCTGGGCTTCACCATTCTGGGACTGACCTTCTCTCCGGTGAAGGGGCCCGAGGGGAACATTGAATTCCTTGCCCATCTGACCAGAGCGGAGGCCCCCGGCATTCAACCGGACACCGCCGGGGTGGTGGCCCAGGCCCATGAAACACTGGATAAGGGGGAAGACACGTGAAGAATGTAATACTTGCCTCCAACCCCTACCGGGACAAAAATTTCCAGACGGTCCGGGAGGCTATGGGAATTCTGAAGGACGCGGGAATCCAGGCGAAGCTATGCCTTCCCTTCGATGTGGACCGGAGCTTCGAACTTCCCAAGGATCTGCGGTTTTCCAAGCTGGACCGGGAGCTTGGCACCGCGGAGCTGATTATCTGCTTCGGCGGTGACGGCACCATTCTGCACATGGCCAAGACGGCCACCCGCCGGGGAATCCCTCTGCTGGGGGTGAATATCGGCACCATGGGCTTCATGGCGGAGCTGGAGAGCACGGAGCTTTCCCGGCTTGCCCAGCTGGCCACCGGAGAATACACCGTGGACAGCCGGATGATGCTGGATGTGACGGTTCAGCGGGACCGGGACATCATTTTCCACGATATCTGCTTAAACGATGTGGCCATTACCAAGGGGGCCGTGGCCCGGATTGTACACCTGTCGGTGAAATGCGACGGGGTAGAGGCTATGGAATGCGGCGGCGACGGCATCATTGTGGCCACCCCCACCGGCTCCACGGCCTACAGCCTGTCCGCCGGAGGTCCCATTGTGGAGCCGGAGGCGGAGAACATCCTCATCACCCCCATCTGCGCCCACGATGTGGCAAGCCGCTGTATTGTGGCCTCCGACAAGCGGGTGATTACCGTGGGCATGGTGCGCAACGCCCGGCGCAGCGCCTTTTTGTCCGTGGACGGGGGGAAGGCCCAGCGGCTGAATATGGGCGATGTGGCCACAATTCGCAAATCCAAGCTGGAAACCAAGCTGCTGCGGCTGAAAAATACCAGCTTCTATGACATTGTAAACGGCAAATTCCGGAAGGCTTGAGAGGTGAGGCGCTTGAAAACCCAAAGACAGGCGAAAATCATGGAGATTATCTCCAAAACCAATGTGGAAACCCAGGAGCAGCTGCTTAGCTTATTGCAGGAGGCGGGCTTCTCCGGAACCCAGGCCACCATTTCCCGGGACATCAAGGAGCTGCGGATCGTCAAGGAACTGACGGCCATGGGCACCTACCGCTATACCACCGCGGCCAAGGAGGTTCCCGGCACCTTCTCCGCCCGACTGAATACCATCTTCCGGGAGAGCATCACCAGCTTTGACTATGCCCAGAACCTGGTGGTGATTCACACCCTGCCGGGTCTTGCCAGCGCCGCCGCCTCGGCGGTGGATGCCATGCACCTGAGCGTGGTGCTTGGCACTCTGGCCGGGGACGACACGGTGATGGTGATTATGCGCGACAGCAATTCCGCCGCCGCCTTCTGCGGCGAAATCAAGGGTCTGATGGGCTGATGCACAGAACCCACGGGGAAGTTTCAGACTGTGGCAGTTTGCGGCAGTGAGATAAATTGTTGTTTGTAGGGATGCACCCCAAATTACCTGTCATTGCCATGAAAAACGCTGTCATTGCGAACCAGTCCGCAGACTGGTGTGGCAATCCCCCGGTTAGAGGGAAAATGTATCGACAATTTCCCTACAGAGCGGGAAAACCTTTCGATTTTTGGTGGTAATCGTTACCTGGTTCCTTTCAACCGGGGGATTGCCACACCAGTGTGCGCACTGGTTCGCAATGACAGCAAAGACGTACAAACACCAATTTGCCGAGATGCAGAGTGAATCAGATAAGTATTCTGCGATTATCCATTATGGAAAGGGGCTTTGAGCCGTGCTGAGTTTGCTGCATATTGAGAATATCGCGGTGATCGAGGGGGCGGATATCTCCTTTGACCGGGGCTTCAACGTGCTCACCGGTGAAACCGGCGCGGGTAAGTCCATCGTCATCGATGCCATCTCCGCCATCCTGGGGGAGCGGGCCTATCGGGATATGATCCGCACCGGCACCCAGAAGGCCTCCGTCCGGGCGGTGTTTACCGAGGTGCCGGAATTTCCCTGGTTTGCCGAAAACGGGGTGGACTATGATCCGGAAACCGTGATTCAGCGGGAGATTTTTCTGGACGGAAAAAACGTCTGCCGGGTCAACGGGAGCCTGGTGTCCGTGGCCATTCTGCGCAAGCTGGGAATCCAGCTGATTAACATCCACGGCCAGCATGATTCCGCTTCCCTCTTTGACGAGGATAACCATCTGAGCTTCCTGGATGCCTTCGGGGATACCGGCGCTGCGCGGGAGGACTACGGCGAAAAATACCGGGCGGTTGCCGACCTGCGCCGTCAGATTGACCGAATGAGCATGGATGAAGGCGAGAAGCTGCGCCGGATGGAGACCCTGCGCTACCAGATTGCCGAGATCGAGAAGGCGAACCTGGAGCCGGGGGAGGATACGGCTTTGGAGGAGCGGCGAAAGCTGCTGCAGAACGCGGAGAAGCTCTCCGACGGCATGGAGGAGGCGGTGGAATGCCTCTACGGCGGGGACGACAGCGACGGGGCGGCGGGACTGCTTTCCCAGGCGGAAAGAGCCCTTGCCCGGATTTCCCGGTTCAGCGATGCCTTTTCCGAGTACCACGACCGGGTGGCGGACCTCATGTATCAGGTGCAGGACGCGGCCCGGGATGTGATGGCCGCCCGGGATGAGCTAAGCTACTCCGCCGACGAGCTGGAGCAGATTGAGGAAAGGCTCGATATCATCCACAAGCTGCGCCGGAAATATGGTGCGGACTGCGAAGAGATTCTTTCTTATCTCGAGAAGGCCAAGAAGGAACTGGACGAGATCGAGTTTGCCGACGACCATCTGGAGAGACTGAAAAAGAAGCTGGAAAAGGCGGAGAAAACCGCCTGGGATGCCGCGCTGGCTCTGCGGAAGCAGCGGAAGGAAGCCGCCGCGGCCATGTCTCAGCGGATTCTTGAGGAACTCAGCGGGCTCGATATGCCGGGTGTGAAGTTCTCCTGCGAATTTTCGGAGCTGGAGCTGACCCCGGGCGGGGCGGACGCGGTGGCCTTCTACATGTCCGCCAACGCCGGCGAGGCCTTAAAGCCCATGGCCAAGGTGGCCTCCGGCGGCGAGCTGGCCCGGATCATGCTGGCCATGAAGAATGTGCTGGCAGAGAAGGACCAGGTGGGCACCCTGATTTTCGACGAGGTGGATACCGGTGTCTCCGGCCGGGCGGCCCAGAAGGTGGCCCGGAAGCTGCAAAGTGTGGCAAAGCACAAGCAGGTGCTGTGTGTAACCCACCTGCCCCAGATGGCGGCCCTGGCGGACACCCATCTGCTGATTGCCAAGCAGCAGCGCCAGGGGAGAACCTATACCTCTGTCACCCCCCTGGACTTAGAGGGCCGCAAGCGGGAGCTGGCCCGGATCATCGGAGGCGAGAAAATCACCGAAACCACCCTGAAAAGCGCCGAGGAAATGCTGAACCAGTGACGGAAAGTGTCCGTATCCCTGGGATGGAGATAAATTGGTGTTTGAACATTTCAAACGCACTTTGTTTTTACTGTAGGGGAGCCATTCATGGCTCCCGTGACACAGTACGTTTTCGCCGAAATGCTCATATAATCGGTACATTTCACCGCCGGGAGCCATGAATGGCTCCCCTACAGAGTGATTCCAGGATTTCCAAAACATCTCGCCAAACACCAATTTGTCGAGTAGCTTCGTCAAGCGGATAGTCCCATTCTGTTTTGTGACGAAACACAAATCACACAGGTTTTTTCATGGAACCTCTTTTTTTGCGGCGAAGGCGGGTTTTCTCTTGACAAACACCATTGCTTTTGCTAGGATAGGCCGGTAAACACAGTGATGGGAAGAAGTAAGCGCCCACCGCTCCTTCAGAGAGTCCCCGGTTGGTGAAAGGGGACAGGACGGCACGCCGAAATACCTCCCGGAGTGGCCTCCCTGAAACCGCAGTAGGGGAGGACGGGTTCGCCCGACACAGCGAGAGGTGTTGCTGGACACCGCGAGGGCATTTTCGTGAGGGAATGCCGAATTAGAGGTGGTACCGCGTTTTTTGACGCCCTCTATCCCATTGGGATAGAGGGCGTTTTTGCCGGAAAGACCCTGTATCCCGGAAAACTCAAATACCCGACAAAGGAAAGGAAAATGGATGATGAAACTGTATGACGAGCTGGTGGCCCGGGGCCTGATTGCTCAGGTGACCAACGAGGAAGAAATCCGGGAAATGATCGACAACGGCAAGGCCACCTTCTACATCGGCTTTGACCCCACCGCCGATTCCCTGCACGTGGGCCATTTCATGGCGCTGTGCCTGATGAAGCGGCTGCAGATGGCGGGCAACAAGCCCATCGCCCTGATCGGCGGCGGCACTACCATGATCGGCGACCCCTCCGGCCGGTCTGACATGCGCAAGATGCTGACCAAGGAGGACATCGACCACAACGCCGAGTGCTTCCGCAGGCAGATGGAGCGGTTTATTGAGTTTGGGCCCGGCAAGGCCCAGATGGTCAACAACGCCGACTGGCTGCTGAACCTGAATTACGTGGAGCTGCTGCGGGAGGTCGGCGCCTGCTTCTCCGTCAACAACATGCTCCGGGCCGAGTGCTACAAGCAGCGCATGGAGAAGGGCCTGAGCTTCCTGGAATTCAACTACATGATCATGCAGTCCTACGACTTCTATCACCTGTTCCAGCACTACGGCTGCAACATGCAGTTCGGCGGCAATGACCAGTGGAGCAATATGCTGGGCGGCACCGAGCTGATCCGCAAGAAGCTGGGCGAGGATGCCCACTGCATGACCATCACCCTGCTGACGGACTCCCAGGGCAACAAGATGGGCAAAACCGCCGGCAACGCGGTGTGGCTGGACCCCAACAAGACCTCTCCCTTCGAATTCTACCAGTACTGGCGGAACGTGGCCGATGCCGATGTCATGAAGTGTATCCGGATGCTGACCTTCCTGCCTCTGGAGCAGATTAACGAAATGGACACCTGGAAGGATGCCAAGATCAACGAAGCCAAGGAAATCCTGGCCTTCGAGCTGACCAAGCTGGTCCACGGCGAGGAAGAGGCTGCCAAAGCCCAGGCCTCCGCCAAGGCACTGTTTGTGGGCGGCGGGGACGGTGCCGATATGCCCACCACCGAGATTTCGGCAGACAAGCTCCAGGAGGGCAAAATCGGCATTCTGAACCTGATGGTGGCCTGCGGCCTGGCTTCTTCCAACAAGGAAGCCCGGCGGCTGGTGGAGCAGGGCGGCGTGTTCCTCAACGACGAGAAGGTTCCCACCGCAGCTTTTGCGGTCACCGAGGAAATGCTGCGCGACGGCGTGAAGCTCCGCAAGGGCAAGAAGGTATTCCACAAGGCGGTGCTGGCCTGATGCTGGAGCTTGCCAGGGATGACGACCGCCCTGCGGTGAATGCGATGGCCCGGCAGGTGCATGCCATGCATGTGGCCTGGCGGCCGGACCTGTACGAAATGATACCGGAGTTTTACCCGGAGGAACGGTTTTTTCAGGCTGTGGAGGAAAAGCAGCTCTACGTCGCCAAAATCAACGGCATAGTGGTAGGCTATACCCTGCTGCTGGTGCGGGAGGTGAACCATCCCGGCACCGTGAAACGGAAGGTTATGCGCATCGATGAGATTTGCGTGGAGGAGAGCTGCCGGGGGCAGGGAATCGGCCGGGAGATGATGGAGGACGTAAGGGCCCTGGCCCGGGCCTTCGGCTGCCGGGACTTGCAGCTGGGGGTGTACCCCCAGAACGACGCCGCCGTGGCTTTTTACGAAAAATGCGGCTTTACCATCCGAAGCATCGACATGATGATGAAAGTATAACGGACAGCCCCGGCTTTCGCCGGGGCTGCTGCTTTGCGGGTGCGTGTGTAAATTGTTGTTTACACAAAGAAGGCTGTCATCCCGAGCGAGCGCAGCGAGTCGAGGGATCTACGCATTTCGTTACGCTTTCGGGTAAATTCAGTGCCAAGATCCTTCGACTACGCTGCGCTTCGCTCAGGATGACAAGGTTTACTGTTGTTTGAGGTTGTGCGCTAAACAACAATTTATAAGGGCGGGGCGATTCCGCGGGTCAGGTCAGAAGCTCTGCCAGGGCCTGGCGGTGGGGGTCGGAGAGGGGGGTCAGGGGCAGACGGCAAGGGCCGCAGTCGTAGCCGATGAGGGCCATGGCCTCCTTGACAGGGATGGGATTGACCT
>CALYTB010000076.1 GCA_945486035.1 uncultured Clostridia bacterium
GCTCCCGGCAGTGAAATCTTCCGATATTGCTCCGCATTGCGGCGAAAACGTACTGCGTCACGGGAGCCATGAATGGCTCCCCTACAGCAAGAACGGAGTGCGTTTGAAATCTTCAAACACCAATTTACCGAGCAGCTGAGTAAAGCCGATATGCACATAATTTATATTCATCCCGAAGGGATTCCTTAATTGCCAATTGTCAATTGTTAATTGTCAATTCTCTATATTGCTCGGAAAATTCCCCGGCTGCGCCGCGTGCGCGGTGCGGCCGGGGAATGGATTCAGCGCTTGACCTCCTGCATGGTGAAGCACTCGAAGATATCGCCTTCCTTGATATCGTTGTACTTGGAGATGCTCATGCCGCACTCGTAGCCCGCGGCCACTTCCTTGACCGCGTCCTTGAAGCGCTGCAGGGAGCCGATCTCGCCCTCGTGGATGACGATGTTGTCCCGGAGCACCCGGACCTGGGCATCCCGGGTGACCTTGCCGTCTTTCACCATACAGCCGGCGATGGTGCCCACGGAGCTTACCTTGTAGGTCATGCGGACCTCGGCGTGACCGATGACCACTTCCTCGTACTTGGGTGCCAGCATACCCTTCATGGCGGCCTCAATTTCGTCGATGGCATCGTAGATCACCCGGTAGAACCGCATATCCACGCCCAGCCGGGCTCCGTTGGCCGCGGCGGCGGAATCGGGCCGGACGTTGAAGCCCACGATGATGGCCCCGGCGGTGGAGGCCAGCAGAATGTCGCTTTCGTTGATGGCGCCCACGCCCGCGTGGATCACCTTCACCCGGACCTCCTCGTTGGAGATCTTCTCCAGAGAAGCCTTCACGGCCTCGGCGGAGCCCTGCACATCGGCCTTAACGATCAGGGGCAGCTCCTTCATGGCGCCCTCCTGCATCCGGGCGAAGAGGTTATCCAGGGTGACCTTCGCCATGGCGTTGGCGGCGGCATCCTTCTGGGCCTGTCTGCGCTGCTCCACCAGCTCCCGGGCCATACGCTCGTCGGTAACGGCGTTGAACTCGTCGCCGGGGGTGGGCACATCGGCAAGGCCCGTGATCTCCACGGGGACGGAGGGCCCGGCGGTCTTGACCGTGCGGCCCTTGTCGTTGGTCATGACACGGACACGGCCCACGGCGGTGCCCGCGATGACGATGTCGCCCTGCTTCAATGTGCCGTTCTGCACCAGCAGGGTGGCCACGGGGCCCCGGGTCTTGTCCAATCTCGCTTCGATGACGGTACCCTTGGCCCGGCGGTTGGGGTTGGCCTTCAGCTCCTGAACCTCGGCGGTGATCAGCACCATCTCCAGCAGCTCCTCCAGGCCCTGGCCTGTTTTCGCGGAAATGGGCACGATGATGGTGTCGCCGCCCCACTCCTCGGGAATCAGGTCGTACTTGGTCAGCTGCTCCTTGATCTTGTCGGGGTTGGCGGTGGGCTTGTCCATCTTGTTGATGGCCACGATCAGGGGCACATTCGCCGCCTTGGCGTGGTTGATGGACTCGATGGTCTGGGGCATGATGCCGTCGTCGGCGGCCACCACCAGAATGGCGATGTCCGTGGCCTTGGCGCCCCGGGCCCGCATGGAGGTAAAGGCCGCGTGGCCGGGGGTATCCAGGAAGGTAATCATCTGGCCGTTTACATCCACGGTGTAAGCGCCGATGTGCTGGGTGATGCCGCCGGCCTCGCCCTTGGTGACGGAGGTGTTGCGGATGGCATCCAGGGTAGAGGTCTTGCCGTGGTCAACATGGCCCATGACCACCACCACAGGGGCCCGGGTCTGGAGCTCTTCGGCGGTGTCCACATGATCGTCGATGATTTGCTCCTCAATGGTGACGGTGACTTCCTTCTCCACCTTGCAGCCCAGCTCGGTGGCTACGAATTCGGCGGTGTCAAAATCGATGGTCTGGTTGATGCCGGCCATGATGCCGTTCTTCATCAGCAGCTTAATGACCTCACCGGCGGTTTTCTTCATCCGGGAGGCAAGCTCGCCCACGGTGATCTCGTCGGGAATCTTCACGGTGAGCTGGGCTTTCCGGGCCACCTCCATCTGCAGGCGGCGCATCTTCTCGGCTTCCTCGTTGCGGGACTTATTGCCCTTGAACTTGTTGTTCTGCTGCTGCTTTTGCTGCTGCTTGCCCTTGCCGCCGCCGATGCGCTGCTTGCCGCCCTGGTAGTCCTGCACCCGCTCGGAGACCAGATTGTCCACGTCGGCGAAGCGGTTGGCGTTGACCTGGACGGCGGAGGTATCCACCACCCGGCGCTCCCGCTTGCGCTCCGGCTCGGTGTTCTTGGGCTTGGGCGGCTGCTGGGCCTGCTGGGGCTGGGGCTTGGGCTGCTGCTGGGGCTGCTGAGGCTTGGGGCTCTGCTTCTGATTGCCGGGCTGCTGGGGCTTGCCCTGCTGCTGGGGAGCCGGGGCCGCCTGGGGCTGGGGCTGGGGAGCCGCCTTGGGAGGCTCGGGCTTCTTGGCGGCAAACACCTGCTCCAGGGAATCAATCGGATGCTTCTGGGTCATGTAGTCGAATACCGCGTTCAGCTCCTGATCGCTGAGCACCTGGGTATTGGACTTGGGTTTGTCATAATACCGGGAGATGATGTCCGCGATTTCCTTCGGCGCCACACCGAAGTCCGCCGCGACTTCCTTCAAACGATACTTCACAAAACTCATAGATACAACGCACCTCCATTACCGGATACCGAAAACCGAAGGGAGCCCTTCCGTTTTCTATGTGAACATGGCTTTCCCCGGAAACCGGGGGAGCCGCTAACTACATTTCAATTGACAATTGACAATTGACAGTTGACAATTCAGGGGGTTTTCAATTCAGCAAAGACGCTGTATTTCGCTGTAGGGGAGGGGCTTGCCCCTCCCGGGTACGCGGTGCGAATTCGCCGGAATGCGGAAAGCAACGCAGCGTCTTACCGCCGGGAGGGTCAAGACCCTCCCCTACTGTAAGAACCGTCCCATCCGCGCAGCCGGGGGAAATCCCGAATTGTCAATTGTAAATTGTCAATTGTCAATTCCTCTTACTTCTTTCCTTTGCGTACATTTCTCTGATGTGCCTTGGCTTCCTGGGCGCGCTTGGCAAGGCGGGCGGCTTTGGCTTCCAGAACACTTTGAACTTGGGCAGTGTCTTCGGTGGGCTCCATGGCCTTGACCAGCGCCAGGGCCAGGGCGGCATCGGTGATGGCCGCGATGGCAAGATTCTGCCTTCCGATGCACTGGCCCAGCTCGTCCTTGCTCTCCCGCAGCCGGAGCACCTGCTGCTCGGTTCCGGCGGCGAAGCTCTTGGCCCGGCGCCAGGTGTGGTCCGAGGCATCCCGGGCAACTACAATCAGGTAGGCCTTGCCCGCCCGGGCCGCCGCGCCGACAGGCTCCTCGCCCAGCTCGGCCTTGCCCGCCTTCCGGGCAAGGGACAGGTAATTCATTGCCTTACTCTCCACGGCGGGCCTCCATTTCCTTCGCCAGCCGGTCGTAAACCTCCTGGGGGATGGGAACCTCCAGGCTTCGTTCCAGGGCCTTGGAGCGCTGGGCCTTCCGCAGGCACTCCGGGTCCGGGCACAGATACGCGCCCCGACCGGGGGCCTTGCCGCCGAAGTCCAGGTTCACATTCCCTTCGGGGCTTCGCACCACCCGGATCAGCTCCCGCTTGGCCCTCCGCTCCCGGCAGCCCATACACTGCCGCTGGGGAATCTTCTTTTGCATGGATATCCCTCCAAAAATGCTGTCATTGCGAACCAGCGCGCACGCTGGTGTGGCAATCCCCCCGTCCTTTCGGGTGCTTATCGACATGCTTCCCCTCTAACCGGGGGATTCCCACGCCAGTGTGCGCACTGGCTCGGAATGACAGCGTGATTTCGGTGTTTCAACTCTTGATTGGCATTGTCAATTGTTAATTGTCAATTGAATCCTCCTCTGCCTGGGAGGCGGGCTTGATGTCGATTTTGTAGCCGGTCAGTCTCGCGGCCAGGCGGGCGTTCTGGCCCTCCTTACCGATGGCCAGGCTCAGCTGGTCGTCGGGCACCACCACCCGGCAGGCCTTCTGGCCGGGGATCAGGCTGACGGAAATCACATCCGCGGGGCTGAGGGCGGAGCGGACATACTCACAGGGGTCCTCGCTCCAGACCACGATGTCGATCTTCTCGCCGCCCAGCTCCTCTACAACGGCGCCCACACGGCCGCCCCGGGGGCCCACACAGGCGCCCACAGGGTCCACGCCCTCCATGGTGGCCCGGACGGCCATCTTGGACCGGGAACCGGCTTCCCGGGCGATGTTGCGGACCTCCACCTGACCCTCGGCGATTTCCGGGGTCTCCAGCTCGAAGAGGCGGCGCACCAGGTTGGGATGGGTCCGGGATACATGAACCAGTGGGCCTCTGTGGGCCTTGTTGACCTCCAGGACGTAGACCCGGATCAGGTCGCCCTCTTTGTGCTTCTCGCCGGGAATCTGCTCCCCGGCCCGCAGGATGGCATCGGAGGCGTCGCTGCCCTGGCCCACCCGGACGAACATGTCGCCGGAGGTGGGGTCAATGCGCAGCACGGTGCCGGTGAGCAGCTCCTGAGCCTTGTTGGAGTAGCTCTCATAGGCCACGCCCCGCTCGGCTTCCCGGATGCCCTGGATGACCACCTGCTTGGCGGTCTGGGCGGCAATGCGGCCGAATTTCTGAATGTCCACGGGGATGTTCACGGCATCGCCCACCTGGACGTTGGGGTCATAGTTCCGGGCGGCATCGATGGGGATTTCCAGGGCGGTGTCCTCCACCTCCTCCACGGCGGTCTTAATGAGGTGCATGGAGAGTCCTTCCTTGCTCAAATTCACCACCACGTTGTCCGCGGGCACGTCCCGGTGATCCTCCCGGTCCTTGCGGTAGGCGTTGGTCAGCGCCTGCTTTAAGCGCTCCACCATATAGTCCACAGGAATGCCCTTCAGCTTCTCCAGCTCTTCCAGGCTGGCGAAGATCTCGGCACCGATGTCCACCTTGGGGGCCTCGGCCTGCTTCTTGGCTCTTGTATTTCTGGCCATTGTATGTTCCTCCTATCAGAATTCTACCCGCAGGCGTACCAGCGCCACCTGGGATTTTTCAAATTGTACGGTTTCCTTGCCCAGCTCCACGGTGAGGCGGCCCTCGTCATAGCCCCGGAGCACACAGGGCAGCTCCTTCATCCCGTTATAGGGCCGGTAGAGCTTCACAGTGATGGGGCTTCCGAGAAAGCGCTCAAAATCCGAGGGCCTTTTCAGGGTTCGCTCCAGCCCGGCGGAGCAGACCTCAAAATGGTAGCTGCCGGGGATGGGGTCGTGCTCGTCCAGGATCGGGTCCAGGGCCCGGGAGACGGCCTCGCAGTCCGCGATATCCACGCCACCCTCCTTGTCGATGTAAACCCGGAGGAAGTAGTCCGCGCCCTCCCGCACATATTCCACATCCCACAGGCTGCACCCGTGGGCGGTGACCACCGGCTCGGCAAATTGGGCCACCTGCTGCGTAACCTTCAACGCAACCATCCTTTCTCATTGCTCAATAAGAAAGAGAGGGGCGCGCCCCTCTCTTTACCGATACTCTTACCTTAACGGGGATAGTATACCACCCTTTTCCGTCTTTTGCAAGTCCTAATTGAATTTTTTTGAAAAATCATCGGATAAATCCACCGGGCCGAGAAATTGGTGTTTGACGATTTCGTGCACACTGCGTTTTTGCTGTAGGGGAGCCATTCATGGCTCCCGTGACGCAGTACGTTTTCGCCGAAACGCTCATATATTCGGTACGTTTCACCGCCGGGAGCCATAAATGGCTCCCCTACAGTGTTTTTTTGACGTTCCCAAAATAACCCTACAAACACCAATTTATCGCTCCGCCGGTGGGGTACTTTCACTCGGGTGGGGTTCACTTGCTCCGGGTGCCGGCAGCGAGGAAGAGGGCGGCCCAGAGGAACAGGCTCAGCGCCCAGTAGCCGCTTGCCACCATGGGGGTGGACACAATGGTGAGGACGCTGTGCAGGATTTCCCCCGCGGCCTGACCCCAGCGGACGGACAGCACATTCACGATCAGCCCCAGCAGGCTAAGGCCCAGGGATGCCGCGGAAAGGCAGCGCAGCATACGGACCGTCCGGCTGTCCCCCTCCCGCCGGGCCCGGTACAGCAGCGCCGCCGGGGGCAGGAAAAACGCGAGGCTCACCGCCGTATAGCCCCACCCGGAAGCCCCCCGGGCATCCCGGACAAAGCCCAGCACCGCACACAGCACAAACATCACGGCCCAGATATAATAAAGATGCTTTGTTTTCATGAATACTCCTTTAAATTCCTCTTTGCCCCATCGGTACCCACGGGCAGCGCGGCAAATGTTTATAATTGAAAATTAACAATTGACAATTGACAATTAAGGAATCCCTTCGGGATGAAAAATAAAATATGAATGGCCAAAAATTTGTCTTTTTATTTCAAAATCATCCCGTAGGGACACAATAATTGTCAACTGTCAATTGTCAATTGTCAATTCGGCGAAGCCGTTCAAACACCAAGTTCCCTTTTCCGAAGGGCGGCTTTGAGGATTCGGCTTGCTTTCCTTACTTTACCCCAAAGCTGCGGGGTTTGCAAGGGAAAAAACACTGGACACCTTCCGCAATTTCTGCTATAATCAGGGAATAATATACAAAAAGGAGGCATACGCTGTATGAAATGTCCGTTTTGCGGCGACCAGGAGAGCAAGGTTGTGGATTCCCGGCACTCTGAGGACGGCATCAGCATCCGCCGGCGCAGGGAATGCATCCGGTGCCTTCGCAGATTTACCACCTACGAGGTGGTGGAAACCCTGCCCATCATCGTGGTCAAGCGCAACGGCTCCCGGCAGAGCTTCGACCGCAACAAGATTCTCAACTCCATGATCCGCGCCTTCGACAAGCGGAAGGTGGATGTGAACGACCTGGATCGCATCACCACGGAGATTGAGCAGACCATTCAGAACACCCTGGAGCGGGAAATCTCCACCGACAAGCTGGGCGAGATGGTCATGGAGCGCCTGAAGCCCCTGGACGAGGTGGCCTACATCCGCTTCGCCTCCATCTACCACCGGTTCCAGGACGCGGAGAGCTTCATGCGGGAAATCAGCAAGTTCCTGGAGGAAAAATAATGAACACAGAAACCACTTCGTCCTTCAGCTTCGACTCCATTAAGGAGCTGATGGACGGCTTTGATCCGGCGGCGCTGCTGCCGGAGCTTGACACCGTGTTCGGCTGGATTGAGCTAGTCTGCCGTGTCGCGGTGATGATCGGGCCCGTGCTGCTGCTGATTCTGGGTCTGACCTACCTGTTTTTGTCCCCCAAGGAGGCCAACCACTACCTGGGCTACCGGTGCTACTACGGCATGGGCAGTGTCCAGGCCTGGCGCTTCACCCAGAAGCTGGGCGGCCTGGTGCTGGGCGGGCTGGGGCTGGTGCTTACGGTGGTCATGCTCTTTTTGTCCATGTCCCTGCGGGGGATGGCCGTGGAAGCCATGGTCTGGCGGGCGGCCAAATGCCTGATCTGGGAAGCGGCCCTGGCGATTCTGGCAAACCTCGCCGTCACCGGCGCGGCGTTTGTCACCTTCGATGCCAAGGGCAACTACCGCTCCAAAAGAAGATAATCTTTGCCCCCTCGGGTGAGGGGGCAATTTTCTGCGCGGTCAGGTAAGCGCAAATTGGTGTTTGTAAAGATATGCTGTCATTGCGAGCCAGCGCGCACGCTGGCGTGGCAATCCCCCGGTTAGAGAGGAAATGTATCGACAATTGCCCTACAGAGTGGGGAAACAGTGGTATTTTGGTGGTAATCGTCACCTGGTCCCATTCAACAGGGGGATTGCCACGCCAGTTTGCGAACTGGCTCGCAATGACAGCAAAGACGTACAAACACCAATTTGCCGAGTCGCCCGAAGGGACTCCTAAACTGTCCACTGTCAACTGACGATCACCCCAGGGCCACGTCCAGCATCATCATCAGCGTAAAGCCCAGGGCAAAGAACACGGTGCCGATGTTGGAGTGCTCCCCCTCGGACATTTCCGGGATCAGCTCCTCCACCACCACATACAGCATGGCCCCCGCCGCGAAGCCCAGAAAATAGGGCAGCACCGGCACCACCAGACCGGCCAGCAGCAGTGTCACCAGGGCTCCCAGGGGCTCCACGATGCCGGAGGCCGCCCCGTAGAGAAACGCCCGGCCCCGGGACAGTCCCGCGGACTTGAGGGGCATAGAGATAATGGCCCCCTCGGGCAGGTTCTGCAGGGCAATGCCCAGCGACAGCGCCATGGCCGCGGCGGCCCCGATGCCCCCGCTTCCCGTGAGCCAGCCCGCGGCCACCACGCCCACGGCCATGCCCTCGGGCAGGTTGTGCAGCGCCACCGCCAGTACCAGCATGGTGCTCTTGCCCAGGCCGCAGGGCTTTCCCTCGGGGCAATCGCTGTTTAGGTGCAGGTGGGGAATCCACCGGTCCAGCGCCAGCAGAAAGCCGAAGCCCAGCCACACCCCCACAAAGGCGGGCAGGAAGGCGAGCTTGCCCATCCCCTCGGAAAGGTCCATGGCGGGAATAATCAGGCTCCACACCGAGGCCGCCACCATGACCCCGGCGGCAAAGCCCGTCAGAGCCCGCTGGAGGGAGCGGTTCATGGCATCCTTCATGAAAAACACGAAGGCAGAACCCACCACCGTCCCCAGGAAGGGGATCATCACGGCGACAAAAACATTGGTCAGCATTTTGTTATCCTCCTGTTCTGATCAACTTTCCACGGATGCTTGTCGTGGGCAGGGCCCCGAAGGAGCGGGAGTCCACGCTGCCCTCCCGGTTGTCCCCCACCAGGAACACCATATCCTCCCCCACGGTGTAGGGGTACTCCACAATCCCCGTCTGGGGCAGGGTGGTTCCCCGGGCGTGGGGGTTGTCCTCGGGAAGGCCGTTGACATAGAGCCTGCCGTCGCGCAGATCCACCACGTCATTTTCCAGGGCGATGACCCGTTTCACATAATTCTTCCCCGAGGGCATCCGGGCATAGACCACGTCCCCCCGGCGGTAGCGGAGGTTCACCCGGGTGAAGAAAACAACCTGGCCGTCCCGGAGGGTGGGGTCCATGGAAGTCCCGTCCACCCGGGACACCCCCACCAGCAGAGAAAACAGCAGCGAAACCCCCGCCAGCATCAGTACGAAGTCCCGGCACATCAGAAACCAGCCGTATTTTTTTCCGTCATACTTGCTCAGAAACCGCTTCCTAGCCCTTCTTTTCAAGCAAAGCCCCCCTTGCGTGGTGGGAAGGGACGATAAATTGGTGTTTACAGCACTTGTTTAAAGTTTCCTGTCATTGCGAACCAGTCCGC
>CALYTB010000077.1 GCA_945486035.1 uncultured Clostridia bacterium
AATGGCTCCCCTACAGCAAGGACGAAGTGCGTTTGAAAACTGTAAACAACAATTTTCCTTCCAAACCGCGTCCAGCCGATATACAATTCATCCCCCAGAATGTGCAATTCGTCCCCGGATTTCCCCGGGGGAATGCTTTTGTGTTAGGATACCCGGGAAAGGAAGGGATTCCCATGACCCAAAAACCAAAATACGGGATATGGAGCAGCATCCGCTTCATGATGAAAAACGCCCGAAAATATGCTCCAAGCGTGCCATGGCTGTGCTTTGCTTTTGCGGCTCTGTCCGTTTCCATCCAGCTTTCCCAGCTGTATGTCGCACCGACGGTTCTTCGGCGGGTGGAAATCTCCGCCCCCCTCGGAGAGCTTCTGGGCACCATTGTCCTGTTTGCGCTGATGCTTCTGGTTCTCAACGCCCTCATGGGCTACCTGGACGAGAACATCCAATATGGCCGCATTGAAGTCCGCAGCGGCATCATCAAGGATATCAACGACAAGGCCTGCGCCACCTCCTATCCCCACACCCGGTCACCTCAGGTGCTGAAGCTCCAGGAGGAGGCCATGAACGCCTGCAACAGCAATGCCGCTCCGGCAGAATACATCTGGCACACCCTGACGGGGACCCTGCTGAATCTTGCCGGGCTCCTGATCTACCTTGCCCTGCTTTCCGATCTGAACCCCATGCTTCTTGCCGTGTCTGTCGCCACTACCTCCGCCGGATTCTTCACAGGGAAGCGGATCAACGAATGGGAGTACCGCCACCGGGAGGAAAAAGCCCAATACGAAAAGGAGCTGCACTACATCCGCCGGAAAACCGAATCCGTCCAGCTTGCCAAGGACATCCGCATCTTCGGGCTGGCTCCCTGGCTCAATGCGGTATATTCCAGCGTGCGATCCCTGGCGGAAGCCTTTACGGATCGCCGGGAGCGGATCTACACCCTCACCTGTCTGGTGGATGCAGTGCTGCAGCTTGCCCGTAACGGCATTGCCTACGCTTATCTGATCCGCCTGACACTGGCGCGGGGGCTTCCCGCTTCGGAGTTTTTGCTGTATTTCACGGCGTTTTCCGGCTTCTCCCAGTGGGTGACTGGGCTGCTTTCCGAGCTTTCCCAACTGCACAGGGAGAGCCTTGAGCTATCCAAGGTTCAGGAATACCTGAATCTTCCGGAGCCCTTCCGCTTCTCCGGCGGCAGGCCCATCCCTCAGGGGCCCTACGAGCTGCGGCTGGAAGGTGTCACCTTCCGGTATCCCGGAACGGAAAAGGAAATCCTCAGGCATATGGACCTGACCATCCGCTCCGGGGAGAAGCTGGCCATTGTGGGCCTGAACGGAGCCGGAAAAACCACATTGGTAAAGCTCCTGTGCGGCTTCTACGACCCGGACGAGGGCCGTGTGCTGCTGAACGGAACGGATATCCGGGAGTATAACCGGAGAGAATACTATGCTCTCTTCTCCGCTGTGTTCCAGGATATGTCCGTGCTGGACATCACCGTGGCGGAAACCGTGGCTCAGGCCGTGGAGGGAATTGACATTCCGAAGGTGGAGCAGTGTCTGGAGCAGGCCGGGCTAAGGGAGAAAATCGCCTCTCTGCCCCGGGGGATATCCACCCATGTGGGACGGCAGGTGTACCTGGATGGGGTGGAATTCTCCGGCGGCGAAACTCAGCGGCTTATGCTGGCCCGAGCACTGTACAAAGGCGGTGGAATTCTTGTCCTGGATGAACCCACCGCAGCTCTGGACCCCTTGGCGGAGTGTGATATATACAGGAAATACAATGAGATGACCCAGGGCAAAACCTCAGTGTTCATCTCCCACCGGCTTGCCTCCACCCGGTTCTGCGACCGGATTCTGTTCCTCAAAGACGGCGGCATTGCCGAGGAGGGCACCCACCAGGCCTTGCTGGATGCGGATGGGGAGTACGCCAAGCTGTTCCGGGTTCAGGCCAGGTACTATCAGGAAGGAGGGGATTTCCATGGAGCTGGGCGTTGAGAAAACCACACTTCGTGATACCTGGCGCATCCATCTTCGGGCTTACCGGGATGTGCGTGCCTACTGCCCGGGACTGTTCCCAGCCACGGTGCTGTTTACCGCCACGAAAGCCCTGAGCCCCTATGTGAGCATCTGGCTCTCCGCCCGGATTCTGGATGAACTGGCATCCCAGCGCAGACCGGAAGCCCTCTGGAAATGGGTGGCTGCCGCCCTGACCGCGGGTGTTCTTCTGACCCTGGCGGCGGGTGTGCTGGAGCATTGGGTAAACGCGCTGTACGAACGGTTTACCTACCGCAGATACCATTTGTTGGCGGACAAGATGCTCACCATGGACTTTGCGGATGTGGACAGCACCCACACCCACGATCTGCGCTCTCAGATCTACCAGAGCGAAAGCTGGGCCGGATGGGGTATCAACCAATTGTATGCCCAGTTTCAGGAAATGACCCGTGGACTCTTCGGAATCCTGGGTGCCATCGCCCTCACCGTCAGTCTTTTTACCCAAAGGGTTCCTGAAACCGCGGGCAATCTCACCATCCTGAACCATCCCATGTTCTTCGCTGCCCTGGCAGCGCTGCTGGGCGGAATCACCTTCCTCAGTCCCATTCTTCGGAACAAATCCAAAGCCTACTGGGCCAGCTGCGCCGAGGACGCCCGGCTGGGAAACCGAATCTTTGGTGCCTTCGGTTTCCTGTCCTCGGATCAATCTCGGGCCATGGACTTTCGGATGTACCGCCAGCAGGAAATCTGCCGCAGCTATCTGGATCGGGATGAGGTGTTCGGGGTTCGCGGAAAAATGGCAAGGCTGGCCCAAGGCCCCATGGGGTTATGGGCCGCGGCCTCCTGCGCCGTCAGTGTTGTGCTGACAGGGTTTGTCTATGTATTTGTGTGTCTGAAGGCCTGGGCCGGAGCCTTCGGGGTGGGCAGCGTGACCCAATATGTGGGCGCGGTCACTGCCCTGTCCGGCAGTATTTCCATACTGGTGGAAGCCATGGGGACCCTGAAAGCCAACGTTCCCTTCATGCGCACCCTCTACGAGTTTCTGGATATCCCCAACGCCATGTACCAGGGCAGCCTGACCACTGAGAAGCGCTCCGACCGAAATTATCAGATTGAGTTCCGGGACGTATCCTTCCGTTACCCCGGCGCGGAAACCTGGGCCCTGCGCCATGTGAATATAAAGTTCCGGGTTGGAAGCCGTCTGGCCATTGTGGGAGAAAACGGCAGCGGCAAAACCACCTTCATTAAGCTCCTGTGCCGCCTCTACGATCCCCAGGAGGGCGAAATCCTGCTCAACGGCATCGACATCCGCAAGTACAACTACCGGGACTACATGGGTATTTTTTCCGTGGTATTCCAGGACTTTCAGCTTCTAAGCCAGAGCCTGGGCTCCAACGTGGCAGGAAGCGCCCAATACGACCCGGAACGGGTGAAAAAGGCTTTGATGGATGCCGGCTTTGGAGAGCGGCTTTCCACCCTGGAAAAGGGTCTGGACACCGTCCTCTACAAGGATCTGCGGGAAGACGGCGTGGACATCTCCGGCGGCGAAGCACAGAAAATCGCCATTGCCCGGGCGCTGTACAAGAACGCCCCTTTCATCATCCTGGACGAACCCACCGCCGCTCTGGACCCTCTGGCAGAGGCGGAAATCTACAGCAAGTTCAACGAGATTTCCGGGGACAAAACCGCCATCTACATCAGCCACCGGCTGTCCAGCTGCGTTTTCTGCGATGAAATCGCCGTATTCCATCAAGGCCGGATCATTCAGCAGGGCACCCATGAGGCGCTTCTGACAGAAACGGATGGAAAATACCACACCCTCTGGACCGCCCAAGCCCAATACTATACCAACCGGGACAAACAATAAATTGTTGTTTATCTAAGAAACGCTGTCATTGCGAGCCAGTGCGCACACTGGCGTGGCAATCCCCCGGTTGAATGGAACCAGGTAACGATTACTACCAAAAATCGCAGCATTTCCTCGCACTGTAGGGCAATTGTCGATACATTTCCCCTCTAACCGGGGGATTGCCACACCACTTAAGCGGACTGGTTCGCAATGACAGCCAATTTGAAACAATTGTTGTAAACAACGATTTATCTCCGAAACAAAGAATCCTGTCCGAAAAACGGCCTGCCGAAAAACCGGCAGGCCGTTTCGCGAATGTACAATTGGAATCAGCAGGTAGCGCCGCCCTTGACGGTCTTCTTCAGCACTGCATCCTTGTCGATAGAGTCAGACAGCAGCTTCTCGTTGACATACTCGAAGCCAAGCCGCGCCACCGTATCGGCAAAGCGCTCACCGGAAATGCCCTCGTCCCGGAACAGCAGAATCGCCCGCTCGACCACATCCATGACCTCTTCCTCGGAGGTGAAGATTTTGGTCAGAGGGATACCGTGGGCAACCCGCTTGCCCCAGCGGCCGCCGATGAGAATCTTGAAGCCCTCCCGGTACTCCTCCAGCGCGCCGAAGGGGCACTTGCCCTTGCAGCGACCGCAGTTGTTGCACTCGTTGGGATTGATCTGAATCTTGCCGTCCTGCATATGGGCGACCTTGATGGGGCAGGACTTCTCCACCTGGCAGACCTTGCAGCCCCGGCATTTGGTGAAGTCGATCATGGGAACACGCTGACCCACAATGCCCAGGTCGTTCAGATCGGGCTTGACGCAGTTGTTGGGACAGCCGCCCACGGCGATTTTGAACTTGTGGGGCAGGGTCACACCATGATATCCGATGTAGAACTTCTCATGGAGCCGTTCAGACAGTCCGAAGGTATCCGCCAGACCGTACTGGCAGGTGGTACCCTTGCAGGAAACCACAGGACGAACCAGGCTTCCGGTACCGCCGGTCAGCAGGCCGTGCTCGTTCAGGAAGTCGATGAGGGGCTGAATATTCTCGTGCTTTACACCCTGAATTTCCAGGGTCAGACGGGTGGTCATGGTTACCTCGCCGGAACCGAACTTCTCAGCAGCCTCGGCGATGACCCGGTGCTCCTCAGCGCTGATTTTGCCGTTGCGGGTAATGACCCGGACATTGAATACATCGGGATACCGCTTATCCTGGAGGCAGCCCAGGCCCTTCACCCGCTTGATCTCCTCGGGGGGCAGCACGCCGCCTTCAAACTGCACCTTCACATTGTTCACAAACAGGCCTCCCTCCAGAGCACGGGTGGCGGTGTAGCCAAACGCCTTCAGCCGGTTCTGCAGGAAGTAGCCACGCTTGCCCTTGGCGCAGACCAGCAGCAGTTTCGCATCCTTGTCCAGTCCCTCAATGGGGCCGTTGACCTTGGCAAGATCCACCCACTTGGCGCCGGGGATGCTGGGGGCGGGACTGACGTCGATGACCTTGTAGCCCCGGGCCTTTCCGGCGGCGTACTCGGCTGGGGTGAAGCTCTCGTACTCGCCTGCCAGCTTGTTCTCCAGGATGTAGCAGGCCTGGACAAAGGGATGAATGGCAGTGGAGAAAGGAGGCGCGTAAGCAAAGTCCATGGTGTCGAAATCCTCCACCCTGGCACCCATGGAAATGCCGCATACGGCAATGTCCACCATCTTGTCTACGCTGCCCGCGCCCACCACCTGGATGCCCAGGAGCTTGTGGGTTGCCTTGTCGGCAATGAGCTTGGTGACGAAGGTGGCCGCACCGGGATAGTAGTGGGCCTTGTCGTCGGTGACACAGGTGGCGGTAATCACATCGTAGCCGGCGGCCGCCGCCTGCTCCTCGGTCAGGCCTGTGCGGCCCGCATTCAGGCCCTCGGCCAGCTTCACCACGCCGGTGCCCAGGCAGCCGCTGTAAAGAGCATCCTTGCCGGTGAGATTCTTGGCCAGAAGCCGTCCGGTGATGTTGGCGGTGGAGCCCATGGCGGACCACTGACCCTTGCCGGTAACCCGGTTCGTCACCATGGCGCAGTCGCCAACGGCGTATACATCGGGAAGATTGGTTCTCTGGTGGTCATCCACCACAATGGTGCCCTTGAACATTTCCACACCGGAGCCCTGCAGGAAGGAGGTTGCCGGGCGCACACCGATGGCCAGCACCACCACGTCGCCCTCGAAATTGCCCACACCGGTGCGGATGCCGGTGGTCTTCTCGCTGCCCAGAACCTCCTCCAGACCCGCGCCGATGACGATGCGGATACCCTTGCTCTGAAGCTGGCGGCGCAGATACCCGGCCACTTCCGTGTCAAAGAGGTTGGGCATAATCTGGCTGGCCATGTCTACCACCGTGACCTTCAGGCCCTTGGCCAGCAGGTTCTCCGCGATCTCCAGACCGATGAAGCCTCCGCCCACCACCACAGCGGAGCGGCATTTATTCTCGTCCACGTAGGCCCGCAGACCAATGGCATCATCCGGGGTGCGCATGGTGAACACGCCGGGAAGGTCGGTACCCGGAACATTGGGCACAAAGGGCGCCGCACCGGTTGCGATGACCAACTTGTCATAGGAAACGGTCTCGCCGTTGGCAAAGGTTACTGTCTTTTTCCCGGCATCCACACTGACAGCTTCCATCCCGGTTCTTACCTCCACACCGGTAAGTCCCGTGAACTTGGCGGGGGTATTGACGATCAGTTCCTCCCGGGTCTCAATGCCGCCGCCCACATAGTACGGAAGGCCACAGCCCGCGTAGGAAATGTCCTCCCCTTTGGTGTAAACGGCAACCTGGGCGCTGCGATCCTGTCGCTTCAGCTTCGCGGCAGTCTTGGTACCGGCGGCAACGCCGCCAATGACTACAACATTCATCCCAACATCTCCTTTTGTATCAATGCTTGGGCATCCATTCCTCCTTGGAATCCGAACGGAAACCCATTTATTTCGGGGGTTACCTTGGTTCTTTGCCTATTATAGCATACCCGGGATAATCAAATCAATGGTTTTTTCGCCCAGTTCCCCTTTCCATTGGAATTCTCCGACACCCTTGAATCCCCTGCGATCCTATGTTATAGTAGCCTTGTCAGCCCCCGCCACGCAGGGGAGATCAAAAGGAGGAAAGCACATGCTGAAAATTACGTTCCTGGGTGCCGGAAGCACCGTTTTTGCCCGAAATGTTCTGGGGGATGTGATGTGTACCCCTGCGCTGTGGGAATGCGAGATCGCCCTGTACGACATCGATGCCGTCCGGCTGGAGGAGAGCTATCGGATCTTGTCAGCCATGAACACCGCCGTAAATCAGGGGAAGGCCCTGATCCGCACCTACCTGGGGCCGGAGAACCGGAAAGAGGCCCTTCGGGGAGCCCGGTTCGTGGTGAACGCCATTCAGGTGGGCGGATATGAACCCTGTACCGTCCTGGACTTTGAAATTCCCAAAAAATACGGCCTTCGGCAAACCATCGCGGACACCCTGGGCATCGGCGGCATTATGCGGGCGCTGCGCACCATCCCGGTGATGGAGGATTTCGCCCGGGATATGGAGGAAGTCTGCCCCGATGCGCTGCTTCTGAACTACACCAACCCCATGGCCATGCTGACGGGTTACATGCTTCGCTATACAGGTGTCAAAACCGTGGGCCTGTGCCACAGTGTTCAGGTCTGTACCTCTACGCTGCTGAAAGAATTGGATATGGAGGACAGGCTCCCGGGAGCCAGGGATTTTATCGCGGGCATCAACCACATGGCCTGGCTTCTCCGCATCACCGACCGGGAGGGGAATGATCTCTACCCCGAGATCCGCCGCCGGGCCAGGGAGAAGAATGCCCAGGGCGGCCACCCCGACATGGTGCGCTTTGACTATATCGACAAGCTTGGCTACTACTGCACGGAGTCCAGCGAGCACAACGCGGAATACAACTGCTTCTATATCAAATCCAGGTATCCCGAGCTGATCGAACGGTTTCAGATTCCCCTGGACGAGTACCCCAGAAGGTGTGTCAATCAAATCGCCGAGTGGAAAGAGCAGAGCCGGAACCTGCTTTCCCAGGCGGAGCTGAACCACACCCGCAGCCGGGAGTACGCCTCCCACATCATGGAGGCCATTGTCACGGACACGCCCTACCGGATTGGCGGCAATGTACTCAACACCGGCCACATCATTGAGGATTTCCCACAGCAGGCCTGTGTGGAGGTGCCCTGTCTGGTGGACGGAGCCGGGATTCACCCCACCTACGTCGGTTCCCTGCCCCCGGTGCTGGCCGCCATGAACATGACGAACATCAACTGTCAGCTGCTGACCATCGAGGCTGCCCGAACCCGGAAACGGGAGGACATTCTCCGTGCCGTGATGCTGGAGCCCCATACCGCCGCGGAGCTGTCGATTGACGATATGGCAAAGATGGTGGAAGAACTGCTGGAAGCCCACGGAGACTACATGAAAATGTACCGGTGAGGAAGGCGCCATGAAAATTGTAACCTTCAACATCCGTCTGGACTGGGGGCGGGACGGAGCAAACAACTTTTCATTCCGTAAGGATTTTATACTCCGGAAGCTTCTCCGGGAAAAGCCGGACATTATCTGTTTTCAGGAGGTGCTGCCCCATGTGGCCGCCTGGCTGAAGGAATCGCTTCCGGAATACGATATCGTTGGCTGTCCCAGAAGCGCCCTGCTGGATGATGAACAAACCTGTGTGGCATACCGCAGAAGCGGCTTTGGCCTTTTGCGGATGGAAGCCTTCTGGCTCTCCCCCACCCCCAACGTGCCCGGTTCCCGATACGATGTCCAAAGCCCCTGCCCCCGTATCTGCACGGAAGTCATCCTCCAGGAGCTTTCCCGTGGCACCGTCTTTCGGCTTCTGAACACCCACCTGGATCATGAGGGGCAGCCCGCCAGAATGCTGGCAGTGGAGCAGATTCTGGAGAAGCTCCGCACCGAAACCTTCTTCCCCGGTATTCCCGTTCTCCTGACCGGGGACATGAACGCGGAACCGGACAGTGAAGAAATGCATCTGGTGACCCACTCCTCCGGCCTTCGGAACCTGACGGAAGGAATTGGCACCACCTTCCACGGCTTCGGCATGGCAGACCCGGTAGGCATAGACTATATCTTCGCCACCCGGGAATTCACCTGCACCCGGTTGGAAAAATGGACAGACCGGGAGGGCCCTCTCTACCTCTCCGACCACTATCCCGTCTGTGCCCATCTGTCCCTCCGCCAGGAAGCCCCGCCGCTTCCCGGCGGAAGCACGTGAGCATCCTGCTGCGCCCCGGCGAAAAGGCGCTTTCTCATTGGCGGCCGTATACTACCCCAAAAGTCAGCTTATAGGCCGCCAATCTCTTTCAGAAATGCCTTTTCCGTTTACCCCGACATCACGGCAAATTGGTGTTTGTTGAATTTACGCACATTCCTCTGTAGGGTGCGGTCATGTGTCAAGAGTAACATGGTATACACCAGTGCAAGGAC
>CALYTB010000078.1 GCA_945486035.1 uncultured Clostridia bacterium
GATGATTCTCTGGAGGAGGTATTCCTGGAACTGGAGGGAGAATCATGCTGAAGCTTCTTCTGAAAAAGCAGCTGCAGGAAATATTCCGTAATTACTTCTACAACGCCAAAAAGAACACTGCCCGTTCCAAAGCAGGAATCATCGGCTGCATTCTCCTGTTTGTCATCCTTATGGCAGGTATGCTGGGTGGAATATTCACCGGCCTCTCTCTGCTCCTGTGCAGCCCCCTGTCTGCCGCCGGTATGGATTGGCTGTATTTTTCGCTGATGGGTCTGCTGGCAATTTTGCTGGGAACCTTCGGCAGTGTGTTCACCACCTATTCCTGCCTGTATCTGTCCAGGGATAACGATCTGATGCTGTCTCTGCCCATTCCGGTCAATGTGTTGATGGCCTCCCGTCTGCTGACGGTGTATCTCATGGGCGCGATGTACTCCATCGTCGTGATTCTCCCGGCGGTCATTGTATACTGGATCGCAGCGTCCGCATCAGCGGGCGCGATTTTCGGCTGCCTGCTGCTGATGCTTCTGATTTCTGTTTTTGTTCTGACCCTGTCCTGCGCTTTGGGCTGGGTAGTGGCCAAAATCAGCCTGAAGCTGAAAAACAAAAGCTTTATCACGGTAATCATTTCGTTGGCATTCTTCGGCGGATACTATTTCTTCTATTTCAAGGCGCAGACGCTGATTCGGGATCTTCTGGCCAATGCCGCCGATTACGCCGCGAAAATCAAGGACGCGGCCTATCCTCTTTACCTGTTCGGCAAGGTGGGTATCGGTGACGGCGTGGCAATGCTGGTGGTATCGGCCGTGGTTTTTGCTCTGTTTGCCATCGTATGGGTGCTGATTTCCCGCAGCTTCCTGAAAATCGTCACTGCTTCCGGCAAAACCGAAAGACGGGTATACAAAGAAAAAGCCTTGAAACCGAAAAGCATCTTTGGAGCACTTCTCGGGAAAGAATTCGGCCGTTTTCTGTCCAGTCCGGTCTATATGCTCAACTGCGGGCTGGGCATTGTGCTGCTGCCCATCACCGGCGTACTGCTTCTTTGGAAGGGCGGCACGGTCATTTCGGTGCTGAACGGTGTGTTTGAGGCCCACGCAGGCAGCACACCGCTGATCCTCTGCGCTCTTATCTGTGTGCTCGCATCCATGAACGATACGGCCGCCCCTTCCGTTTCTTTGGAAGGCAAAGCCTTCTGGCTCGTGCAGTCCCTGCCGGTAACGCCCTGGCAGGTATTGCGGGCAAAGCTCGTCGTGCAGCTTCTGTTGACCGCGGTTCCGGTTCTGGTCTGTTTTCTGTGCCTGCTGTTTATCTATCCCTACTCCGGGCTCGATATGCTGGTATCTGTTTTTGTTCTGCTCTGCTATGTTCTGTTTTCCGCGCTATTGGACCTGTTTATCGGTGTGATAACCGCGAATATGACCTGGACCAATGAGATGACGCCCATCAAGCAGAATACCGGTGTGGCATTCGCCATGCTGAGCGGCTTTGTCTACACAATTCTGCTCTGCGCGGGCTTTATGGTGCTGGACGGCTGGAAACTGGGTTTTGCGGGATATATGGCTCTTTTCGGTGCGGCGACACTGGCTCTGTGCGCTTTGCTCCTGCTCTGGTTGAGAAAGAAAGGCTGCAGTCGCCTTGCTTCTCTGTAGCAATCAAAGCAGGAATCCACAACACCGGATTCCGATTTCCGGTTATCGGGTGAAAGCAGCCAAGCACGCGGGCACACTTATTTGAAAAAGCATTACGCCCTTCGGATTTCCCGGGAAGAATCTCCACCGGAACGAAATGGCGAAGGCAGAAAGGAACGGCCAATGGTACAAATAATGGTTATCAACCGCGCTTTCCTGTAGGGTGCGGTCATGACCGCACCGCTCACGTTCGATGCGGAAAACGTTGGGTATAACCGGAAAACGATACTGTTCTATCCCGAAGGGTAAGCGGGGCGGTCATGACCGCACCCTACAGAGGCCAGAGAAAACAACAAATGTTCCGAGAAGCTGAGGAAAGCCGATAAGCACATTACCTAAATACCAGTTTTTCGGCACAAACACAATGAACATATATGTCAAATTGACAAGGAGATACGCAAATGAAAGTTACATATGAACACAAGCCCACCATGACCTTCATCGGCTTTTCCACCTCCATCCGCCCGGAGGAGGGCTATCAGAAGTGCCCCGAGTTCTGGGACAGGGAGTACGCCCGCAAGTACGCCCGGCTCTGGCAGACCATGCAGCCGGAAACACCGGTAGAAAAAGCCATTCTGGAAAACGGCATTGGCCTGTTCGCCATCTGCGATGAGAAGGAGGATTCCTTTGCGTACTGGATCGCCGGGTTGTATCGGGGCGGCCAGGTTCCGGAGGGGTTGAGGCTCTATACCTTCCCGGAAAGTGACTGGGCGATGTTCTCGGCGAAAGGTGCTTTGCCAAAATCACTTCAAGATCTGAATACCCAGGTCTGGCAGGAGTGGTATCCCACCGAAGGGCAGCGCTTCATGGGCAACGGAAACGCCATGCTGGAGGTCTACTCCCCCGGCGATATGCAAAGCCCCGATTACGAATGCGGCATCTGGGTGCCGGTCTGCAAGTCCATCGGGGAGGAAACGACGGAAAATGTCTCAACCATGACCGTTACAGGGATTCTGTAAGCTATGGAGCAGATGCAAACACGAAACGTGTGCCTCTCCAGCCGGAATGTGCGGAAAATGTATCTGGATGCCTTCCATCCCGCGGAAAGAATGCCATTTCCGATGATGGTGGCAATGTCCAAGCTATGGAATACCGATTTTCTGGAGTTTTCTGACGGGGATACCCCTTGCGGGTTTGCGTATCTGGCGCACAATCGCCAATTGGTGTTTATCATGTTCCTTGCTGTGGACCAGGCGCTGCGGTCAAAGGGATATGGCAGCGCAATCCTTCACAAAATCCGGCGCAGATATCCGAATAAGAAAATCATTGTGTCCATCGAACCGTGTGATGCGATGGCTCCCGACCATGCGCTGAGAGTAAGGCGTAAAACGTTTTACTGCCGCAATGGGTATCGGGAAACGGCGTATCGGATGCGCTTGAGCGGTGTGGAACAGGAAATCCTGATCCGCAACGGCAGTTTCGACAAAAAGGAGTTTCGCCTTTTCTTCGCGCTGTACAGCAACGGAACCGTATGGCCGAAGATTTGGAAGCAGGAACCGGAAAAAGCATGACGAAAGGAAGGCATCACGATGAAGATTCCCCTGGAAGGAGCCATGCCCTACCGCATACTGGCTTCTTTTGTCCTGGCGGTGTTTTACGGCATTTACCTCACGAAACAGTACCGGCAGAAGTGCCGCGGCATTCAGACCATGCAGATTGGACGCGGAAAAGACGAACAAACCCACACAACGGAAACACTGATGGGCGTTGCAACCGTGGGGATTATCCCTGCGCAGCTGCTGTCCATCGTATTTGGCTGGAGCCATCTGAGCGCAAACGCCCGCTTTACCGGGTTCTGGGTCGGTATGTTGGGTGATCTGATCTTTCTGATTTCCGTTCTGTGCATGAAGGACAGCTGGCGGGCAGGCATCCCGGACAATGACAAAACGCAGCTCGTAACAGACGGTATTTACGCCTACAGCCGCAATCCGGCTTTTCTGGGCTTCTACCTGCAGTATATCGGCGTACTGCTCATGTACTGCAACCTGCTGACAGGGATGTTCACTGTTTTCGCAATCGTCATGCTGCACCTTCAGGTTTTGCAGGAGGAGCGTTATCTGACTGCTGCCTTCGGCAGCGCGTATCTGGATTACCGCCACCGGGTTTACCGCTATCTGGGACGGCGCAAAGGATAACGCAGAAGCATCTTTGCTTTTAGCGCGGTAAGGAGCAAATCTGCAATGAAACCAACTGCAATTGTCTACACATCGAGCACCGGTCATACCCGGAAATACCCCCTGCTGCTGGGCGAACAAATCGGGCCTCCGGCTTTTTCCCTTGAGGAAGCCAACTCCCGGCTTCCCTGCGGCAGCCCGGTGATCTCCATGCTTACCAAGGGGCTTGCTTCTCAGAAGCAGCGCACTGAGCAGGATGACCGTATGCTGCAGCTGCTGAGCCGGGATGAAAGCTATGTCAGCCCGGATAATCTTTCCGAAATTTTGCAATGGTGCAGAAAGGAGCAGCTATGAATCAGCGTAGGAAAACAGTGCTGATCTCTGTGTCGGCGCTTGTGATCATTGCCCTTTTCGCGGGTGGACTCTACCTCAAATCCATCGGTGACTATAAGGCGAAGGTGAACGCGCTTACCTTTGATGAAATCGACCTGTCGCAGGCACCAGACGGCGTATATGAGGGGCAGTGCGACACCGGCGTTGTCCGGGCAAGGGTTCAGGTGACTGTCCGGGATCACCGGCTGGAGAGCATAGAGCTTTTGGAGCACGAAAACGGAAAAGGTACACCGGCAGAAGTCATTCTTGAGCGGATGCTGCAGCATCAGACCACGGCGGTGGATACGGTCAGCGGAGCGACCTGCTCCAGTAAGGTCCTGCGCAAAGCCGTGGAGAACGCCCTCACGGCAGGTCTTCCGGGCTGATTGCCGCCAGTAACATGGACCGCCTTCCCCCCGGTGCCCAAACCGAAGCTTTGCGTACACGATTCTTCAAACACCCGCAAAGGCCAATCCCCTTTGTTTTTGCCAAAAGAACTGTCATTGCAGCCCCCGCAATGACAGTTCTTTTTTGTGTGCCGGTGTTCTGGATGGCAGCCATGACCGCCGGGAATCCCGGCTATGGTAATTCGCTTACACGATGCTATGACACACTTTCATATTTCATTTGGGTCATCGCTGCCTGCAGGATTTCTTCGCCGTGGTATTTGGGATTCAGCCAGTCCGTTGCTGCCTCCCCCGGCAAGATCACCGGCATTCGCTCGTGGATAAAAGCGATGCTGTCCGCAGCGCTTCGGGTCAGCACTGTGAACACCGGCTTTCCCGCTTCGATTCGGTAGATTCCCGCAAGATAAAATCCGGCCGAACCTTCCGGCGCAATGGCATACTTCACCTTTCTGCCGTCGGTCTTTTCCCACTCATAGTAATGCCGGGCAGGAATCAGGCACCGGCGCTGGCGGATACCGTCGGCAAACATGGCCTTCCGCGCCGCGGTTTCACTTCTGGCGTTGATAATCCGTTTTCCGTCGGAGAGGTGATACCCCCACTCCATGGCAAAGGGCTGGGGCTGCAGCTGTCTGTTGCTGGCAACCACGGCAGCTATATCTCCCGGAAAAACATCCCCCGTCTTCGCTTTCACATTGCGGTGTTCCAAATACTCCACAATGGAGCGGATCATTTCTATCCAGTCCTTTGGCAACCCCACCATTTATGGAGCTTCACGGCAAGCGCATCCAAATGGAAACATTTTCTTGCCTTTTGTGGAAAACGGTGCTATACTTCCGAAAGTGTTTTCTGAGAGGTAGCTTATATGAAAAAAATAGCGGAACTGTTCAAAAAAGATCTGATGCTCTCGGTTTCTCTGCTGGCGGCGCTGGTTTCGCTGCTGATTACGCCCCCCAGCCCCACGCTTTTGGCCGAGATCGACTGGCATACCCTCGCCATGCTCTTCATGATGCTCACGGTGCTGGAAGGCTTCAAAAAGGAGCATATTTTTCTGCCCCTGATCCGGCTTACCGGCAGGATCGGCTCCATGGCGGGGCTTTCCCTGTTTCTGGTGTTTTCGGTGTTCTTTTCCTCCATGTTTGTCACCAACGACGTTTCCCTCATCATCTTCGTCCCGCTGACCATTCTGCTGTTCCGGTCCGGGGGAAAGGAAAAATATATCCTTCCTGTGCTCTCCATGGAAAACATCGCCGCCGTTCGCGGCTCCATGCTGACCCCCTTCGGCAGTCCCCAGAACCTGTTTCTTTTCGGGCGTTCCGGTGTCAGCGCGGGAACCTTTCTTGTGCATATGCTGCCCCTGTGGCTGCTGTCCGGGCTGCTGCTGGCGCTGTTTGTGCTGGGACTGTTCCGCCGGGAGCCCCGGGAGCCCATCCGCTTTGACGTGAACGAAACCGGGGGATGCTGGCTCTCGGAGCGGAAGAAATACCGGGTACTGTATATCTCCCTCTTCGTGCTGATCCTCTTCACCATCGTCAGCCGCACCGGTCTGTGGGCATATATTACCGCATCTGTATTTCTGGCCGTTTTCCTCTTCGACCGGAGGACACTGCTGAAAACAGACTATGTGCTCCTCGTCACGTTTCTCTGCTTTTTCATTTTCTCTTCCTCCGTTTCCGCCAACCCTGCCATCTCCGCGTTCCTGCAAAGGGCGGTTCGCGGACGGGAATACTGGTGGGGCATCCTGCTGAGCCAGATCGTCTCCAATGTCCCGGCGGCCATTGTGCTGTATCCCTTTACGGAAAATCTGCCCGCCCTGCTGTACGGCGTGGACAGCGCCGGGCTGTGCACCCTGATCGGCTCCCTGGCATCTGTTATCAACTACCGAATCTATGTCCGGGAATACCCCGGCAGGGGCGGCTCCTTCATCAGGGTCTTCACCCTCACGAGCCTTGCTTTTTTCGTCCTTGTTGTGATCCCAGGCTATCTTCTCAGCGCCTGGCTCATGTGACCGAAAAGGGTGCAAAAAAGTGGTTCCATGAAAAAACTTGTGTGATTTGTTTTTGAGGGAAATCCGAAGAAAATAACGCGCCATCTGTAGGGTGCGGTTTTCAACGATTTTTTCATACGCATAGAAAACATCTCCTTTTTGTCGAAACCGTAGGCTCAGAAGCGTTTTTGCGATATGCTGTAAATATAAACCCGAACTTTTAGAGCAACAAAAAAATTGGGAATTTACGATATTTCTCGTAAATTCCCAATTTGGGCAAATCACTGTAATTAGGATACAAAATCAGAATGAAGATTTTGCGGTGAACTCCCTTATTTTTAAAGGGGGTTCATTTGCTTTTTAGGGGGTGCAATTACAATTAAGGGGTTCACCTAGATGGTATTCTTTGTTCACCAGATAATGAGGGTTAATCCGCCTCAAGGGATAAACCAAAAGAACCTCAGAAAACATGTATCAGTCAATACTATCCCCATCAGTTTCTTCATACTGCCAGAAATAGCCTCCCGCGTGCGGTCTTTTTCCATGCAGAACGGAGTTAATATTTCCGTCGCTAATCTTCATTTGCCTAGACGCTTCAGCCGCTGAATCAAATGTAGTAAGAACCTTTTGTGTTTTGCAATCGACCATGTTAACACGCTTACTTCTGCTTTTAATGCTTTTCATTCTTCCGCATTCAGGACACCCCGAACCAGATGTACGATGGCCAACAGTTGCAAAGTATTCATTTCCACATTGAGGGCATACCCACCAAACCTTAATATCAGAATGCGGCTTTACTTTATACGGTGTTATATCTCCGTTTCTATCTGGATGCCAATCTCTGGCCAACTCCGGATAAATATCTCCAAATGATCCCTCTTTTATTGTTGTCATGTATTTTCGAATCTCGGCTTCATCTCGATCCAGGTTAATATCTACCCTACTATGAAAGATAGTCTTCTTTCTAGTCAGTGGATTTGATTCTGGATCAATTCTATCCAGCAAGAAGTAGATAACTTTTGCAAGATGCTTCTTTTCGTGCATTGGACCATCCCCAATGGTTAAGCTCTCATCCGCAGTTGTTAGAATACCGTTTTCCGGTGGTTTTTCCATTAATCGCAATAGCCGTATCCCATTTTCTTTGCAAATACTATACTTTTTCTTTTCTCTGGATAGCTTGTCCGCCTTGTGCCATGCCATCCCATCGTATTCAATACCAAGTTTCATAGACGGGATATAAATATCAAGCTCCATCCCTTTATCGAAAATATCTGTATATCTATTGATGGCATCTGGAAACACTTTTTGTACATAATAATAGACAGCCTGCTCAGCGAAGGAAGTTTGACGGCCAGAATTGCAAATTGGGCAATTTGTTCCTCCTGAAGCTCTGTGGAGAATCGTTGCCGGATATTCATGTCCCTCCGAACAAACCCACCAGACTTTTTTTCCTTTTCCGTAGGTTACTTGCTCCGGTGTTAATGGCATATTCTTCGTAGGATGCCATTCTTTTGCAAGTTGTGGATGGGTCGTTGCAAGATCATTGATACCGGGTAAAACGACTTTATTGGAGCAACACGCACATTTTCTTCCATTTGAACGATTATTAATCTTCGATCTGTAGCGATATCCACATTTTGAACATATCCAATAAGCATATTTATTGCTTTGGGGAGAATGTTGTGAAGGAAGTGCCTCATTCCTCTCGTAATCCCATTCTGCAAGCAGTAAGGGATTCTGGATACCACCAGTCCGTGATGCATGTGTTGTAGATTTTGACTGAGCCCCTGCAATCTTAGCGCAACTCTTGCATCCATATTTCGCTTTTACACGATCTTTAATACGGGATTCCCATTTGTTCCCACATCTATTGCATTTCCAATGTGCAGGTATATTGGAACAATATTTATAGTCTTCTGGGACACCTTTGTTCAGCTCATAATCCCAATCTTCAGCAGCCTCCGGGCATCTTGTTTTGAGATCATTAAATCCTACCAGCAATCTTCTATTTGCGCAAAAAGGGCAGCCTTGACCTGTCGTCCTTTTATCCACAGTGGCATCGTAGGTATGTCCTTTTTCACATATCCAATAGAACTTTTTGTTAGATTTCGGCGCAATTTCCGATGGTGTTACTGTCCCATTTAGAGTAGGATGCCATTCTTTGGCCAGTTCCGGATACCTTGTTGCAAAATCATTGAGTCCAGAAACAATCATTTGACCAGAGCAAATAGGGCATCCATTCTTAAGTCCAGCACGATCTCTAACTGAAAGTTCATAAGAATGACCATTTGCACATCTCCACCAAGCCTTTTTGTGTGAACCTCTAAGCAGATTATTTGGAAACAAATCTAATTCATTATTTTTGCTCCAATCCCACTCATCTATCAGTTGAGCATCATCGCATATATATTTCTTTTCCTTGGTTTCTGTCACAATACTCACCTCGCAGTTTCTATTTAGTATACTGCATTATTATTCTAAAATCAATAATGTCACGATATCCCATAAATGCCACGATTACCCACGAATGCCACGATAACTTTATAACAAAAAAGCCGTCTGCAGAGGAGATACACCTTTGCAGACGGTTTTTTTCCTAATTGTATCCAAAATAGTGTCTATAAATCAAAAAAGAACCATATTAGGACACATTTCTGTATCCTAATAACGGTTCTAATTTGGCAGGGGCACTAGGACTTGAACCCAGAGCCTACGGTTTTGGAGACCGCCGC
>CALYTB010000079.1 GCA_945486035.1 uncultured Clostridia bacterium
GAACCCGTGCCAGCACCTCCACGGGGACAAAGGGCTTGGTGATGTAATCATCCGCCCCCACATTCAGCCCCAGTACCTTGTCCTCGGTTTCGGACTTGGCGGTGAGCAGGATAATGGGCGCGTTGCTTAGCTCCCGGATCCGGGACGTAGCCGTGATCCCGTCCATCACCGGCATCATCACATCCAGCAAAATCAGGTGGATGTCGTTCTCCCGAACGATTTCCAGGGCCTGCTTTCCGTTGAACGCCTCGAAGAGACGATACCCCTCCGGCGCAAGATAGATTTTCAGAGCGTTCACAATATCGCTTTCATCGTCGCAGATCAGAATGTTGTACATTCTCCCCGCCTCCTTTTTCCTCTTTGTGGCATCATTATAGCATCAAGATTATTAAGATGAAAGAGGGGGATTCTTTAAGATCCCCTTAATTCTTTCCAAAGAAGGGAATAATTTGCGTTTACCCCCTACCATTCCGGGAAGAAATATGTATAATAAGGAATCAAAGAGCGATAAATTGGTGTTGATGGTTTTGTACACACTGCGTTCTTACTGTAGGGGAGCCATTCATGGCTCCCGTGACGCAGTACGTTTTCGCCGCAATGCGGAGTAAAAACGGAACATTTTACCGCCGGGAGCCATGAATGGCTCCCCTACAGTTGGATTTGGGCATTTTGATCATTCTGAAAGGATGCCATAATTGTCAACTGTCAATTGTCAATTCGGCGAAGCCGCTAAACAACAATTTATATTCCCATCCAAATTTTGTCAGGAGGCATTTCATGGCCTATTCGATTTATCAGCCCCAGCGGGCAAGGTCTGTCCGGGGCGTTTTGTTCGATATGGACGGCGTGATTCTGGACACCGAGAAGCTCTACACCCGCTTCTGGCAGGAGGCGGCCATTGCCTGCGGCTATCCCATGACCCGGGAGCATGCCCTGGGCATGCGGAGCCTGAACCGGGCCGCGGGGGAAGCCCGGCTGAAAGGCTGGTTCGGTCCGGAGCTCAACTACGAGCAGGTGCGCTTAAAACGCTGTGAACTGATGGATGCTTACATTGAGGAGCACGGCGTGGAGCCCAAGCCCGGCATCCGGGAGCTGCTGGCCTACCTCCATAAGCAGGGCATCCCCGCCGCCATCACCACCGCCACCCCCATTGACCGGGTACTGCGGCACCTGACTCCCCTAGGGCTGGAAAAAAGCTTCGCGGCCATCCGAACTGCCCAGGACGTCCCCTGCGGCAAGCCCGCCCCGGACATCTACCTGGCGGGAGCCGCTGCGCTGGGCCTGCCCCCCGAAAACTGCCTTGCCCTGGAGGACTCCCCCGTGGGGATTCTCGCCGCGCACCGGGCAGGATGTATGGACGTGATGGTCCCCGACCAGGACCAACCGGACGGGGACACCAAGTCCCTCCTGTTCGCCCTGGCGGATTCCCTGACGGATGTAATTGACCTCCTGGAATCCCTCCGCCAAAACCAGGAAGCCCGATAAATTGTTGTTTGTAAAGATATGCTGTCATTGCGAGCCAGCGCGCACGCTGGCGTGGCAATCCCCCGGTTGAAAGGAATCAGGTAACGATTACCACCAGAAATCGTAATGTTTCCCCGCTCTGTAGGGCAATCATCGATACATTTTCCCCCTAACCGGGGGATTGCCACGACCAGTCTGCGGACTGGTCTCGCAATGACAGGTAATCGTGGCATGGCCCGACAAACACCAATTTATCGCCCCTGTGTATGAAAAAATCCGCCTCCGGCGCGGGTGCGCCGAAGGCGGAATGTTGGTTTCGCGCATTGCGGAGATCAGAATCAGTGATTCTCAATCCACTCGTTGACCTTGGTCTTGGCCATGCGGATGATATCCTCGGTGGGATAGGGAGAAGCCTCGCCGCCGCCAACATGGAGGAAATACAGGCCGCCCTCAGTCTGGTACAGATCCTCCTCGTAACCGGCAGGATCGCCCAGCTTACCAAAGGAATACTTCTTGATCAGAGTGGCGGTTTCGGTATCGTACTCCTTCTTGCAGATAATTTTCTTCATGGAATGAACCTCCTTTCCGACGGGTTATGTACAAATGATATTATACATTAAAAAATGTGGAAATCAAGGGAAAATGTGGCGGATTAACAACATATTCAAAAAGATTGGAGGATTCCTCGGTGTTTTGCTGCATATTGCACCTATAAAAATGTGCATATTGCACAATGTATTCGGGCATTCCGGGTACCGCAGCCCCGGTTTTCCCGCGGCTCAGAGCCCTTGCGGCAGCAGAAAATGTGTGCTATGATGTAGGAAAAAGGGGGAATACGGTGAAGGATTTTCCATTTTTTGCCACAGAATACGGGGTCGCCGGGCTGATTCTCAAGGAGATTCCCTACCGTGGGGAGGCCTATATCCGAATCCGGGAGGCCGTGCCCGGAGCCGCGGAGCAGCTGGTGGAGGAGTGCGCCGCCTTTTGCCGTCTGGCAGGGGCGGAGCGGGTGTACACCCAGGGGCACCCGGAGCTTTCGGAGCGGCCGCTGCATACGGTGATGCTGGAAATGCGGGGGACGGCCTGGGTGGATGCGCAGAAGCTGGCCTGCCTGTTCCCCGTGACAGAGGGAACGGTAGCCCGGTGGCGGCAGCTGTGCAACGAGGCCATGCGCCCGGTGGACAACGCCGCGACCCTGGAAACCCGGGACGAGGAGGACATTCTTCGGGAGCCGGGGGCTTATTTTATCCATGACAACGGACAGCTTTTGGGGATCGGGTGGCTGCGGGACGGAACGCTTCAGACCGTCGCCGCCATGCGGCGCGGCGCCGGAGAGCGGGTGATGCACACCATGATGTCCCTGGCGGAGGGGGAGCCCATCCGCCTGGAGGTGGCCTCCACCAACCGGCGCGCCATCCGCCTGTACGAACGTCTGGGCTTTGTGACGGTCGGGGAAAAAAGCAGATGGTATTGCCTCTGAAGGGGCAGTTTTTCGGATGCCCTGGGGTGATTTCTCATCGTGCCAGGGCAGCTTTGGCTTCTTTCACGGCGGTTTCGTCGGTTTGCTGGAAATGCCACTCGTCAAAGCCGGGGATGCCCATGGGGACCCCCTCCCGACGGAACACCATGGCGCTGGGAATGTCCCGCTTGCCGCTCATGTGGAAGGCCCGGGCCTGGGGCAGTTCCCGGAGGAACGCTTCAATCACCCCGGCGTTGACCCCCGCCCCGATCAGAATCTCCGGTCCGTTCAGCTCCAGCATCCGGCGGATGGTGTCCATGCCACGCTTACAGCTCCCGGCGGCGCCGCTGGTAAGCACGGTGTCTATGCCCAGCCCGGCGGCATCCAGGCAGGTTTTCAGCGGGTCCCGGGATACATCCACGCACCGGTGGAGGGTCAATCCGGCGCCCTTTGCCGCCTCCAGCAGGGGGGCCATGGCGCTGCCGTCCAGATCGCCCTCCGGGGTCAGGCAGCCAATGACGAAGCCGTCGGCCCCCGCCGCGCGCAGCGTACGGATCTGACGGGCCATCAGGTCAATTTCCTCCGGGCTGTAGCAGAAATCCCCCGCCCGGGGCCGCATGAGACAGCGAACGGGGATGGAAGATTCCTCCCGAATCTGTTCCAGCAGGGTGGTATAGGGGGTCAGCCCGCCGATGGCCAGAGCGCTGCACAGCTCCAGCCGGTCCGCCCCTCCCGCAATGGCCGCCCGCGCCGAAGCCAGGCAGTCCACGCATACTTCCAACAATCGATTCATAAAAGCACCTCCAGAACGGTATGTTGTGGGGAAGATAAATTGGTGTTTGCAGATCAGTTTTTAAAAATGTCGGAATAACACTGTAGGGGAGCCATTCATGGCTCCCGGCGGTGAAATGTTCCGATATCCCCAGCATTTCGGCGAAAACGTACTGTGTCACGGGAGCCATGAATGGCTCCCCTACAGTAAGAACGAAGTGCGTTTGAAATCTACAAACAACAATTTATCCCGCGGTTGATCTGTGTGTTGGGGTTACCGGGCGCATTGTTCCAGGAAGCGCTGAAGCTCCGGGAAACCGCCGTGGGGGAATTGGGAAATGTCCGCGGACTGCTTGTTGATCAGGCAGTCCGTCAGCAGGAACACCTGCATCCCCAGCTCCCGGGCCACCATATCCTCCTGCACGTCGTTGCCCACCATCAGGCAGGCCTGGGGCGATACCCCCAGCTTTTCGGTGATCTGCCGGTAATACAGCAGATTCGGCTTGCAGGAGCGGGAATTCTCGTAGGTGGTGATGAGGGCGAAATCCTCCGCCTTCAGCCCCGCCCAGCGGATTCTTGCCCGGGTTGCCACGGCGGGGAAGATGGGGTTCGTGGCCAGCGCGGTTTGAAAGCCCAGGGCCCGGCACAGGCCGACGGTTGCGGCTGCCCGGTCGGTATAGCCGCAGCTTTCTTGTGCCAGCTCGAAATCCGTGTGGTAGAATTCCTCGAAGAGAGGCATATTCTCCAGAACCCGGGGGCCGAAGCGCTGCTGAAAGCACTCCCAGAACACCTGCTCGTTGGTGCGGCTTCCGTCGTTTCCCACCATGGCGGCGGTTCCCTGCCAGATGGCGTTGACCAACTCCCGGGGATCGTAGCCCCGGGGAGCCATCCTCCGGGCCAGCAACCCGAAATAGGCTTTGACAAAGACATCCTGATCCATGGGAAGCAGCGTGCCGTCCAGATCAAACAGGACATGTGTGTACTTCATCCGTGTGTACTCCTTTGGCGTTTTTACGCAGTATACCACAATTGTCACACGGGCGCAAGTCGGCTCCCCCCTACCGGGAACGAATCGACGGGAAACGGCAGGGAAAGACAGCAAATCGCAGTTGCGCCGACCGCAAAAAACAGGTATAATAGCCGTGACCGAAAACAGTCCTTTGAATCGATGAAGGGTGCGGTTTTGAAGCGGAGCGTGGGAAGGGAGGTTTCACTATGCCGGCGCTTGCCTATATTTTCGGCAATCTGTTTTGCGTTGCGCTGCTGCTGATTCTGATCGGCGGTATGATTTCCGAACAGGAGTCCAAAGAGAAAAACGCCTTTCTGGCACTGATCTTCCTGGCAATGCTTTACATCCAGTGCTCCACCTTCTGGCAGCTGCTGGGAGGAAGCGCCCTGCAGCACCGGATTTTCTGCGCCGTATCCCGTTGCCTGTGTGCCATGCTGGGGTATGCCTGCTTCCAATATCTGTACCTGATGACTACCGGCAGGCTTTGCAATACCCTGGCGGTGATGCTTCCCGGAATTCTGCTGGGAACCCTCTCCATTGGCTCCATCTGGACCCAGTGGCTGTTCCGGGTGGATGCCGCCAACGGGTATCAGCCCGGGGAGTGGAATGTCGTGGACCGGCTTCTCGTCACCTCGTATTATATCATTTCCGCCGCGGTATCCCTGCGCCTGCGGCGCAAGTCCCAGAGCGTTTTTGTCCGGCGCAGAGCCCTGGCCGCGGCCAGCGTGGTGATTCCCGTCCTGGTTACAGAGGGTGTGCAGCTGCTGGAGCCTGGGCTGGAGCTTCACGGCTACGGCGTGGTTCTGGCCATCTGCTGCGTGTTCGTCCTGCTCCAGAAGTACAGCGTTCACGAATCGCTGCAGGCACTGCGGATTCAGCGGGAAAACGCCACCCGCTACCGCAACACCCTGCTGTCCAACGCCCTGCAGTTCCTGGTGGTAAACCTGACAAAGGATACCGTCATGGAGCTGTCCGTACCCAAAAATCCCGAAATCACCATGGAGAGCATGCTCCTCAGCGGAGGACTTCCCTCCAGACGGTATTCCGATACGGTTCGGATCTGGAACCGGAACATTGTGGGGCTGACCGAGGCGGAGAAGGAGCGGATGTTCCTGCCGGAGCACCTGCTGCGCCGGTTCGCCGCCGGGGAAACCCACATCACCGAAGTTATCCGGGTCGTCCGGAAGGAGAAGCGGTTCTGGTGCCGCCAGGAGATCATTCTGACCCAGAACTCCCAGACCGGGGATGTGGTGGCAACCCTGACGGTTTACGACATCACCCAGCAAAAGATTCAGGATCAGGCCTACGAAACCCAGCAGCGGGTCATTCAGGCCCTTGCCAGCGGGGTATCCGCCTACTGGATTCTGGATTGGGAAACGGAGCAGGTGCTCTCCCACCAGACGGAGAATGAACGGATTCGGGCATTCTCGGATCAGATTCTGGCCCAGGGGACCTATACCGCAGCCCTTCGCTATATTTTTGACACCCTGGTGGACGAAAACATCCGCGACGAGCTGATGGACTATGTCCGGGTGGAGGAAATCCGCCGCAGACTGTCGGAGGCGGACCGGTACGCCCCGCCGGTATATCTGGCCTCCCAGGGGTTCTATTTCCAGATGGCCTACTCCCTGATCTATGTGGGCGAGCGGAAGGCTTTCCTGGTGTCCGCCCGGGAGATTACCGACACCGTACAGCAGGAACGCAAGCTCCGTCAGGACCTGGCAAAGGCGCTGGAGGATGCCCGCAGCGCCAGCCATGCCAAAACCATCTTCCTGTTAAACATGTCCCACGATATCCGCACGCCCATGAATGCCATTCTGGGCTTTATCGAGCTGGCCAGGCGGAACATCGACGATCCCAACCGGGTGCTGGATGCCCTGGAAAAGTCCAGGCGCTCCGGTGAGCATCTGCTGAGCCTGATCAACGACATTCTGGATATGTCCCGGATCGAGAGCGGCAAGGTGATTTTAAACCATGAGATCATCGACGTGGGCGAGCATATATCCCGGTTCGTGGATATGTTCCGGATTCCCATGGAGGAGAAGGGGCTGAAGCTGCAGGTCATCAACGAGACCCATACCCCCTATATCTACGGCGACTATCTGCGGATTACCCAGGTGGTGGCGAATCTGCTGAGCAACGCCATGAAGTTTACGCCCCCGGGAGGCAGCGTTACCTTCCGCTGCGCCCAGCTGCCCGAAGAGCAGGAGGGCTTTGCCCGGTTCGCGCTGCATGTCCAGGATACGGGCATCGGCATGGACGAGGAATTCCAGAAGCGGATGTTCGATGCCTTTGAGCGGGCGGAGAATTCCACCGCCAGCGGCGTGCAGGGCACAGGCCTGGGCCTGGCCATTTCCAAACGGCTGGCGGAGCTGATGGGAGGTACCCTTCGCTGCACCAGCAAGCCCGGCCAGGGGACGGAGTTTGTATTCGCCTTTCAAGGAGCCGTGGCACCGGCCCCGGTGCGGCAGGAGCCGTCCCGGACACCGGATCTTCAGGGCAAACGGATCCTTCTGGTGGAGGACAATGAGCTGAACCGGGAGATTGCCCGGGAGATCCTCACCCAGGAGGGGCTGGAGGTTACCGAGGCAGTCAACGGTGCCCAGGGGGTGGAAATCCTTCAAAGCGCCCGGCCCGGGGAATTCGACGCGGTGCTCATGGATATCCAGATGCCCGTGATGGACGGCTATCAGGCCACCCGGGAAATCCGGAAGCTTCCCAACCCGGAGCTTGCCCGAATCCCCATCATCGCCATGACGGCGGATGCCTTCGCCGAGGACAAGCGCCGGGCACTGGATGCCGGGATGAACGAGCATATCTCCAAGCCGGTGAATGTGAAAACCCTGCTTAATGTGCTTGCCCGATACATCGCCGCACCCGCCGGGGAATAGCCCCAGGAAAGTATCCAAAACGCCATGCAGCCCCGGAGGAATACCTCCGGGGCTGCTTAAGCTGTTTTCAGCGTTTTTTCAGCTTCTCCCGCAGCACATAGGCTCCCATGCCCAGCCAGCACAGGCCAAGGCCTCCAAGCAGGAGCTTGGATTCCGCAGGCAGGGGGCCCGCATCCCCTCTGGGCCGAATCTGATCCAACCGGTACAGAGAGGTCACCTCGGAAAAGAGCTTATCGATGGCGGCGTTGTCATAGCGCTGGCCTCTTCGCACACCCTTGTTCACATTCTCGATGAGCTGCCCCGCGGCGTTGCGCAGGGAGGCGGAGCCGTTGAACACCGGGGTCACGAAGGTGTTTTCCGTGTTCTCCAGCAGCAGCTTCGCCGCGTCGATCTTGACGGAGTAGTAATAATCGTTGTCCTCACCGCTGCGGGCCAGGTACTGCTGATAATCGTCGCTTTCCTGGGCCTTGGAGGTGACGGGTACATACCCTTCTGTGGTGGAGTAGGCAATCTGCACGGAATTCGTCAGCAGAAACTGGGCAAACAGCCAGCTTGCCAGCACCTCCTGGGGATCCTCCTTCTGAAAAACGCAGAGGCTGGGCCCCTGGGAGATCATCTGAGGCTGCTCCGGGTCAAACTGCGGGATGGTCATGACCTGGGTTTCAAAGGGCACCAGCTTGTCCTCGGCAATGTCGATGAGGGGCGCGTCGGAGCCCATCCAGGTGGCCCCCGCCGTGGAATCGATGGCAAAGATACACTGCCCCGCGTTGAGGAAATTGGCGGGGTAGCTGGCCAGCTTGAAGGTGTTGAAGGCCCCGGTCCCCGCGTGCTCCGCAATGGTCAGCAGAAGCTGTCGGGTGGTATCGTTGAAAATCTGAATGCTTCCGTCCTCAGAAGAGTACCCCGCCCCCTTCTGGCGCAGCATCTGGATCATCATATTGTCCGTGGACTTGTAAATAAAGGGAATCAGCACCTTCTGGCCGTTCAGGCGGAAATTCCCATCCGTGTCCTTCTCCATGGCCGCCTCGGAAACCTCCCAGACAAAGTCCCAGGTCAGCTTATCCGGCAGGGTATAGCCCAGCTTCTCCACATAGGTTTTGTTGACATAACACGCCTCCGTGGAGCGCATGAAGGGGATGGCGCAGAGGCTCCCTTCTATCACGCATTCCTCCAGGAACTCCGGGATTACCTCCTGCCGGCGGGGGGAATCAAAGCGCACCTCACTGCCCCCAAAGCCGTAGCGGGGGTCCTCTGCCAGCACGTCCAGCACCGCCACGGTATTCTCGCCGGTAAGGTAGGTGGCGATGTGGTCGGGGTAGGTAATGCAGACGTTGGGAGTGGTGTTGGTTGCGATGTTGGTAATCACATCGTTGTAAATCTTGCCGTAGTCGGTGTACAGCCGCAGATTCACGGTGATGTTGGGGTACAGCG
>CALYTB010000080.1 GCA_945486035.1 uncultured Clostridia bacterium
GCTCCCCTACAGTAAGAACGAAGTGCGTTTGAAATCTTCAAACAACAATTTATCTTACAAGAATCAGGCTCCCTTCCGGTTTTCGGAAGGGAGCCTGCTGCAATTTTACAGCTTGCAGTATGCATCTGCGGTCTGGGCGGCCAGCTTGGCGTTGTTGTAGACCAGCTGGATGTTGGAGGCCAGGGAATCGCCGCCGGTGAGCTCGGCGACCCGGGCCAGCAGGAAGGGGGTGGTCTCCTTTCCGTGGATGCCCTGGGCATTGCACTCGGCAATGGCCTGGTCAATGGCGGCGTTGATGGTGTCAAGGGGCATGGCATATTCCTCGGGGATGGGGTTGGTTACCAGCATACCTCCGCCCAGAGCCATGTCGTTCTGAGCCTTGAAGGCCGAGGCCAGTTCTTCGGGGCTGTCCATGCGGTAGTCCACCTTGAAGCCGGACTGGCGGGTGTAGAAGGCGGGCAGCTCCTCGGTGCCGTAGCCGATGACGGGCACGCCCTTGGTCTCCAGGTACTCCAGGGTCAGTCCCAGATCCAGGATGGACTTGGCTCCGGCGCAGATGACCATCACGGGGGTATGACCCAGCTCCTCCAGATCGGCGGAGATGTCCATGGTGGTCTCCGCGCCCCGGTGGACACCGCCGATGCCGCCGGTGGCGAAGATGTTGATGCCGGCCATGTGGGCGATGATCATGGTGGTGGTCACGGTGGTGGCACCATCCTCGCCCCGGGCGCAGAGCACCGCCAGATCCCGGCGGGAGGCTTTGGCAATGGCGCGGCCCTTTTTGCCGAAGTACTCAATCTGCTCGGCGGTGAGGCCAGCCTTCAGCCGGCCGCCGATGATGGCGATGGTGGCGGGGACGGCCCCGTTCTCCCGGATGATCCGCTCCACGTTCAGGGCGGTTTCCACGTTCTGGGGGTAAGGCATTCCGTGGGAAATGATGGTGGATTCCAGCGCCACCACCGGGCGGCCCTCCCGGATCGCCTGGGCAACCTCCGGATTTACATCAAGATACTTGTTCAGATTCATAACAGACTCTCCTTATATTATAATAGCTGAAATGACTTGTTTGGTAAATTGGTGTTTGTACGTCTTTGCTGTCATTGCGAGACCAGTGCGCACACTGGTCGTGGCAATCCCCCGGTTAGAGGAGAAATGTACCGAAAACCACCCGGAAGAATGGGAATCGCCGCGATTTTTGGTTGTAATCGTTACCTGGTTCCATTCAACCGGGGGATTGCCACGTCGCTGCGCTCCTCGCAATGACAGCGTTTTATCGGGGCGTTAAACAACAATTTATGTTCGTGTGCGGGATTTGATTGCTTCGGCGGACATGGCGGGGTTGATGGTTTCGGGGGATTCCATGGCGATGCAGGCGGCGGCAAGACCGGACAGGGCGGTGTCTTTCAGGTCCATACCTTCCAGATATGCCCAGACCAGGGCGGCCATGAAAGCATCGCCGCAGCCGGTGGTGTTGACCATATGACCGGGGAGGTTTGGAAGATGAATCCGCTGCTTGTCCATGGCGGCGTAGACCCCCCGGGCACCCAGAGAAATGAACAGCCGGTGCACACCCATTTCAAGCAGGCGGTCGGCTGCCCGCTCCACATCCGTGTCGTTGTCAATCTCGATCCCGGACAGGATGGAGGCCTCCAGGGCGTTGGGCTTCAGGGTGTGGATGCGATTGAGAATGGGCCGCAGCTTTTCTGCCTTGACGGTGGAAACCGGGTCCACGAAGAGGGGAACGGAGCAGTTTTCCGCCAGGAACCGAAGAGATTCCTCGGGAATGTTTGTATCCGCCACCACCACCTGGGCGCTTTGCAGCAGGGGCAGGTTCCCGGACAAATACTCCGGGGTGATCCGGCGGCAGATTTCCATGTCGGAAACCGCCAGGGCCATCTCCCCGTCAGGGCCGGTCAGGTACAGGTAGGTGGAGGTAGCGGCTCCGGGAAGGCGGAGGGCATGGCTGGCATCAATACCCAGCTCGGAACAGGAGGCGGAGACCCGATGACCGTTGGGGTCATCGCCGAAAGCGGTGAGCAGCCGTACATCCAGCCCCATCAGGCTCATATTGTGGGCGATGTTCCGGCCCACGCCGCCCAAACTTGTGGAAACCACGCCTGGGTTGGAATCCGCCTCCACAAGGGGGGCGAAGGAACGGCCACAGATGTCCACATTGACCCCGCCCACCACCACGGCGTAGCTTCCGGTGCGCAGGACGTAGCCCTTGCCCGCGATGCAGCCCTTCTTGGTCAGATTGGAGATGTGGACTGCCACGCTGGAACGGGTGATGCCCAGAGCCTGAGCAATGGCCTGCTGGGAGATCATGGGGTCGGCCTCAATGAGTTGGAGGATCTGTCTTTCCCGCTGGGTCATGGTGCACCTCCTAAGCAATAGTTTAGTATAATAAGCTTATACTTATTATAGAGCGAAGAAGAGGAATTGTCAAGGGATTTGTAAGAGGACGATAAATTGGTGTTTGAAAAAAGCTGTCATTGCGAGACCAGTGCGCACACTGGTCGTGGCAATCCCCCGGTTAGTGGGGAAATGTACCGAAAAGCACCAGGGAATACGGGAGTCGCCACGATTTTTGGCGGTAATCGTTACCCGATTCCTTTCAACCGGGGGATTGCCACACCAGTCTGCGGACTGGTTCGCAATGACAGCATTTTCAACCGGGGGATTGCCACACCAGTGTGCGCACTGGCTCGCAATGACAGCGTTTATTCAACAAACATCAATTTGTCGTACGGATTGGATGACGAGACCCCCGCTCTGGAAACCAGAGCGGGGGTGGGGGTTACTTGAAGTATTTGACTGCTGCTTCGAACATGCGGATGTCGTATGCGCCAGGGACGTTGCGGTAAAGATTCCTGCCGATGCGCTCGCTGTGGCCCATCTTGCCGAAGACTCTTCCGTCAGGGGAGGTGATGCCCTCGATGGCGCAGACCGACCCGTTGGGGTTGAAGGCGGCATCCATGGTGGGATTGCCCTCCAGGTCCACATACTGGGTAGCGATCTGACCGTTTGCTGAGAGCTTCGCAACCAGCTCGGGGCTTGCCAAGAACTTGCCCTCGCCGTGGGAGATGGCCACGTTGTACACATCGCCTACGTTGGTGAGGCTCAGCCAGGGGGACTTGTTGGAGGCCACCCGGGTACGGACAATCCGGCTCTGGTGACGGCCGATGGTATTGTAGGTCAGGGTGGGGCAGCTGGCATCGGTGTCGATAATCTTGCCGTAAGGCACCAGACCCAGCTTGATGAGGGCCTGGAAGCCGTTGCAGATGCCGCACATCAGGCCGTCCCGGTCGTCCAAAAGCCGCATGACCTGCTCCTTGATGGCGGGATTCCGGAAGAACGCCGTGATGAACTTGGCGGAGCCGTCGGGCTCGTCGCCGCCGGAGAAGCCGCCGGGGATAAAGATCATCTGGCTTTCAGAGATTCTCTTTGCCACATCATCCACGCTGCGGGCCACATCATCGGCAGTGAGATTGCGAATGACCACGATGTCCGCCTCGGCTCCTGCGGCCATGACGGCCCGGGCGGAGTCGTACTCGCAGTTGGTGCCGGGGAACACGGGGATCAGGACCCTGGGCTTGGCGGTTTTCACCGCGGGCGCCAGGGAGCAGACACCGGGAGCGGAGAAGGTGGGCACCTTTTCGGTGGTTTCCACGGTTTCGGTGGGATAGACCTTCTCCAGAACGGCGGTGTTCAGGGCGTACAGCTCTTCAATGGAGACGCTTTCGTCCCGGATGGTGATGACGGGCTCGGCGGTGGTGTGGCCGATGCGCACTCCAAAATCGCAGTCCTCGGTCAGCTCCGCCACGATGTCGCCGTAGGCGGGCCCAAACTGCATCACGGCACCGGGCTCGGAGGCAAAGCCGATGGAGTTGCCGAAGGACATCTTCATAACGGCCTCACCCTCGCCGCCGGCATCCATGGCCCAGGCGGCCTTCACCTTTCCGGCAAGGCACAGCCCATGGAATTTCTCCCAGCTTTCCTTCAGCTTCCCATAGCTGAGGCCGGAGGGGCCGAAGCGGTAGACGGGATGGCCCGGCTCCTTGAACTCGGGAGAGATGACCTCCCCGGCTTTCAAGGGAGCAATGGCGAAGGAGATCACCGTGGGAGGCACATCCTTGTCCAGGAATGTGCCGGACATGGAGTCCTTGCCGCCGATGGCGGCAGCGCCCAGGCCCAGCTGAGCATCCAGGGCACCCAGAAGAGCCTGGAAGGGCTTGCCCCAGCGCTCAGGCTCGTTTCTCAGCTTCTCGAAGAACTCCTGTAAGGTCAGGTAAGCTTTCTTGTAGTCCGCGCCGGCGGCTACAATCTTTGCCATGGAAGAAACCACGCTGGCCTGGGCGCCCCGGAAGGGATCGGCGCTCAGCAGCTCCGGGTCGCAGCCCCAGGCCATCACGCTGGCGGCATCGGTTTCCTCCCCGGGCAGCACCGGGAGCTTGGCGGCCATGGCCTGGGCGGGGGTGGACTGATTCCTGCCGCCGAAGGGCATCAGCAGGCTTCCAGCGCCGATGGTGGCGTCGAACCGTTCCACCAGACCTCGCTGGGAGGCGAAGCGCAGCTCCTGGGCAATGCCCCGGAGATTCGGCTGTTCGGAAACCTGTCCGGCACGGTCACAGGAAGCGACCTCCACGTCGGCGTGCTTCACGGTGCCGTTGGTATTCAGGAACGCCCGGGACAGGTTGGCAATTTCCCGGCCCTTCCAGGTCATGACCATCCGGGCCTCCTCGGTGACAACCGCCACCCGGTAGGCTTCCAGGTTTTCTTTCTCGGCAGCGGCGATGAAGGCATCGGCATCCTCGGGGGTAACCACCACGGCCATCCGCTCCTGGGATTCGGAGATGGCAAGCTCCGTGCCGTCCAGACCCTCGTACTTTTTCCGCACGGCATCCAGGTCGATGCGCAGACCGTCGGCTAGCTCGCCGATGGCCACGGAAACGCCGCCCGCGCCGAAGTCATTGCAGCGCTTGATGAGGCGGGTGACCTTGCTGTCACGGAACAGCCGCTGAATCTTCCGCTCCTCGGGGGCGTTGCCCTTCTGCACCTCGGAGGCCATGGTGGTGAGGGATTTCAGGTTGTGGCTCTTGGAGGAGCCGGTGGCACCGCCGATGCCGTCCCGGCCGGTGCGGCCACCCAAAAGGATGACCACATCCCCGGGTGCGGGGCATTCCCGGCGGACATTCCCCGCGGGAGCGGCGGCAACCACCGCGCCGCACTCTAAGCGCTTGGCGATATAGCCCTCGTGGTACAGCTCGGCAACGTGGCCGGTGGCCAGGCCAATCTGGTTGCCGTAGGAGGAATAGCCCGCCGCGGCGGTCTGGCAGAGCTTGCGCTGGGGGAGCTTGCCGGGAAGGGTGTCCTTCAGAGACTTCCGGGGGTCCCCCGCGCCGGTGACCCGCATGGCCTGGTGCACATAGGCACGACCGGACAGGGGGTCCCGGATGCAGCCGCCGATGCAGGTGGCTGCGCCGCCGAAGGGCTCAATCTCGGTGGGATGGTTGTGGGTTTCGTTCTTGAACATCAGCAGCCAGTCCTGGTCCTCGCCGTTGACGGTGGCGGTGACGTGGATGGAGCAGGCGTTGATCTCCTCACTCTCGTCCAGCTCGGGAAGCGCTCCACGCTTTTTCAGGGTCTTTGCGCCGATGGTGGCGATGTCCATCAGGGTCTGGGGCCGGGCTGCGGCCTTCTCCTCGCCGTAGACCTCCACCCGAGCGGCCAGGTACTGCTTATAGGCCTCCTGGACGGCGGTGTCGTGGATTTCCACCTTGTCCAAATGGGTGGAGAAGGTGGTGTGGCGGCAGTGGTCGGACCAATAGGTATCCACCACCCGAATCTCGGTGATGGTGGGGTCCCGGTGTTCTTCGTTACGGAAGTAATTCTGGAGGAATTTCAGGTCGTCCAAATCCATGGCCAAGCCCAGGTTGTCCAGCAGCTCTGCCAGGGCCTTGTCATCCATGGCGATGAAGCCATCGACGGTGGCCACGGTCTCGGGAGTGGCGTACTGGGCTGCCAGGGTTTCCGGCTTTTCCAGGGAGGCCTCCCGGCTCTCCACCGCATTGATGACGTACTTCTTGATGGCGGCAAGCTCGCTTTCCGTCAGGGCGCCGGTGAGAACATAGACCTTGGCGGTGCGGACGGTGGGACGGCCCCCCTGGGAGATGATCTGGATGCACTGGGCGGCGGAGTCCGCCCGCTGGTCATACTGACCGGGCAGGGGCTCCACGGCGAACACGGTCTGTCCCTGGGGGACATCGTAGCTGACGTCGTCCACCTGGGGCTCGGAGAATACGGTGTTGACGGCGTAGGAAAACAGGGCTTCGTCAATATTTTCCGCGTCATAGCGGTTCAGAACCCGGACAGCGGTGAGGCTGTGGATCTGCAGGAAGCTGCGGATTTCCTTGAGGAGGTTTTCTGCCTCGTGGCGCTGGCCTTCCTTCTTTTCAACATATACACGATAAACCATGGGGTCATTTCCTCCCAGTTTCGTTATTTCAGGGCCTGCAGCGCCCGTTTGCCGATGTCGCTGCGGCGGTAGGCACCCTCGAACCGAACACCGTCGGAGAGCCGGTAGGCCTCCCGGATGGCATCCTCCAGGCAGTCCGCCACGGCGGTGGTGCCGGTGACCCGGCCGCCGGAGGTGACGAGCTTGCCGTTTTCCTCCTTGGCGCCCGCGATGTAGCTATGCGCCAGGGCCTCCGGAGTGAAGGTGATCTCAAACCCCTTCTTGTAGGAGGTGGGGTAGCCGGAGGATGCGGTAATGACACAGCAGGCGTGCTTGTCGGCGAATTTCACCTCGGTTTCCGCAAGGGTGCCGTTGGTAGTGGAGCGCATCACGGTCAGCAGGTCGCTTTCGAGAAGCGGCAGCACCACCTGGGTCTCGGGGTCACCGAAGCGGCAGTTGTACTCGATGACCTTGGGGCCATCGGGGGTGATCATGAGACCGAAATACAGGCAGCCCTTGAAGGTTCGGTTTTCCGCATTCATGGCCGCGATGGTGGGGAGAAAAATCTCTTCCATGCAGCGATTCGCTACCTCGGGGGTATAGTAGGGGTTGGGGGCCACAGTGCCCATGCCGCCGGTGTTGAGGCCGGTATCGTTGTCCCCGGCCCGCTTGTGGTCCATGGAGGACACCATGGGCTTTACTGTCTGTCCGTCGGTGAAGGCGAGAACCGACACCTCCGGGCCGGTGAGAAACTCCTCAATGACCACATGGTCGCCGGAAGCCCCGAAAACATGGCCCTCCATCATATCCCGGACGGCGGCCTTAGCTTCCTCCCGGGTGGAGGCGATGATCACGCCCTTGCCCAGGGCCAGGCCGTCGGCTTTGATGACCGTGGGGATGGGGGCGGTGTCGAGATAGCGCAGGGCATCGGCCAGACGGTCAAATACTTCGTAGCGGGCGGTGGGGATGCCGTATTTCTTCATCAGGTTTTTGGCAAAGACTTTGCTGCCCTCGATGATGGCGGCGTTGGCCCGGGGGCCGAAGCAGGGGATGCCTTTTTCCTCCAACGCATCCACGCAGCCCAGCACCAGAGGATCGTCCGGGGCCACCACCGCGTAATCGATGTGATTCTCCACGGCGAAGGCAACAATCTTTTCAATATCAGTAGCACCGATGGGAACGCAAGTGGCATCCTGAGCGATGCCCCCGTTTCCGGGAAGAGCAAAAATTTCCGTGACGGAAGGATTCTTTTTCAGAGAGCGGATAATGGCGTGCTCCCGCCCACCTCCGCCGACGACAAGTAATTTCATAGAAACCTCCTGAAAAGTGGAGTGGATTTCGATGGGACGGTAAATTGTTGTTTGTCGAGTATACGCTGTCATTGCGAACCAGTCCGCAGACTGGTGTGGCAATCCCCCTGTTCCTCCTCCTGTCATCCCGAGCGAGCGCAGCGAGTCGAGGGATCTGGCGTGTTCGTTCACATTTCAGCTTCGTTCAGTGCGTAGATCCTTCGACTCGCTGCGCTCGCTCAGGATGACAGCTTGGGTGGAAGGATGGGGGCTGGGCGGAAAATCCGGGGGATTGCCACTGAAGCCGGCGCGCTGGTTCGTAATGACAGTTCTTTTTTTAGTGCTGTAAACAACAATTTATCGCATTTTCTGATAGAACAGCAATTGACCTGAATTGTCAATTTTCTCAGTGGTGGAACAGCCGCATCCCGGTGAAGGCCATGGCAACACCGTGTTTGTTGCACTCCTCAATCACCAGATCGTCCCGGATGGAGCCGCCGGGCTGGGCGATGTACTTGACACCGGAGGCCACGGCCCGCTGGATGTTGTCGGCGAAGGGGAAGAAGGCATCGGAGCCCAGGGCCACATCCTGCCGGGAGCTGAGGAAGGCCTTTTTATCCTCGGCGGTCAGGGGCTCGGGGCGGACGGTGAAATACTTCTGCCAGTTGCCCTCGGCGGTCACATCCTCCTCGTTGCCGTTGATGTAGCCGTCGATGACGTTGTCCCGGTTGGGACGGCTCAGGTCGGGGCGGAAGGGGAGGGAGAGGGTTTTGGGATGCTGGCGCAGGAACCAGGTATCGGCCTTGGAGCCCGCAAGCCGGGTGCAGTGTACCCGGGACTGCTGACCCGCGCCCACGCCAATGGCCTGGCCGTCATAGGCAAAGCAGACGGAGTTAGACTGAGTGTATTTGAGGGTAATCAGAGCCACGATCAGGTCCACCTTGGCACTTTCGGGAATCTCCTTGTTTTCGGTGACCACATTCTGAAGCAGTTCCGGGCCGATCTTAAAGTTGTTGCGGCCCTGCTGGAAGGTGATGCCGAACACCTGCTTGGTCTCCTGCTGGGCGGGGACATAATCGGGGTCGATGGCCACCACATTGTAGCCGCCCTTGCGTTTCTGCTTCAGAATGGTCAGGGCCTCTTCGGTATAGCCGGGGGCGATGACACCGTCGGAAACCTCCCGGGCGATGAGCTTCGCGGTGAGTTCGTCGCAGACATCGCTCAGCGCCACCCAGTCGCCGAAGGAGCACATCCGGTCGGCGCCCC
>CALYTB010000081.1 GCA_945486035.1 uncultured Clostridia bacterium
TACCCCGCCATCAGCAGCACCATGGGGGCGATCACCGCCCGCCGGAAGCCCACCCGGTCATACACCCGGCCGTAGACCGCCGTGAACACCGCCGCGAGCACAATGGCCGGGGCCATAATCAGCACATAGTTATCCATTTCCAGCGACACGGTGTAGTAGAGGATCAGGTAGGGCATGAACACCTGAATGGAGATGTTGAAGGCCGCCACCGCCAGCAGTGTGCGGTACAGCACCGGGTTTTCCCTCACCGCCCGGGGCCGGAAGCCGTAGAGAATGTTGGCAAAGTAGTTCTGCCGCTCCCGCTGCCCCAGCTTCGGCTCCTCCAGCAGGAACAGCCCCGCGATGCCGATGAGGGTAACCACCACACCGATGATGGTAAAAATGCTGTTCCAGCTTTCGCTTTTGTCCAGGTCAAAGCCCATAAAGCCTCCGAACACCACCAGCACCGCCAGCAGCGGCATCATGGAGTTGACCCCCTCGGCAGCGCCCCGACCACCGTCTGCGGTCATGTCCGTGAGCCATGCGTTGAAGCAGGCATCGTTGGCGGAGGAGCCGAAGAAGGTCATAACGCAGTCCATAATAATCACCAGGCTGACCCCCACCGAGGCCGCGCTCACCGCCGCCGGGAAGAGCCTGCCGATGACATCCGTTCGAATCAATGAAAAGCTCCAGATGGTCACGCCCCACAATATGTAGCCTCCGCAGATGAAGAGCTTCCGCTTGCCGATCCTGTCGGACAATGCCCCAATCAGCAGGGTTGTCACCGTAGCCGCCGCAGCGGAGGCCCCCACCATCAGGGAAATGGCCCCGGCACTGGCGTGGAACATCCTGTACGCAAACACATTGAAATACATATTCTCCACCACCCAGGCCACCTGGCCCGTGAGGCTGAAGATCGTAAGCGCCAGCCAAAACCGGCTTCCCTTTCCCGTTTTTTTCATTGCAACACACCTCTATCCTCCCCCCCAACAGGGGGCATGAAAAAGATAAATTGTTGTTTATAAAGTTATGCTGTCATTGCGAGCCAGTTCGCAATGACAGGAAACTTTAAACAAGTGCTGTAAACACCAATTATTCTTTCTTCCAACCTAAATCTACCACACCCCCTCCCCACTGTCAAGCGCAGGGGGCTTTCCCAAATCTTTCCTCGACACAATTCTAAAAATTTGCGGAAAATGCTATGCAAATCCCCCAATCTGTGATATAGTATAGTGACGTTATTATGAGTAACAATACCCTAAGGAGCAATTGAGGAAGCATTATGAGTGATCTATCCAATGTATCTGTCGTTCTGCCCTCCCTGGACCCGGACGAGAAGCTCACCGCCGTGATTGACGGCCTGCTGGAATACGGCTTTTCCGACATCGTCCTGGTCAACGACGGCAGCAAACCGGAGAACCTGCATTATTTTGAGGATGCGGCCCGGCTGCACCCCGAAGTCCACCTGCTGACCCATGAAGTCAACCGGGGCAAGGGCGCGGCGCTGAAAACCGCCTTTTCCTATGTCCTGGCAAACCGCCCGGACTGTCTGGGCGTGGTCACCGTGGACGGGGACAACCAGCACCACCCGGCGGACACCCGGGCGTGTACCGAGGCCATGCTGGCATCAAACCATGTGATCCTGGGCTGCCGGGACTTTACGCTGCCGGATGTGCCCTCCCGGAGCCGGTTCGGCAACCACACCACCTCTCTGGTGTTCAAAATCTTCTGCGGCATGACCATTTCCGACACCCAGACGGGCCTCCGGGCCATCCCGAGGAAGTACCTGCCCACCCTGAACGAGGTCTACGGCGACCGGTTCGAGTACGAAACCAACATGCTGCTGGCCTTTAAAAATAACGGCATTCCCTTTGACGAGGTAAAGATCCGCACCGTGTACATTGAGGAGAACAAGAGCTCCCATTTCCGGGTAATTGCCGACTCCTGGCGGATCTACAAGCTGATTCTGGCCCATTTCTTCCGCTACACCGCCAGCTCCCTGGTGAGCTTCGTGGCGGATTCCGGCATGGTGTACCTGCTGTCCAGGTGCCTCGGCGGCATCCTGCTGGACCCGGCCCTCAGCGCCGTGTCCACCGTGGGCGCCCGGGTGGTCTCCTCCCTGCTGAATTTCTTCATGAACAAGAAGCTGGTATTCCATGCGAAGGTGAGCACTGGGGCCTCCATGCTCCGCTACTATGCCCTGGCCATCCCCCAGCTTCTGGTGCAGTGGCTGCTGAATCAGGGAATCTACTCCCTGTTCGGCATTGCCGAAACCCAGGCGGGCCTGAGAACGCTGATCCACATTCTGGTGATGACCGTACTCTTTGTCGTCAGCTTTACGATCCAGCAGCGCTGGGTCTTCGCACCGCAAAAATCCAAGTAAGAGGTGTCTGCTATGAACGAAACAAAACGCGGCGGCCCCCGTTTCCAGGAGCCCCGGCAGAGCGCGCCCGCCCCCATGCCGAAGAAAAAGAAGAAAAGCGGCCTGCTGGGCCGGATTGTCCGCAGATTCTTCCTGCTGCTCTTCACGGTGATTCTCCTTGCCGTGGCGGCGCTGTGCCTGGTGATGAACCTGGTGTTCAACGGTCCCTCTCCCGCCGCCCGGAAGATTCTGACCATGTCCCTGACCGAAGCCAGCGCCACCAAATGGGTGCCCGGGCTGTTCCTGGATGAGGAAACCGTGGCGGAAATCCGCAAGAATGTGGATGCGGAGCTTCCCGACGAGGTGACGGACACCTCCCAGGTGGTGATTCAGACCGGTTCCCTGGGCGGCGCCAGTGACGAATGGGCCGATTACCCCGACGGCATCTATGTGGAGGACATTCAGGGCAAAACCTACAACGCCCACATCATGATTATCCGGGACCCGGCGCAGGTGTACATGGCCACCTCCACCAGCGGCAATTTCTCCCGGAACGTTCCCGGCAAGCGGATCACCGAGGTCATTGAAACCGAGGGTGCCATTGCCGCCGTCAACGCCGGCGCTTTCTTTGACAACGGCACCGCCGGTCCCGAGGTGGGCAGCACCCCCGAGGGTCTGGTCATCGCGGACGGCAAGGTCCGCTGGAACTCCGGCAAAGCCCCGGAGGACGGTTTCGTGGGCTTCAACCAGGACAACATCATGGTGGTTGCCAAGACCATGACCGCGGACAAAGCCATGGAGCTGAACATCCGGGACGGCTGCTGCTTCGGCCCGGTGCTGATTATGAACGGCGAGGTCAGCATGGAGGCCTATAACTCCGCCTCTGGCTTCAACCCCCGGACCGCCCTGGGCCAACGCTCCGACGGCGCGGTAATCTTCCTGTGCATTGACGGCCGTCAGGCCGGTTCCATCGGCGGCACCTATGCCGACATCATTGACATCATGCTGGAGTACGGCGCGGTCAACGCCTGCAACATGGACGGCGGCTCCTCCTCCGTCATGCTCTACCGGGATACCTACGGCCGCTATGGCGAGGCCGGTCAGGTGCGGATGATGAACACCTATTCCGTCATTCAGGCCGAGCCCAGAAAAATGCCGAACTTCTGGATGGTTCGTCCCGGGAAGGAGGGTTAACGTATGTATCAGGGTAAATTTGACTCCAAAAACAAAGGCGGCAACTCCGATATTTACGCAATCATTGCCCAGCGGAGCAGCACACCCGCCCCCCGTCCCGCTGCCGAGCAGGATATTATCGGCAAACGTCCCCAGCCCAAACAGGATGCCGTCCCTGCCCAGTCCCAGCGGCCCGTCCCCGCCGAAGCCCCCACCAAGGCCCAGCGCCGCTCCTCCCAGGCTGTTGTTCAGGAGGAGCCCCGCCGCAGAGGTCCCCGTCTGGGCGGCGTGATCTTCTACACCCTGTATTTCCTGTTCATCTTCCTGTTCTTCGTGGCCACCTATGTGGGGCTCAACTGGCTCCGGGGCTGGCTGACGGACTTTGAGGCCGCCCAGCCCACCACCAAGTGCCAGGAGGTTTTCGATGCCCTGTTCCGGGACCCCGACTGGGCCGCGCTGTATGATGCCGCCGGAATCGCGGACACCACCTACGAAGGCCGGGATCAGTTTGTAGCCTATATGGAGGAGAAATCCCAGGGCAAGGAAATGAGCTATATGGAAACCTCCGCAGGCCTCTCCGGCAACAAGAAATACATCGTCAAGCTGGGCGATGAAAAGGTTGCCACCTTCACCCTGGAGGGCGAGGGCGAGAAGATTACCGACATTCCCAACTGGCAGCTGGGAGACATTGAGCTGTTCTTCCAGCGGCAGGAGAGCTTCCGCATTGAGAAGATGGACGGCCACACGGCCTACGTCAACGGCGTGGCTCTGGACGACAGCTTCACCATCCAGACCGCCACCACCATCGCCGAAAAATACCTGCCCATGGGCACCACCGGCATCCGCACCTGCATCCAGGAGATCACGGGTCTGATGGCCGTGCCTACGGTCACCGTGAAGGATGATGCCGGAAACGATATGGAGGTAAGCTATGATCCCGAAACCGCCACCTTCACCGAGCAGACCGTTGCCAACACCATCGGCGAGGACGAGAAGAATGTGGCCCTCAACGCGGTGAAGACCTACGCCCTGTTCATGATTGAGAAAGCCAGCGCCCGGGATGTGGCTAAGTATTTCGACTCCAAGTCTTCCACCTACAATTCCATCGTCAAAAGCGAGATCTGGTGGACCCAGAAGAACAACGGCGCCCAGTTCTCCGACGAGAAGCTCAGCGCCTACTGCCGGTATACGGACGAGCTGTTCTCCGTGCGGGTGAGCATGAATCTGGACGTGACCCGGACGGACGGCTCTCTCAAGCAGTTCCCGGTGAACACAACCCTGTTCTTCAAAAAGCAGGGCAGCTCCTGGATTGCCTACGACATGACCAACGAGGACGTGACCAAGCCCGTGGGTGAGGTGCGCCTGACCTTCAAAAACGGGGAGGAAGTGCTGACCACCGGCTTCGTGGCAAACGATGCCACCTCCCTCACCACCCCCATCATTTCCGCCCCCGAGGGCAAGAAATTCGCCGGCTGGGTCCGGGAGAGCTATGACGAGAAGGGTGTCAAGACCCTCACCATCATGTTCGTCCCCGACGAAAGCGGCAACGTAACCCTCCCCGCCGGCAGCACCCTGGAGCCCATGACCCTCTACGCATTGTTTGAGGATATCTAACCCCGCAGAGGCACCCCGGTGGGCAGACAAATTGGTGTTTGACGATTTCGTACGCACTACGTTCTTACTGTAGGGGAGCCATTCATGGCTCCCGTGACGCAGTACGTTTTCGCCGAAATGCTGGTGATATCGGAGCATTTCGCCGCCGGGAGTGGTGCTCCGCGCAGCGAATCAGAATTACAATGATTGCCAGTGGCAATCATTCCATAATTCTAATGAATGCCTCCCCTACAGTGTTATTCCAGCATTTTCAAAACAAATAGGCAAACACCAATTTCTCCGCCAGCCGAATCAGCCCCCACATTCGCGTTACCGAAAGGAGCCAAATCATGGAAGCGATTATGACTTTCTTCGCGGTCAATTTTGACCTTCCCATTCTGGAATGGATCCAGGCCCACCTGCAGTGCGGAGTCCTGGACTTCCTTATGCCCATCATCACCCTGTTCGGCGAAGGCGGCATCTTCTGGATTGCCTGGGCTGTGGTGCTGCTGTTCATCCCCAAGTACCGCAAGGTGGGCTGGTCCATGGGCGTGGCCCTGATTCTGGGGGTTCTTGTGTGCAATGTCACCCTGAAGCCCCTGATCGCCCGTCCCCGGCCCTATGACTTCCAGCTTAAGCAGTTCGGCAAGGAAATCCAGCTGCTGATTGCCGCCCAGCACGACTTCTCCTTCCCCTCGGGCCACACCATCGCCTCCTTCGAGGCCTCCACGGTGCTGCTGATCCACGACAAGCGGATGGGCATCCCGGCGGTGATTCTGGCCGTGCTGGTGACCTTCTCCCGGCTGTACCTGTACGTCCACTACCCCACCGACGTCATCTTCTCCTTCTTCGCGGGCATCGGCTTCGCGTTCCTGGGCACCTTCATCGTCCGCAAAATCTACGACCATCTCCCCGCCCCCAAATCCAAAGGCGGCAAATACCTGGCCAAATAACAATCCGATAAATTGGTGTTTGTCGATTTCGTACACACTGCGTTCTTACTGTAGGGGAGCCATTCATGGCTCCCGTGACGCAGTACGTTTTCGCCGAAATGCTCATATAATCGGTACATTTCACCGCCGGGAGTGGTGCTCCGCGCAGCGAATCAGAATTACAATGATTGCCAGTGGCAATCATTCCATAATTCAAATGAATGGCTCCCCTACAGAGTGATTCCAGGATTTCCAAAACATCTCGACAAACACCAATTTGTCGCTCTTATGCAACAGAATCCCGGAACTCACCGCCGAAATCGGTTATACTAACAACACATTTCAAGCAAAGGAGGACAATACTATGTCAGTCATTACGATTACCAAGGATAATTTTCAGCAGGAGGTTCTCTCCTCCGACAAGCCCGTGCTGCTGGACTTCTGGGCCAGCTGGTGCGGCCCCTGCCGGATGGTTTCCCCCATCGTGGACGAAATCGCCGAGGAACGCTCCGACATCAAGGTAGGCAAAATCAATGTGGACGAGCAGTCCGAGCTGGCCGCCCGATTCCGGGTCATGAGCATCCCCACCCTGGTGGTGATGAAGAACGGAGAAATCGTCACCCAGTCCGTCGGCGCCCGCCCCAAGGCTCAGATCCTCGCCATGCTCTAACCCCCACACCGCCCCACCCGGGGCGGTGCTTTTTTATATCACAGAGCGATAAATTGGTGTTTGGCGCGTAGCGCCTTGCCTTCCCCTTTGGGGAAGGTGCCCCAGTGCGCACACTGGGGCGGAAGAGGTTTACCCAGCGGCAACAATAACAAACACGATGTAATATATGGAGAAACTCCGAAAAGCAGCTTCTTTACCAACCGCACAGCGAATACTTACCCTGTACCAAACCTCTTCAGTCACCCCAATCGGTTCCGAAGAGCCGATTGGGGTGCCAGCTTCCCCAAAGGGGAAGCCATGAGCGCTGCGCGCCAAACACCAATTTATCTTTCTTTCCCTCATATAACGCAAAAAGACGGAGGCGCACCTCCGTCTCTTTGTTTTTACCGCATGGTCAGCTCGCCGTTTTCGGCATCCACAGTAACCGTCTGACCCGGATTGATGTCGCCGCGCAGAATCCGCTTGCTCAGCATGGTCTCCACGGTGTGCTGGACATACCGCCGCAGGGGCCGGGCGCCATACTGAGGATCGTAGGACGCATCCACAATGGCGTCCTTGGCGGCCTGGGTCAGCTCCAGCCGGATCTGCTGCTCTTCCAGACGGGCGTTCAGCTTGTCGATCTGCAGGTCGATGATCTTCGTCACATTTTCCTTCGTCAGGGGCTTGTAGAACACGATCTCGTCCAGCCGGTTCAAAAACTCCGGACGGAAGGAACGCCGCAGCAGGGCTTCCACCTGCTCCCTTGCGCTGTCCTCGATGCTTCCGTCGGGGTTAATCCCATTCAGCAGGTACTCGGAGCCCAGGTTGGAGGTCAGGATCAGAATGGTATTCTTGAAATCCACGGTTCTGCCCTGGGAGTCGGTGATCCGCCCGTCGTCCAGCACCTGCAGCAGCACGTTGAACACATCCGGGTGGGCCTTCTCCACCTCGTCAAACAGCACCACGCTGTAGGGCTTGCGCCGGACGGCCTCCGTCAGCTGGCCGCCCTCCTCATAGCCAACATATCCGGGAGGCGCTCCGATTAAGCGGGACACGGAGAATTTCTCCATATACTCGGACATATCGATCCGCACCAGATTGTTCTCGTCGTCGAACAGGGCCTGGGCCAATGTCTTTGCCAGCTCCGTCTTGCCCACGCCGGTGGGTCCCAGGAACAGGAAGGAGCCGATGGGCCGTCCCGGGTCCTGAATTCCCGCCCGGCTGCGCTGGATGGCCTCGGTGACGGCCTGGACAGCCTCGTCCTGGCCAACCACCCGCTTGTGGAGGGTGTCAGCCAGATTCAGCAGCTTCTCCCGCTCTCCCTGTACCAGCCTGGACACGGGAATTCCGGTCCAGCGCTCCACAATCCTGGCGATTTCCTCCTCCGTCACCCGGTCCCGGAGGATGTTGCCCTCCTTATTGCCCTGGGCACGGCGCTCCTCCTCCTCCAGCTGCTTCTGAGCCTGGGGAAGGCGGCCGTATTTCAGCTCCGCGGCCTTTTCCAGATCATAATTCCGCTCCGCGGCCTCAATCTGGCGGTTCAGATCCTCGATCTGTTCCCGCAGCTGCTGCACCCGGCCGATGGCGTTCTTCTCATTCTCCCACTGGGCCTTCATGGCGTTGAAGCGGTCCCGCTCCTCCGCCAAGTCCTTGCGCAGCTCTTCCAGACGACCCTGGGACAGGGGGTCCTCCTCCTTCTTCAGAGCAGCCTCCTGAATCTCCATCTGGATAATCTTCCGGGACACCGCGTCCAGCTCCGTGGGCATGGAGTCCATCTCCGTGCGGATCTGGGCGCAGGCCTCGTCCACCAGGTCGATGGCCTTGTCCGGCAGGAAGCGGTCGGTGATATACCGGTGGGAGAGGGTAGCGGCGGAAATCAGGGCGCTGTCCGCGATTTTCACACCATGGAACACCTCGTAGCGCTCCTTCAGGCCACGCAGAATGGCAATGGTGTCCTCCACTGTAGGCTCATCCACCTGGACCGGCTGGAACCGCCGCTCCAGAGCGGCATCCTTCTCGATATACTGGCGGTACTCATCCAGGGTGGTTGCCCCGATGCAGTGCAGCTCGCCCCGGGCCAGCAGCGGCTTTAGGAGGTTGCCCGCGTCCATGCTGCCCTCGGTTTTGCCCGCGCCCACAATGGTGTGCAGCTC